>CALWUX010000085.1 GCA_944384795.1 uncultured Clostridia bacterium | reverse complement strand
GTTTGAATCCATTGAGGGCAACCGCGGCGAGCCCAGGTTCCGTCCGCCTTATCCGGGTACAAAGGGTCTGTTCGGCAAGCCTACGGCGCTGAACAACGTGGAGACCCTTGCCAATATTCCGCCCATTTTGTTAAACGGCGCCCAGTGGTACCGCGGCATTGGTTCTCCCAACAGCCCCGGCACCAAATTGTTTACTGTATGCGGCAATGTGAACAAAAGAGGCGTGTTTGAGTTCCCCATGGGCGTGAACCTGAAGGATATTTTATATGATGTGTGCGGCGGCGTTGCAGACGGCGAGCTGCTGGCTGTACAGACTGGCGGCAGCTCCGGTGCGATCATCAATCCGGACCAGATCGATTTGCCGCTGGATATTGACCATGTATCCGCTTCTGGCGGCAGGCTGGGCTGCGGTACCATTTTGGTCATCAACGACAAAAACTGTGTGGTGGATATTGTTAAGAATAATCTGGATTTCTTCCGTTCTGAGTCCTGCGGCCAGTGTACCACCTGCCGCGAAGGTGGAACCAGGCTGTATGAGCTGATTTGCCATATTTCCAGCGGAAAAGGTACGCTGCAGGATATTGAGACCATTAAAGATTTGGCGAACACCATGCGTGTTTCCGCCCTGTGCGGCCTGGGCCATTCTACTGCCGTTCCCGTACTTTCCAGCTTGCAGAATTTTGAAGAAGTTTATAACCGCCATTTGGACGGCAGCGCCTGCTCCACTTGCGGACACGACAGGGGGTATTGATCATGGTGAATATTACAATTGACGGTCAGAAGCTGCAGGTGCCGGAAGGGACCACGATTTTAGAGGCGGCGCGTACGGCGAATATCAAAATTCCGACCTTGTGTTACCATGAGGATCAGAAAATCAAATCCGTTTGCCGCATATGCGCGGTAGAGGTAGAGGGACAGCGCCTGCTTCAGGCGGCGTGCAGCTATCCCGTTGCTGAGGGCATGGTGGTGCGTACCGCTACGCCGGCGGTACTCAATGCCCGCAAAAACAACCTGGAGCTGCTGCTTGCTCACCACCCGCAGGACTGCCTTGTGTGCGGCAAAAACGGCAGGTGCGAGCTGCAGAAGCTGACGCAGGACCTGCATATGAACAAGCCCCTCCGCTATAAAGTGGAGACCCGCGGCTATGCGATTGATGATTCTTCTCCGTGCATTACCCGCGACCCCAACAAATGTATTTTGTGCACCCGCTGTGTGGAGGCCTGCAACGAGCTGCAGACGGTGGGCACCTTTTCCAAGCAGAACCGCGGTTACGAGACGGTGGTAGTGACCCCGTACGACAAGAGGACCGTGGATACCCCCTGCGTAGGCTGCGGCCAGTGCGTACAGGTTTGCCCCGTAGGCGCTTTGACTATACATGATGATACGGACAGAATTTATAAGGAGATGATGGGCGATAAAATCCTGGTGGCGCAGGTGGCGCCTTCTGTTCGCCTGACCATTGCGGAGGCTTTGGGAGAGGACCCGGGCACCATTAGTCCCGGCAGGCTGGTAACAGCCATGAAAAAGCTGGGCTTTGACCAGGTGTTCGATTCCGACTTTTCTGCCGATTTGACTATTATGGAAGAGGGTTACGAGCTGCTTGACCGTTTGAAAAACGGCGGAAAGCTGCCTATGATCACCTCCTGCTGCCCGGGCTGGGTCAAATTCTGCGAGACCTTCTCTCCAAAAGAGCTGGATCATTTGTCTTCCGCAAAATCGCCCCAGCAGATGTTCGGTTCCGTTATCAAAACGTATTATGCTCAAAAAGCGGGCGTGGATCCGAAGGATATTTGCAGTATTTCCATTATGCCGTGTACTGCGAAGAAATTTGAATGTCTGCGGCCGGAGTTCCAGGACAGCGGCTACCAGGATGTAGATATTTCTCTGACCGTTGTGGAGCTTGCCAATATGATACAGGCGGCGGGCATTGACTTTAAGGAGCTGGAGGAAACGCCGTTTGATACCCCGTTTGGACTTGGCAGCGGCGCCGGCGAGATATTTGGTGCTACCGGCGGCGTAATGGAGGCGGCCCTGCGTACCGTTTATGAAGTGGTCACAGGCAAGACGCTTCCGCGGCTGGACTTTACGGAAGTACGCGGCGTGGAAGGCCTGAAGGAAGCGGTTATTGACATGGACGGACTGGAAGTCAAGGTAGCGGTGGTCCACAGCCTGAGCAACGCCCGTGATATGCTGCGCAAGGTGCGCGCGGGCAAAGCGGATTATCACTTTATTGAAGTGATGGCTTGTCCGGGCGGCTGCGTAGGCGGCGGCGGCACGCCGGTAAGAAGCTGGAAAAAGGTAAAAGCCAGACTGGACGCAGCGTATGAGCTGGACAGACAGCTTCCCATCAGAAAATCTCATGAGAATCCTGCGATCAAGGAAATCTATGCAGAATTTTTGGGTGAACCGCTGAGTGAAAAAGCGCATCATCTGCTGCATACCTCTTATATCAGCCGCAAAGACCTGTTAAGCTGACGATAAAGCTGCTCTGCATTGCCGGAGCGGCTTTTTTATTGCCGGCTGCGGCGGGCGGGCATGCGCTTGTGTTGACAATAAGGACGCAAAATAGTATAATCATCTGGAATTATGTTGAATGATTGCCGTTTTTGCCGGGGGAGCCGGCAGGCTGTTCTGTGCCGTGCATGGCGGGACCGTATGGCTGTGAATGCCGACGAAAAAAAGGAATGCGTGCTTTTGTTTTAGGAAGAAAAGCGCGGCCGGCAGAGGTTTGTGCTTTTATCCGATGGCTCCATGCGGCGCTTTGCTTAAAATGTAAAGGTGCAGGATAAATGATGCGGTATGCTGACGCCAGTATACTGCTTTTTTATTACGGCAGGCGGCGCTGTTTAGGGCAGGGCGCCGTGCGGCCGTTTTGGGCAGAGGTGTTACCATGAGTGAAAAACAATACGCTGCGATGCTGGATTTTTGCCGTAAAACGAAATTCAGAAAAGAAACGCTGCTGCGTTTTTGCAGGCGCACTCCGTGGCTGCTGATAGGGATATACGTGTGTTTTATTGCTTTTTTGGCCTTTACCCGCGACAGCAGGATCGTGTTTTTTATTGCGGTGCCGGCAGTGGATTTGGTTTTGGTGACCATACTGCGTTTTTTGCTGGATAAGCCCCGTCCCTTTGAGGTGTATCACATTGAGCCGCTGCTCAAGCATAAAAAGGGCAATTCCTGTCCCAGCAGACATACGGCAAGCGCATTTATCATCGGTATGGCCTGTCTTTATATTTATATTCCCTTTGGTGTGCTGGCCCTTTGCATGGCGTGTGTGGTAGGCGCTACCAGGGTGCTGTGCGGTGTGCATTTTATCCGTGATGTCGTAATAGGCGCGGGGATCAGCGTTGCGATTGGCGCTGTGGGCTTTTACGTTTTGCCGCTGTTTATTGCCGTTCCGGCTTTTTAAGCGGGCATATTTGTGGTATTGTGCATAGTTTGAATCAGGAGACGAGCCGGGAAAGGAGGTGCTGCTATGTGCGAGCTGTATGCAGTCAACAGCAAAGATGAAATCGATATCAGGCCCAATTGTGATTTGTTTTACCGGCACAGTGTGGACCATCCGGACGGATGGGGCCTGTCCTTTTGGCAAAGGAACGCCGCTATTGTTTACCGCAGTCCTTTAAAGGCGCTGGACGACACAAAATATTGCGCCTATTTGCAGGAGGCGCTGTGGTGTACCAGCGCATTGGTGCATATTCGCCTTGCTACGGTGGGCATTATGAGCTCTGTGAACTGCCACCCGTTTCGCCAGGCGGATTTAAGCGGGCGGATATGGACGTTTATGCATAACGGCACGGCTTTTCAGGACAAAATGCTGGAGCCCTATAAGCCGCTGCGCCGGGGGGATACGGACAGCGAAGCCGTATTTTATTTTATTCTGGACGCGGTCAATCAGGCCATAAGGGACAAGGGGCGGCCGCTGACACAGTCTGAGCGGATTCCGGTGATTGAGGAGCGGATTACGCATTTGGTGCAGGGCAACAAAATGAACCTGATTTTTTTTGATACGGAACAGATGTATGTGCATACCAATATGAAAGGGACGCTGTTTTATGCCCAGGAGGGCAGTACGTGCAGTTTTATGACGGCGCCTGTGAACGACAGCCAGCCGTGGCGGCAGCTTCCCCTGAACAGGCTGCTGGTTTACAAAAACGGTATTCGTATACATGAAGGGGAAGATCATAAGCAGGAATTTTTTGAGGAAATGGGCGCGCCTTATATTGACGCTTTGCTTGCAAAAATAGGGAAAAAATAAAAAGCGGACAGCGGCTGCGGCGCCGGCCGGCAGGGACGGAGGCTTTGCTTTGTCACTTGACAAACCTGCCGGCAGCGGATAAAATTTAAATAATACCGATTTAGTATGCTTTGGCGTGGTTTCGTAAAACGCGCAGGACCCCCTTGCGTTTTGCGCAGGCGGCTATATGCGGCGCGTCGTGTTTTGACATAGGGGACGATAACGGCGCTTTGGGCGGAAAGGTGATGTATGATGAAGCAGTTTGATATAGACAAGGCCATTTATGAAAAATATATTGTGCCGACCAAGCACAAAAACGGCTATAAAATAGGCATTGAATTGGAACTGCCTATTTTGAATATGAGCCAGGAAAAAATTGATTTTGGCGTGATACAAAAGGTAGTGGCGGCTTTACGGGAAGCCTTTGGGCTTGCAGTGGAAAAACGCGACGATAACGGCGATATTTATTGTCTTTCTAATAAAGATACGGGCGATACGGTCTCTTTTGATTATTCCTACTGTAATATGGAATTTTCCATGGGCGCTGTTTCTGATTTGCATACGGCATTTGCGCGCTTTAAAGCCTATTATTTGTTCTTGGAAAAAGAGCTTGACAAATACCATTACCGTATGACGGGCATGGGGGTCAGCCCTTACGGTATTTATAACGACAACAATGCGCTGCCGGGCCAGCGGTACCGTATGATTCAGCATCATTTGGAGTCTTATGTGGAGCACCCCCGCTTTAAGGCGTTTCATTCCCGCCCTAATTTTGGCTCTTATTCCTGTGCTTCTCAGGTACAGCTGGATGTGGCGGAGGAAAACCTGATTCGTACCATTAACACCTTTAACCGTTTGGAGCCTGTGAAAGCGGTGCTGTTTTCCAATTCCCTGCTGCTGGACCCGGAGTTTGACCTGCTTTGCGCCCGCGACCGCTTTTGGGATTCCAGTATGTATGGTTATAATCCCCATAATGTGGGTATGTTCGATATTGAGCTGGCTGATATTGAGGAATTGGTGGCGTATATCAAGCGTACCTCTTTGTTCAACGTGGCAAGGGACGGCAAATATATTTATTTTACCCCGATTCCTGCAGAGCAGTTTTTCCGTATGGAGGCCGTGGAGGGTATGATTTTTGACGGAGAGCGTTTTGTGCCGTATCTGTTTTCGCCGCAGCCCTCGGATTTGGAATATTTGCGAAGCTATAAATTTGAGGATTTGACCTTTAGGGGTACCATAGAGTACCGCAGTGCCTGCTGCCAGCCCGTGGGTGAGAGTATGTGCGTGGCGGCGTTCCATGTGGGCTTGCAGGAAATGCTTGATGAACTGGAAACACTGCTGTACCGGGACAGGAGCGTTTACAGGCAGGGGTATTCTCCCTGTGAACTGCGCAAAATGCTGATTGCACTGGATTTTCCCGCAGAGCTGGATAAGCAGGCGGTACAGGCGTTGACACTGCACGTGCTGGAGCTTGCCAGAAAAGGACTGCAAAAACGCGGACTGGGAGAGGAATGCTATTTGGAGCCCCTGTTTGAGCGGGCGAAAACCATGGTCAATCCTGCCCGCCGTATTTTAAACAGAGAGCAGGAAGGCAAAAGCATGGAACAGATGATCAAGGAATTCGGCGCATTGATGTGATTTGCTTGCCGCAATACCACGGCGCGCAAACGTACAGGCGCGCTGTAAACAGTCCTTTTTGCGCCGCGGCAGGATTGGCACAAAGAGGGGAATCACCGTTTTATATGTATAATTTTTATTTGAACTGTAAAAAAGTATTGCTTTTTTATCAATAATCGTTTATAATATAAAACGTTGTTAAGCCGGTGTGATGGAATTGGCAGACGTGACGGACTCAAAATCCGTTGGGGCGACCCGTGCCGGTTCAAGTCCGGCCACCGGTACCAGGCTGAACCTGGACGCACATCGCGTTCCAGGTCCGGCCTTTTCTTTTTTTCTGCCGCCGGCGGTGGCAAGAGGCGTTTTTGCCGGTGCTTTTGTGTGGGAGCAGGGGCTGTTTTGCGCTTATGTCTCAAGCAGGTCACGTACCGGGTCACGTGCGGCTTGGATGCCCGGCTGTAAACGTTTTTTACAGCGTGCTGTTGCAGATTTTGCTAAAGGGTGTTACCGGTATTTTTGTAAAGTGGAGCTGAGTCGGGGCAGGAATCACCTTGCTTTGGCTTATTTTTTTAGAAAAATGGAACTATTATACGGCAATGGGTACTGCGGAGGTGCGTCTATGCGTAAAAATATGTTGATACTGTTCGGTTCTCCGAGACAGAATGGTTTTACCGGGCACCTGCTTGCTTTGTTTTTACGGGAGTGGAGCCGCATGTTTCCCGATACGGATATGTATTTGTTTGATGCATACCGGGAAAAGGTGGCTCCCTGCACGGCCTGCGGATTTTGCAAACAGAGAGCCGGGTGCAGTATTCCGGATTACCGGGCGTTTGACAGCCTGTACCGCGGCGCTGATATTGTAGTGGTTGCGGCACCTGTGTATGGGCTTGGCTTTCCCGCGCCTTTGAAAGCGGTGTTTGACAGGACGCAGCAGTATTATGAAGCGTATGTTACCCGTGGGGTACGGCCTGTGTTCCAAAAGCCGAAAAAGGCGTTTTTATTGACAGCGGCCGGCTCTGACGACGGGCGCGGCGCTGTGATGATGGAAGAGCAGCTGCGGCTGATGTTTTCTGTGATGCATACGGCGCTGGCAGGAGCGGTCAGGGTGGGAAACACGGACAACGAACCGCCGGATACAGCGGCCCTGCAGGCGGAGATACGGCGATTATTGCTTGCCAACACGCCGGATTTATGATATGATGTTTGTTGACAATTTGCAGGAGGGAAGTCGTTATGGCAGGACATTCAAAATGGAATAATATCAAACGAAAAAAAGAAAAGACCGACGGCGCCAAAGCGAAGATTTTTACAAAAATCGGCAGAGAATTGGCTGTGGCGGTCAAAGAAGGCGGCGGCCCTGATCCGAGCTCCAATTCAAAATTAAAGGACTGCATTGCAAAGGCCAAGGCCTGCAATGTGCCCAATGACAATATTGAACGCATTATTAAAAAAGCCGCCGGTGAATCTGACGGTGAAAAATTTGAAAGCATTGTGTATGAGGGCTACGGCCCCTGCGGCGTGGCTGTGATCGTGGAGGCTCTGACGGATAACCGGAACCGCACCGCGGCGGATGTGCGCCATTATTTTGATAAATCCGGCGGCAATTTGGGTACGGTGGGCTGTGTGTCCTTTTTGTTTGAGCGCAAGGGTATGCTGGTTGTGGATAAAGAAGGGCTGGAGGAAGACAAGGTCATGGAGGACAGCCTGGAGGCCGGCGCTTCTGATTTTCAGACAGACGGCGACGTGTTTGTGATAGAAACGGCTCCTGAGGAATTTAGCGGGGTGCTGCATACGCTGACGGACAGGGGATATACCTTTGTTTCGGCGGAGGTGGAAATGGTGCCGAGCACTTATACGGAAATCACAGACGGGGAGGTCGCTGCTAAAATGCAAAAATTGCTGGATTCTCTGGAGGACAATGACGATGTGCAGAATGTGTGGCACAATTGGGAGAATCCGTTGGATGCTTAAACGGTAAGCGGTGCGCAGAAGCATAGGGGGGTGAAAGGCATGAGCACGGGAGAAAGAAAATGTATGCATTGCATGGAGCCGCTGTTTGCGGATCATACCTGTATCAAGTGCGGCCACGCGGTGGGGGAACCGCAGATGTCTTTTGCTTTACCTTACGAAACGCTTTTGCAGGGCAGGTATGTGATAGGCAGTGCGAAAAAATACGGCAGCCAGGGCTTTACCTATATCGGCTATGACAAGGTGCTGAAAAATAAAATCGCCGTGCGCGAGTATTTTCCCAAAACGCTGTGCCAAAGAGACAGCAACGGGCTGGACGCCATGACCAATCAGCGCGATTTGTTCTGCGATTACAAGGAACGGTTTTTGCATTATTCCCGCACGGTTGCCCATATGCGCGATTTGACTGCGGTAGACCATATTTACGATATTTTTGAGGAAAACGGTACGGCGTACACGGTTTCTGACTGGGACGAACAGGTTTCTTTGCGCTTTTTTGTGGAAAAAAGCGGCGGCTATTTAGATTGGAATTCTGCTAGGAAGCTGTTTATGCCTGTGCTGACCGCGCTGAGCACACTGCACGAAAACGGGATAGGCCATTTCGGTATCTCTCCGGATTCCCTGAGCATTATGGAAAACGGAAAAATGAAGCTGGGGGATTTTTGCATTGAAGCCGTGCGCCGTGAGGGCGGCCGGCTGCCTGCGGATTTGGTAAACGGCTGTGCCGCGCCGGAGCAGTGCAGCCAGACAGAGCCATTGCAGGAAGCAACCGATGTGTACGGTTTTACCGCGTCTTTATTTTACACATTAACGGGTGCTTTGCCGGAAAAAGCGGTAAAGCGGAAAGAGGACGCCCGCTTGCTGATTCCTACGGGGATTTTGAAGGAGCTGCCGCCCCATGTAGTGACCTCGCTGGCGGACGGTTTGCAGGTGTACCCGCAAAAACGGACCCAGACTTTTGCACGTTTGCGGGAGGAGCTGTCTGCTTCGCCCACCATTGCGGCGGTCATTGAGGAAACCCAGAGTATTCCCAAGCTGACAGAGGACGAACTGCGCAGGCAGAAGGCTTCTGCGCATATTCAGGAACCAAGGGAACGCCACCTGCTGCCGGCATGGGTGTGGGTGCTGATCTCTGTATTGATTGTACTGCTGGCGGCGCTGGTCATTGTGATTTTTTTCAACCTGAATTTGGGACCCTCCTCCGGAACGGCCAGTGAAAACGTGTCGCTGACCGCGTCCGGCGGATACGCCGAAAGCAGTGCGGTGCAGGAACGGTTTTTTTCCTCACAGGCTTCCGAAATTTCGGAGATACGGATTACGGCGCCCAGCCTGGTGGGGCAGAATTATACGGTGGTAAAGGCCAGCGCCGAACAGCAGGTGCTGGATTATGAGGTCATATCCTCCCGGTATGTGTTCAGCGAGTTGGTGCCGGAGGGGTATATTATTTCGCAGACGCCCAAAGCGGGCGACACCATGAAAAAAGGCGGTACCGTTGTGGTAGAGGTCAGCCAGGGACCGTACCAGCGCGTTTTACCCAATATTGCGGGCACTGCGTACACCCAGGCGGAAAAACAGCTGCGGGAGCAGGGGTTTGATGTTTCCGGTGTAGATGCGTCGGGACTGACAAAAACGTCCGGTTATGTGGTCGGTTACCGGGACCATAATGCGGGCGATACGCTCCAGTACGGCGCCCGCGTGGTGCTGGTCGTAAGTGACCAGACATAAAAAAAGCAAGCCATTTGGCTTGCTTTTTTTATGTTATATGCAGCAATCTTTGTGCGTTTTTATAAAAAATATGCTCCAGCACGTCCGCAGAAAGTCCGCTGTTTTCTATCCATTGGGCTTCTTGCAGAGAACTGCTCCAGGGACAGTCGCTGCCAAAGAGGATACGTTCGGCATCGTGTTTTTTGACCATGGTACAGAGCGTTTCCGGCGTGCAAAATTGGGAAGCGATGGCCGTATCTATGTAAATCGGTTTGCCCCAGAGGTATTCCATGGCTTCCCGGGTGCAGTCAAAGCCGCCCATATGCGCGGCAATGACCGTTAAACGGGGGAAATTCTCCAGTACGGCGGCAAGGCGGTGAGGCAGTCCCTCGGAGGCGCCCGGGTAAGAGGGGTCGTAGCCGACGTGCAGCAGCAGGGGAAGCTGCAAAGCGCAGGCGCGGTCATATAAAGGGAACATTTTTTTGTCGTCTATGGCAAAGGATTGAAAATAAGGGTGGAGCTTTACACCGTGCAGTCCCAGCTGTTTGATTCTTTCCAGCTCCTCAAGGGCGTCCGGTGCGTCCGGATGGACAGAGCCGAAGCACAGGCGGGTTTTGCTTTGGATTTGGGCAGCCCATGTATTCACGTTGTGCTGCTGGCCGGGATTGGTAGCAATATGCAGTGCAACGGAAACGTCCACATTCCATGCTTTGAGCTTTTCGTCCGTGTCCTTTACGGTTCCGTTGGCAAAGTAGGGGGCGCCTGTGTGCTGTGAGATAGAGGTGATGGCTTTTTCGGCCAGTTTATCGGGGAATACGTGGGTGTGAAAATCAATACGCATAGGACGGCTCCTTTTTGTGATATTGGTTTACGTAAAAAACGAAAGGTCAATACAGCAGCCCTGTATTGACCTTTACGGTTTATTTTTAATCAGTCACTGCTGAACGGCAGCAATGAAATGATACGCGCTCTTTTGATAGCGACTGTCAGCTCGCGCTGGTGATGGGCGCAGGTGCCCGTTACTCTGCGAGGCAGGATTTTTGCTCTCTCAGAAATAAAACGGCGCAGCTTTGCAACGTCTTTATAGTCGATGCTGTCTACTTTATCTACACAGAAGCTGCAAACCTTTTTACGGCCTTTGCGTGCGCCGCCGCGGCGTGCTTCTCTTTCCGGTCTTTCGTTCTTTTCGGACATGGTAAAGCCTCCTTTTCCATTTGATTTTCAGAATTTTCCGAAATTTTAGAACGGCAGGTCATCGTCGTTCAAAATTTCCTCAAAGTCTCCCGTGTCGCCGCTGGTGTAAGCGGGGGCGGGAGCGTTGTTTACCTCGGGACGTGCCGCGGGCTGTGCATAAGCGCCGCCGCCCATGGAGGGGGCGGAGTTATCACGTTTGGAATCAGCGAAATGTACGTTGTCCGCTACAATTTCAAAGGCTTTTCGTTTGATGTTGTCTTTGTCCGTATAGGTTCTGGTTTGAATAGAGCCCTGTACGGCGATCATTTGCCCCTTGCGGAAATATTTGCATATAAATTCCGCGGTGGAGCGCCACGCGACGATGTCGATGAAATCCGCCTGGCGTTCCGTGCCGGATTTGACGTAAGTACGGTCTACTGCGATGGTAAAGCTTGTGACCGCAATGTCGTTCGGCGTATGGCGTATTTCGGGGTCGGCAACCAAACGGCCCATTAAAATTGCAACGTTTAACATAATGAATCACTTTCCTCCCGGGCAATTATTCTGCCTTGGCAGCTTCAAATTGTTTTGGAGCTTTTTTTGCCTTAGCGGGTTTTACTTCTTTTTTCACAATAAGGGAACGAAGCACTCCGTCGGTAATGTTGTAAATTCTGTCCAGCTCAGCCAGGAATTCGGGAGAGCTTTTGAAGTTGATCAGGGTATAATGGCCCTCGCTTTGTTTTTGGATAGGGTAAGCGAATTTGCGGCTGCCCCAGTCCTCAACAGATTCAACTTCACCGTTGTCAGCAATCAGTTTTTTGAATTTTTCCACTGTTGCGGCAATTGCCTCATCGCCCAAAGTGTTGGACAGGATGATGACCGTCTCGTAAGAATTTGTTACATTTGGCATTGTATTGCACCTCCTTTTGGACTTTAGACCCTGCAGATGCAGAGTAAGGATTGTTAACTTTATTTATATAAAAGTATAACAGAGTAATTATACCACACTGTTTATGGCACTGTCAATTATTCAATACAGAGTTTTTGCCAGCTGCTGCAGGTACTGCTTAAAGTCGCCGCCGATGTCTTTATGCGTTAAGGCAAGCTCTACGTTTGCCTGCATGATGCCCAGCTTATTGCCCATGTCGTAGCGTTTGCCTGAGAATTCGACGGCGGTCATACCGTCGCGGCGGGCCAGCTGGCACATGGCGTCCGTCAGCTGGATCTCTCCTCCCGCGCCGGGCGGGGTCTGCTCCAGTATGTCGAAAATTTCAGGCGGCAGCACGCAGCGGCCCAAAATGGAGTACAGCGACATGATTTTGTCGGGAGAGGGTTTTTCGATCATGTCCGTGCAAAGGAAATAATTGTCGCGGATAGGCTCTACTTTCAGCGAGCTGTATTTGGTAATGGCCTCCGGAGAGACCTTGTTTACCCCCAGCACGCCGCGGCCGAACTCCTCGTAGGCGCGAACCAGCTGGCCGCAGGCGGGGTCTTCTCCAATGATAACGTCGTCGCCGTACAGCACGGCAAAGGGTTCGTTGCCTACGAAAGAGCGTGCACAGCTGACCGCATGGCCAAGGCCCTTTGTTTCTTTTTGCCGTATAAAATAAATATTTGCCAGGCGGGAAATGTCTACCACTTCTTCCAGCATGGCTTTTTTGGAATCGCCGCCTGCCAGAAGGCGTTCCTCCAGCTCCGGCACCCGGTCAAAATGGTCCTCAATGACATCCTTGCCTCTGTTGGTGATGATGAGAATGTCTGTAATGCCGGCGCTGACCGCTTCCTCCACGATGTACTGGATCGCAGGTTTGTCCACGATGGTGAGCATTTCCTTTGGCATTGCCTTTGTGGCGGGCAGTACGCGGGTCCCCAGCCCTGCGGCGGGGATCACAGCTTTTCTTACTTTCAATGACGACAGCTCCTTTTATGATTTGGATTTTTTATAGACGTGTGGTCAAAGATTAAAAAACATGGGAATAAAATTGATAATAACATAGCATATCATCAGGGAAAAAGCAAGGGTCGTGCTGACGCCGCCCCTTGCTTTGAGCTGCGCCTCGTATTCCTGCGGGGTGGCGGTATTTACCTTGATTTGGTTGATTTGCGTTACACAGTGCTTTAAATACAGTTTGTTTGCCAGAATGCCGCAGACGATCCGTTCTGCAAACTGGAGCAGGAGCAGAATGGTGGGCAGCATTACAAGGAACAGGGTCAGGGGGGATTTTGCCAAAAGGGCGTCCCATGACTGGAGGAAGCCCCAGTAATATTTTGCGGCCCGGTTCACGTTGGGCAGCAGCTCGTTCATCAGGGGAATCGTGTAATAGGTTTGCAAAAATCCTGCTGCGACGGAGGCCGCGATTTGGAACAGGGTCAAAATGACGCCGAGCGTATATTGCTTGCGGTATAAAAACCAGCCGCCGCCGAATAAAAAGGCGGCAAAATGGAAGCGGTTCCGTTTAAAAGCGGAAAGGTTCAAAAACCGCCCCATATAGTAGGGGGTGTTTGTCTGCACGAATTTTGCCATATCTCCCGCTTCGATTCCCTCGATGTGGTCTTTGGGGTTTACGCCGCCCATGGGGTCAAAGGGATAGGGCGCGCCGGCGGGGCCCACATTGGGGCCGGGACCCGGCGGCGGAGGCGTGTAGGATTGCTCCGGGTCGTTGGGTGCCTGGCCGTGCGCCTGGCTGTCATAGCCTAAGGACTGGCCGCATTTGGAGCAAAACAGGGAATCGGGCGCGTTTACAGTACCGCAGCGGGGGCATTTTTTGTCTTCGGCTGCCTGATGCGTATGCGCCTGCGCCTGCCAGGCCTGGTCGGTTCCGTGCTTGTCCTGGTAAATGCAGCGGCCCTCCTGCTGATAGCACGCCCTGTGGTACGGCGCGCCGCATTCGGGGCAAACCACAATATCGTCATCGTTTTGGAATGTTTTTTTGCAGACAGGACATTCTAAACCCGTATATTTTGACATAATGCATACCGTGCCTTTCTTGCCTAATCCCCTGCGCAGCGTAAAAGGGCGCAGGGGTGGTGGTCCGTTATTGTTCTATTGTACCTAATTCTTCCGCAAACTGCAATGATTTGCTTTAAATTTCCTGTGAATCATACGTTATTACCGGAATGGTCTTTACTTTCTTGGATAATTCTACTATAATATAACAGTTATGGACACAGGTCATTTTTTGGAATTAAAAGAAATAAATTGATACATTATGATATAACGTTTTAGAGCAATACAATAAAAGGGTGATAGTGAAATGCTGCAATTTGAAGAACTGAAATTAGAGTTAGAGGAATTAAAGCCGGCGCTGACCGATTTGGAGGAAGCACTGGATTTGAAAGCGGCGGAAAAAGAGATAGCACAGCTGGAGGCACAGGCCTCGGAGCCGGAATTCTGGAATGATATGGAGCATTCCCAGAAAATATTGCAGCGTACCAGCACGTTGAAAAACAAGGTGGCCAAATACAACGCTTTAAAGCAGAGCTTTGAGGATATTCAAACATTGATAGAGCTGGGAAACGAGGCGGAGGATCTGTCTTTGCTGGAGGAAGCACAGGCGGAGTTTGACAAGTTCAAGTCTGAGCTGGAGGTGCAGCGGCTCTCTACGCTGCTGCAGGGAGAATATGACGGAAACAACGCCATTTTGACGTTCCATGCGGGTGCGGGCGGCACGGAAGCGCAGGACTGGGCGGAAATGCTGTACCGTATGTACTGCCGCTGGGGAGAGCGCCACGGCTATCAGGTAAAAACCCTGGACTATTTGGACGGGGAAGAGGCGGGCTTGAAAAGCGCCTCTGTATTGATTGAAGGCACCAACGCTTACGGATTTTTGAAAAGTGAGGCGGGGGTGCATCGCCTGGTGCGCGTTTCTCCCTTTGATTCTTCGGGCAGAAGGCACACCTCGTTTGCTTCTTTAGAGGTCATGCCGGAGATTGACGATACCATTCAGGTGGACATCAATCCCGATGATTTGCGTATAGACGTTTACCGTGCCAGCGGTGCAGGCGGACAAAAGGTCAATAAAACATCCTCGGCGGTTCGTATTACCCATTTGCCGACCAATATTGTGGTAGCGTGCCAGGTGGAGCGCAGCCAGCACCAGAACCGTGACACCGCGATGAAAATGCTGGTTTCCAAGCTGATGGAAATCAAAGAGCGGGAGCATTTGGATAAAATTGAGGATATTAAAGGCGAGCAGAAGGAGATTGGCTGGGGCAGCCAGATCCGTTCTTATGTGTTTATGCCGTATACGCTGGTAAAGGATCACCGTACCAATTATGAAATGGGCAATATCAATGCGGTGATGGACGGGGATATTGACGGTTTTATCAACGCTTATTTAAAAGCCAAGAGCCTTGGAGAGCTGGCGGACGCGTAACAAACGCGTTATGGATATAAAAAGGATATACAGGCGGAAAATCCGGGTGTTTTTTTGACATATTTCGATTTTCTATTTATAATAAAAATATCCGGAATTGGGTTTTATTTGAAGTAATTGAAAGATATAGAACCTGTACGAATACAAATGTCCGGTTGATTTTTCTATAAGAATGAAAAGGTGTTGAAGCTATATGCTGTTGAGAATTGCTGTGTGCGACGACGAGGATATCCACCGCCTGATTATTCGTGACAAGCTGGACGCCTATGCGGTTTCAAACGACATTGATTATCAAATAGACGAATTCACCAGTGCAAAAGAGCTGATGAAAATGGAGAATATTTACGATATTCTGTTTTTGGACATACAGCTGGAGGACGGGAACGGCATTGAGGTGGGAAAGCGTCTGCTGCAAAGGGGGATCGACGCGACGATCATTATTACGACCTCCTATGAGCAATATGCCTCAGAGGGCTATTATTTAAAGGCGCACCGCTATTTGGTAAAACCGATACAGCAAGCCAATTTTAACGAAGCGCTTGTATCCTGCATCAGAGATTTTGAAAAGACCAAGCGGAAAATTGAAGTGAAGTGTCCGTATGAGAACTATTTTATTTCCGTTAACAGTATCGTTTACATTGAATCTTATCACAGAAAACGAAAGATACATACAAAGGAACAGGTTTATGTGACAGGTACGTCTTTGCAGGAGCTGCTGGAGCAATTGCCGGCCGCCCAGTTTGAAATGCCGCAGAAAAGCTATATTGTGAATTTGGATTATGTTACAAGCCTGACCAAAACCAAAATTACCATGGACCATACCCATGAGATAAAGCTGGCAAGGGACCGTATTGATGGTTTTAATATGAAGTTTCACAAATACTTGAGAGGTTTTTGTAAAGGTGTTGACGGGAATTGTTGCTGAAAATAGCCGTTTGCGATGATGAAGAAATCCATCGTTTGATTATTCGTGATAAACTGGACAAATTTGCTGTCTCAAATAATGTGGATTATGAGCTTGATGAATTTTGTACTTCGGAAGAATTGTGGCAGATAAAAAATATTTATGATATTTTGTTTTTGGACGTTCAGCTGGAAAACAAGGTCAACAGCATAGAAATAGGAAAACAGCTGGTACAAAACGGTTTGGATGCTACGATCATTTTAACCACCTCCTTTGAGCAATACGCTGCGGAGGGGTACCACCTGCACGCGCACAGGTATCTGATAAAGCCTATTTCTCAGGAAAAGTTTGACGAGGCGGTGCTTTCCTGTATTCAGGAGTTTCAGAAGCCGAACCGGAAAATTGCCGTTAAATGCGCTTATGAAAACTGTTTTATTTCTGTCAATCAAATTATTTATATTGAATCGTACCGAAGGAAAAGGACCATTTATACAAAAGAACAGACCTATGAAACAAGCGTTGCTTTGAACGATTTGCTGGCATTGCTGCCGCCGGAGCAGTTTGGTATGCCGCAAAAAAGCTATATTGTGAATTTTGATCACATTACCAGCATTACAAAAACAAAAGTGATTTTGGATTACAACACGGAAGTCAAACTGGCAAGGGACAGAATGACCGATTTTAACATGAAGTTCCAGAAATATATAAGGGGATAATTATGCTTGAGCTGCTGTTTGGCGCATTGACGTGCGTTATGGAATACAGTATCCATTTTATGTTTCTGCATCGCTATTTAAAGGATAGATGGGAGAAATCTGCTGCGGTTTTGGCAAGCAAGGCCATTGCTGTATTTACTTGTGCTGTTATACTGGCTTTTGTTAACACGTTCCAAGTTTCCCTTTGGAATGTGTTAACTGTTTTTACTTTTACTTTTTTGCTTGCAAGCCTGTTTTTTCAAGGCAAATGTTTGCTTAAAGCGTTTCTTGCGGCGGTTGCCTGCACCTTATCCAACGTTTCGGAATTGATTGCCATGATTTTGTTTTCCGCGATTTTCGGGGAGAATCTTACGATAATTGTCACACTGCCATCTGCACATATACCCATGACGATTATCAGCAAGATTCTTCTGTTTACGCTGGTGCGGGTCATTTTTCTGTTAAAAAAGGGCGAAAAATATACCAAAATTGAAAAAGAATCTCTTTTACTGTATGTTTTGCCGGTGGTAACGGTAGCGGATATTATTTTGCTGGTTCGATTGGAATACTATGTGCCGGCGCAGGAAAGCCATAAGATTTTAATGGCTTTTGTTTGCATGGGTCTTATCTTTTGTAATATTGCCGTATTTTTTATTTATGATAAAAACTTGAAAAAGCATGAGCTGGAAAGCCAGCTGAGGCAGGCCCGTGAAATGCAAAAGCTGCAGGCGAATCATTATATGCAGCTGGAAAGGAGCCTGCAGGAGAGCCGCAGGCAGATGCATGATTTTCAAAATCATATTACAACATTGGAACATTTACATAATGAAAAAGACAACGAAAAAGCGGTTGCTTATATGCGGGAGCTGCAGCAGCAAATGAAAGAGCAGATGCAGCAGGCAAGTTTTAAGGTGAAAAACGCGGCGTTTGATGTTATACTATACGAGCAAAATAAACGCTGCAAAGAATTGGGGATAGCGTTTGACAAACAGATACTGTACGACGATTTGTCGTTTTTATCTTACATGGATACCTGCACGATATTTGCCAACGCGTTGGATAATGCTGTAAAAGCGTGCAGTGAAATGCAAAATGGTCCGAAAAAGATTGATTTTACCATAAAGCGGAAAAAGGATATGCTCACCATTGTGATTGAAAATACAAAAGAAAATGAGATTGTGGATAAGGGGCGCCGTTTGCTGAGCACAAAGCACGACCGGGAGCGGCATGGCTTTGGGTTGGAAAATATCAAGACGGCTGCGGCAAAATATGATGGGCTTGTTTATATAGAATATACGCCGCATAAATTTGTTTTGACAATGGTGCTTCCGATTCCCGGAAAAGAAGATATATGAAATGATTTAAAGGAGTAGCAGGATATTATGTATGAAATGATGATTCAGTCTTTGCTGTGCTGTTGTGATTTTTTGATTGGACTGATGCTGTTTCACCATTTTCTGTTGGAAAAATGGAGGGTAAACGCGGTTAATATCGCTGTGAAAACAGCAGGTATTTTAGCTTGCGGGATACTGCTTGCCAGCGTGAATTTTTTAGGGATATTCTGGTTGAATGTGGTAGCGACGGCTGCGTTCAATTTTATTCTTTCCACGTGTTTTTACAGGGGGAAACTTTTGGTTCGCGTGTTTCTTTCTGTTCTGATTGCGACCTTGTCTACCTTTTTTGAATTTTTCATTATTATTTTGGCCTCGTGGTACTTGGGGGATAATCTGACTGTGGTGGTGGCGCAGACCTCGGCAAAAGTGGCGATGACGATCATCAGTAAGGTATTGCTTTTTATTGTGGTACGCATCATTTTTGTTTTTACCAAAGAGAGAAAATATGCCAAAAGCGGCAGGGAAGTCTTGTTTTTATTCACCCTGCCGATTGTGACCATTGCCAACATTGTGTTAATGGTAAAATTGGAAAGTTATGTGCCGCAGTCGGAATATTATAAAGTTTTTATGTTTCTGGTGTGCTTTGGACTGATTTTATGCAACATTGCCGTTTTCTTTATTTATGACAGGAATCTGCACAAATATGAATTGGAAAACCAGCTGCGGGAGGCTGAAGAGCTGCAGCGGATGCAGGCAAGCTATTACAGACAAATGGAAAAAAGCCTGCATGAAAGCAGAAAGCAGCTGCATGACTTTAAAAATCATATTACCACGCTGGAACGGCTGTACCACATGGACAGCAAGGATAAAGCGCTGAGCTATATGCACGATTTGCAGTCGCAGATGAGCCGGCAGATGGCGGCAGCCAGTTACCGTGTCAACAATACTGCTTTTGACGTGATTTTGTATGAACAGGAAAAGGCCTGCAGGGAGCATGGGATTTTATTTGAAAAACAAATTCTGTATCATGATCTTTCTTTTTTAAAATATATTGATACCTGTACTATTTTTGCAAATGCGCTGGACAACGCGGTGCAGGCGTGCAAAAAAGTGCAGGAGAGCGGTCAGCACCCTGCTAAAATTACGCTGGAGGTAAAGCGCAGCCATGATATTTTAAGCATTGTGATTGAAAATACAAAGAAAAATGATGTGGTTGTTGAGAACGGGAGGCTGCTTTCATCCAAGTTCGATAAGCACAGCCATGGCTTTGGAATAGAGAATATCAAAATGGCTGTGGAAAAATATCAGGGAATTGTAAGCATTGAATATACAGATGATTTATTTACTTTGGCGATTTCTTTGCCATTACCAAAGGAGCAAAAATAAGCGTAAATTTTACATATATTATGAATAATTTATGAACGCATGTGAAGTTCAGTCACATTTAAGTGCAAAATACGACATTTATCGCCCAATGCCGTATTTTGCATTTATAATTTATGTAGGCTGAAAAGCTAGATTATTTTGAATTGGAGGAAAAGAAAATGAAAATCACAAGCAAAATCTCAAACAAGGTTATGAAAGCAGCAGCGGACGCAGCTGCAAAGGTAGCGGTATCCAACGTAAATTCCGCCTGCTCTTTCATGCTGCATCAGCCAAAGGTTCCGGCAGTTCCGAAAAGATTCCAGAAATAATTTTGTACAAAGCATTCCGGCATACCGTGCCGGTTTGCACTGCAGGGCATTGCTTTGCAAAATCATAAAATGCGCGGCGCACAGGGGCGCCGGCTTTTGTGGGGTATGAAAATATGAAAACGAATCGTAATTTTGTGCGGAAGCTTTTGAAAACAGCCGCGCGGAACGACCGGGTCACGTCGGGCGGTTTTCGGCCTGTTATCCCGTTGACTGCAAAGGGGTGCCGGCCATGATAACCAAGCTTGCCGAGAAATGCGTCGCCGCGTCTGTAAAGGGGAAAATTATTCCCGCAGATGAATCAGCTTTCTTCACTTTTGCATTTGGCTTGATGCTGTCACAGGCGTTCGGTATTGCAACATGCCTTATTATCGGTGCAATTTTTCAATGTATAATTGAAAGTATCATCTATCTCTTATTTTTTATTCCTTTACGTACATTTTCCGGTGGCTTCCATGCCGGCAGCCATTTGAAGTGTTACGTTAGCTCGGTACTTTTATTTGGGTTTAGTGTTTTTTTAGGCGTTTATATTGGCGTTTTACTACAACTGTTTGTTATTGCGATAGTATTTGCATGTTGCGCTTTGGCCGTGCTGCTTACGGCGCCGGCCGAGGATAAGAATAAACCGCTGTCTGAGCCTGAAGTGAAAAAATGCAGGGCAAAGGTCAAGGTGATTCTTAGCCTGTACAGCATCACATTTGCAATTCTCTGCTGCTTCTCCCAAACACAGCGATATACCGTTTTCATTTTACTGGCTGTGATGACCGTGGCGATTTTGGTGGGGATCTCCAAAATTGCGGACGCGGTGAAAAAGAGGAGCGCAATTTAATAAAAGGAATTACCTGTTGACATTTTTGTAAGACAGGTAATTCCTTTTTCTTTTGTTTTGATGCAGCATTTGGTTTTATTTTTTGCGTCTTTTGCGCTGCCGGATGTCTTTTCCGCGGAAGAACAGGGGTACATAGCTGCCCAGCAAACGGGAGGCAAAACGCTCGGTATAGCGTTCCTCCAGCTCCTGCATGGACAGGTTCGTGTTGATAATGGTGGGTTTGCGGGCAATGAGCCGTGTGTTGATGATATTGTAAACAGCCGCAGTGACAAAGGAGGTGGAAAATTCCGTTCCAAGGTCGTCTAAAATCAACAGGTCGCACTGTATGAGCAGGTGATTGGCGTCCTGCCGGTCATTGTCCCGCTGGAAGCGTTCCTTTTCCAGGCTGGTTACGATATTCTGCGCTGAGCCGTAAATGACGCCGTACCCTTTTTCAATGGCTTTACGCGCAATGGCAAGGGAAAGATGGGTTTTTCCAAGGCCGGTGCCGCCCTGCATGAGCAGGTTGGGGGAATTCAAGGAAAAGTTTTCGGCGTATTGTTTGCAGTATTGGAAAATCTGCTCCATTTTCTGCTTTGGGGAAACGCCGCAGTCGTCCGGTTCCCCGGGGTAATAGTCCAGGGAAAAATCGTCAAAAGAGCAGAGATCGGCAGGGGTGGAGGCGTTTAAATGCTCGTAAGCCAGCAAACGCATCCGCTGTTTTAAGCATCCGCACATCTTTCCGTCGATAAAGCCTGTGTCTTTGCAGGCCGGACAGGTAAAGGCAGGCTCCAAGTAGGTGGAGGAAATGCCTGCATTTTGCAGCAGTCGGGCGCGTTCCTCCTGCAGGGAAAGGCTTTTTTCCTTTAGGGATGTCAGCTGTGCTTTGGCCTGCGCGCCGTTAAAAATGGCCTTGCCGGCGGCAACGGCCGCAGAGGCCATCTCTGCTTCAAGCTCCTGCGCGCGGGGATATTGCGCATAAAACGCCTCTTTGCGCTGTTGGCTTTCCCGTATGGCCCTAGCGTGGTTTTTCTCTATGGCCGCCATGGCCTCGTCGTAAATTTCGCGGCTGTATCCCAAAAAAATCTCTCCTTACATAAATTCGCTCAAATCCGTGTTTTCATATTCTTCCAGGTCATAAGTCGCCTTGTTTTTGTTTTTTGCTTTGTTTCCGGCCGCTTTTTTGCTGTCTTCCAGAGCGGCCTGCTCCGGCGTGGCAATACCTGCTTTGTGCCAGCGCTCTAAAATTTTATTCATATAATGCAGGCTGCGCTCGCCCGTGGCGTTTACACAGCGTTCGTAGGCCTGGCGTATCATGTCTATGGTAAAGCCCCACTGGTGTATCCAAAGCTGGGTGTACTGCTCCTCTTTGGCGCTGGGGGAACGGTGGTTCATGCCCAGGGCCTGCTCGATGCTGCGCCAGGAGCTTGCCACCGCAGACAGCTGCCGCAGTTTTTCGTCGGCTTTTTCGTGGGTGTTGATTTCTTCCTGCGCCCAGTTTTTTGCGACGGCTTCTATGTATTTGGTATTGTCTTTGTGAATGCTTTTTACGTACATCAG
This sequence comes from uncultured Clostridia bacterium, assembly GCA_944384795.1. Taxonomy (GTDB): domain Bacteria; phylum Bacillota; class Clostridia; order Oscillospirales; family Acutalibacteraceae; genus UMGS1071. The sequence continues at coordinate 11,021 of CALWUX010000085.1, read as the reverse complement.
CAGCATAATGAGCACGTCGGCGGGCAGCCCGTAATCGTCGTGGCTCATCAGCAAGACAGAGGACAGAGAGGGGGACAGGGTGCGTCCCAGAATCTGTTGCGCCTCCTGCATCAGATAGCTGACCGTTTCGCTTTGCGCCATGCGCTGTGTCAGGTAAGCGGTGTCCGGCTTTTTCATGTGGAGCGGCGCTTTTTTTGCCGCTTCTGCCGGCGCTGGTTCTTCCGGTTTTGCTTCTGCTTGGTCAGACGGCGTGTTTGCGGCGTCTTGCTGTGCGTCGGTTGTCTGGGCAGATGGGATCGGGGCGGGAGCCAGCGCGGCATGGTCGCAATCGCAGGAGAAATCCGCAATCAGCCCGGCGTCTGCCCAGTATCGCACCGCGTCCTTGATGTCGGCATTGCTGACGCCCAATGCCTTGGACAGGTCGGCGGTGTCCACTTCCCGGTCTGCATGGCGCAGCAGCCATAGCAGTACCTTTAAATGGACGCCGCCTGCCAGCTTCAAATGTTGATCCACCACCTGCGACGGGACCGCGAATACGGAATTCCATGCGCCTAAATTTATCGAAAATTTCATTGAAACACCTCGTCTGCATTATAGCATATTCCGCACGGCAACGCAATTTGAATGTAGACGGAAAATGCCGTGCGGTTGTTTTTAACAGGCGTGGTTTTTGCAGGTGCAGGTATACGGGATACGTTGGGGAAAAAGAATTCCAAAAAATTATGGGAAAAGTGGTTGACAATTTTTTCTGGCTGTACTATAATAGTCATCACGGTAAAGAACTGCGGATGTAGCTCATCTGGTAGAGCGCCACCTTGCCAAGGTGGAGGTAGCGAGTTCGAGCCTCGTCATCCGCTCCAGTGTGATAAAAAAGCGTCGGTAAATATGCCGGCGCTTTTTTGCTGAACGAAACCGGCGGGGTCTGTATCAGGCATTGTACCGCTGTTCGGGACGGATCGCCACAGTATCAAGTTAAAAGAGGTAGTTGCATGGACGTAAGAACAGATTTGAGAAATGTTGCCATCATCGCGCACGTTGACCACGGCAAAACCACTTTGGTGGATCAGCTTTTGCGGCAAAGCGGTGTGTTCCGCAGCAATGAGGCTGTGGAGGACCGCGTGATGGATTCCAACGATATTGAACGGGAGCGGGGTATTACCATTTTGGCAAAAAATACCGCCGTGATGTATAAGGACACGAAAATCAATATTATAGATACGCCGGGCCATGCGGATTTTGGCGGTGAGGTAGAGCGTATTTTGATGATGGTGGACGGCGTGATTTTGCTGGTGGATTCCTTTGAGGGCTGTATGCCGCAAACGCGCTTTGTGCTGAAAAAGGCCATTGGCCTTGGTAAAAAGCCGATTGTGGTGGTCAATAAGATAGATCGTCCCGGCGCAAGGCCGGCAGAGGTGGTAGACGAGATACTGGATCTATTCATTGAGTTGGGCGCCGATGAGGACCAGCTGGAATTTCCCGTGGTTTATGCTTCCGGCAGAGACGGCTATGCCATGTACGACCCTATGGAGCCCAATGACGATATGGAACCGCTGTTTGAAACCATCGTAAAGGAAATCCCTGCACCGCAGGGGGATTTGGAGGGAGGAGCGCAGATCCTGTTTTCCAATATTGATTACGACCAGTTTGTGGGCAGGATAGGCATAGGGCGCGTAGAACGCGGCCGTGTAAAGGTAGGTATGCCTGTGGTGGTCTGCGGCAGGGACGGCAGCACCAAGCAGGCGAAAATCACCAAGCTGTTCCAGTACCAGGGGCTGAAAAAGGCAGAGGCGGAAACGGCGGCTTTGGGCGATATTATTGCTGTTGCGGGCATTGCGGATTTGAATATTGGAGAAACGGCCTGCGCTGTTGACTGTGTGGAGCCGCTGCCTTTTGTGAAGATAGACGAGCCTACCGTTACCATGCTGTTTATGGTAAACAACAGTCCCTTTGCGGGCAAAGAAGGCAAATATGTGACCTCCCGCAATATTCGGGACAGGCTGTTCAAAGAGGTGGAGACCAACGTTGCCATGCGCGTGGAGGAAACGGATACGGCGGATACCTTTAAAGTGTCCGGCCGCGGTGAGCTGCATCTTTCCATTTTGATTGAGAATATGCGCCGGGAATTGTTTGAGTTCCAGGTTTCCAGCCCCAATGTGATTTATAAAGAAATAGACGGTCAAAAATGCGAGCCGATAGAGCACCTGATGATAGAAGTGCCCGAAAGCTATGTGGGTGCTGTTATGGAAAAGCTGGGCGGACGCAAGGCGGAGCTGATCAATATGGGTACCAGGGACACGGGTACCACGCACATGGAATTTAAAATTCCGGCCAGGGGATTGATGGGATACCGCCAGGAGTTCTTGACCGATACCAACGGGAATGGTATTATGAATCATGTATTTGATTCATACGAGCCGTTCCGCGGGGAGATACCCCAGCGGGCGCAGGGTTCTCTGGTAGCGCACGAAACGGGTCAGGCCACCGCGTATGGGTTGTATAACGCCCAGGAGCGCGGCCGGTTGTTTATCGGTCCGGGCGTTGAGGTGTATGAGGGTATGATTGTAGGCGTGAGCCCCAAGGCAGAGGACATTACCGTTAACGTGTGCAAGAAAAAGCAGATGACCAATACAAGGGCTTCCGGCTCTGACGACGCGCTGAAGCTGACGCCGCACAGCAGCCTGAGCCTGGAGCAGTGCCTAGAGTTCATCAAGGACGATGAGCTGGTGGAGGTGACCCCTGAAAATATCCGTATGAGAAAACGGATATTGTCCAAGGAGCTTCGTATGAAAAAATCTAGCAAAAAATAATCGGAGTATGCGATGAATTTTGTTATATTGGATTTGGAATGGAACGGGACGTACAGCCGGCGGTTAAAGGGTTTTATGAATGAGATCATAGAATTCGGCGCGGTAAAGGTGGATGACGGACTGCGTGTGGTGGACACCTTTGATGCTTTGGTACGCCCCCAGGTAGGTAAAAAAATCAGCGGTAAAATCAAAACGCTGACAAATATTACAAACGAGGAGCTGGCAGACGGCTTGCAGTTTATGCAGGCCATGAGCCGTTTTCGCAAATGGATGGGCGAGGCTGTTCTGATGACCTGGGGGACGTCCGACATTTTGGCATTGATTGAAAACAGCCGTTATTTTTGCGGCAGCGAGCGCATTCCGTTCCTCAGACAATATGTGGATTTGCAGAATTACTGCGAGCAGATGCTCCATTACGACGATACAAAGCAGATGGGGCTGTCTACATCGGCGCAGCTGCTGGGCATTAACGAAGCGGATATTGCCCACCACCGTGCCATGGACGACAGTATGCTTTCCTTACGCTGTTTGCGCAAGCTGTATAAAAAAGAAACGCTGCTCCCGTTTATCCAAAATGCGGGTACGGACGCGTTTTATGAGAAAATCACGTTTAAGACCATGATCATATGCGATTTGAGCAATCCGTTGATCAAGCGTTCCGATATGATGTTCCATTGCGAGTCCTGCGGCCGCAGGGCGTTCCGGGAAGGGGAATGGCAGCTGAAAAATAAAAGCTACCGCGCCGGTTTTTTCTGCCGGCACTGCGGCAGCCGGTTTGTAGGCAGGGTGCAGTTTAAATTGAAATATGACGGCCTGGTGGTCAAAAAATGTGTTCTTCCCTGTAAAGAGGAAGATAAAAGCCTGCCGGAAAACACAGCAGAGCTGCCTGCCCGTATCACGCGTTTTAAACGCGCTGCGCGGCCGTTATTATAATATAAAAAGCGGTGTGATTGCCTGGTGCAGTTACGCCGTTTTTTGCTGTGATTTTTTATTTTTTCCTTTAAAACAAAAAGTAAAATCAAAAAATAAGAAAATTTATCGTTTTTACCGTTGAATTGTGAAAATAGATTGAATAAAAGGCTGAGAAATGTTACAATTAAACAAAATTGAGGAAAGGTGCAGGCGGTATGAATATCAAAAAATGGAGTGTGTCTCCGCTGGACAAGACAAGAGCGGCACAAATTGCGGAAGAAATGCAATGTCCCGCTCTTTTGGCCATGCTGTTGGACATACGCGGTTTTCATACAAAAGAGGAAATCGATGGGCTGTTTGACGTATCGAACGCCTTTGCCGACCCTTTTCTGCTGCGGGATATGGATAAGGCGGCAGCCCGGATACAGCAGGCTATGGAGGATTTTGAGACCATTTGCGTATACGGCGACTACGACGCCGACGGTGTGACCTCTACTGCTATGCTGTATTCCTATTTAGAGTCCTGCGGCGCCAATGTGACTTTTTACATTCCTCTGCGGGAGCAGGAGGGATACGGACTGAATACGGACGCACTGGATCATCTTCACAGCCGCGGGGTACGTCTGATCGTTACCGTGGACAACGGTGTTTCCTCCATTGACGAGGTGGAGTATGCCGCGGGGCTTGGGATAGATGTGGTGATTACGGATCATCACCGGCCAAGGGATATTTTGCCGAAAGCGGCGGCGGTGGTGGACCCTCACAGGGTGGACTGCACCTACCCGTTTAAAGATTTGTCCGGTGTAGGTGTGACCTTTAAGTTGATTACCGCGCTGGAGGGGACGGAAGCGGATTTGACGGCCCTGCTGGAAAATTATGCAGATCTTGCCGCCATAGGCACCGTAGGGGACATTGTTTCGCTGACAGGGGAGAACCGCGCGCTGGTACAGGCGGGGCTGCCTTTGTTGTCCCGCAGTGACCGGCCGGGCATCTGTGCGCTGCTGGATCTGGCGGGCATGAGCGGAAGGGAGCTTTCTTCCACCAATGTTGCCTTTACCATTGTGCCGCGCATCAACGCGACCGGCAGGATCGGCGCTTCGGACAGGGCGGTGCGCCTTTTGCTGGCGGAAGACATGGAGCAGGCGTACAGCCTTGCCCGGGACATTTGCAGTGACAATGACGCAAGAAAGAACATTGAGACGGAGATTACGGAAAAAGCTTTGCAGCTGCTGCAGGACGAGCCACAGCGCATATACGACCGTGTGATTGTTGTGGAGGGGGAGGACTGGCACCATGGGGTCATCGGTATTGTTTCCTCCCGTATTACGGAGCTGTTTGGCAAGCCGAGCATTGTGATTTCCTATACAGGAGAGGAGGCAAAGGCTTCCGGCAGGAGTGTGGAGGGGTTTTCTCTGTTTGACGCCGTTTGCCACTGCGCGCCTTTACTTACAAAATACGGGGGACACCCCATGGCGGCCGGTTTTAGTATGCCGGCTGAGCATATTGACGCGTTCCGCAGGGAAATCAATGGGTTTGCCGCCTCTTTGCCGGCCGATATGCCGCCGCAGACGGTGCATTTAGACTGCAAGCTCAATCCCGCCGCGCTGACGGTGGATATGCCAAAGCAGATAGCCTGTTTGGAGCCTTTTGGTACGGACAACCCTTTGCCGGTGTTCGGCTTGTACGGCATGGAGCTGAAGGAGATTATACCCATGGGCGGCGGGAACCATTTGCGTCTGCGCTTTGAGCGCAACCATGGAACGGTGCAGTGTTTGAAATTCCGCACCGCGCTGCAGGATTTTCCCTATCAGCCCGGTGATTTGCTGGATTTGGCAGTCACACTGGAGGTCAATACGTACCGCGGTGCGGAGAATTTGTCCGTGCTGATCAAGGATATGAAGCTGTCCTGTGCCAACGAGGAGGAGACCCTTGTGGAATACCGTATGTATGAAAAGGTCAAACGGGGTGAACCCCTGACACAGGATGCGGTTTTGCACATGACGCCCAGCAGGGAGGAATTTGCGGTGCTGTACCGCTTTTTAAAAAGCAGCGGCGGCTGGCAGTACCATATTCTGTCCCTGCTGGAGCGGCTGCCCGGTATTTGTCTTTCCAAGCTGTTGCTGGCTTTGGAGGTTTTGCAGGAGCGGGATTTGATAGATAAAACGCAGGACGGGGATATTTGCAGGATCGTGTTAAAGCCCGCAAAGGGAAAAGCGGATTTGTTCGGCTCTCCTGTACTGCGCCGACTGGAATCTTTGAGAAAGGACGGCTGAGGCCATATGGCATATCCCATTCGGACCTATGATGATTTACTGAATTCAATAAAATCCAGCGGCCGTGCTTTTGATTTGGAGCAGATCGACCGTGCTTATCATATGGCGAAGGAGGCTCACAAGGAGCAAAAACGGAAATCGGGCGAGCCGTATATTACCCATCCGGTAGCCGCGGCCTGCATTTTAGTGGAGCTGGGTATGGATACCCCTTGTGTTGTGGCGGGCCTGCTCCACGATGTGGTTGAGGATACGGACGTAACGCTGGAGGAAATTGCAAAAACATTCGGCGTGGAAATTGCCAATTTGATAAACGGCGTAACAAAATTAGGCAAGGTGCCTTTTTCCTCCCGTGAGGAACAGCAGGCGGAGAATATCCGCAAAATGCTCATTGCCATGTCGGAAGATATCCGGGTTATTATTATCAAATTGGCCGACCGCTTGCACAATATGCGGACCATTGAATACATGACGCCCCAAAAACAGCGGGACAAGGCGCTGGAAAATATGGAGGTGTACGCTCCTATTGCGGACCGTTTGGGTATCCGTGCGGTAAAGGAGGAGCTGGAGGATCTGTCTCTGCGCTGTCTGGACCCTATGGGATACCAGGAGATCGAACATGCGCTGGAGCTGCACAGGGACGAGCGGTCGGATTTTATACAGAAAATCAAGGAGCAGATACAGGAAAAAATGCTGCCTGTGATACCGAAAGCCCATTTGGAGGGCAGGGTCAAAAGCATTAACGGCATTTACCGCAAAATGTTTATGCAGGGAAGGTCTATTGACCAGATTTATGATGTGTATGCGGTACGGGTCATTGTGGATACGGTCATTGACTGCTATAATGCTTTGGGTATTATCCATGACCTGTTCCACCCTATCCCGAATCGCTTTAAGGATTATATTTCTACACCAAAGCCGAATTTGTATCAATCTCTGCACACGACGGTTATCGGCTCTGAGGGGATTCCCTTTGAGGTGCAGATACGTACATGGGATATGCATTACACCGCCGAATACGGTATTGCCGCCCACTGGAAATATAAAGCGGGCGTTACCTCTGCGGATTCTTTGGAGGAGCATTTGGCTTGGGTACGCAAGATTCTGGATAACCAGACGGAAAGTGACGCGACAGATTTGGTGCGTACCATCAAAACGGATCTTTCTTCGGATACGGTGTTTGTTTTTACGCCTAAGGGAGAGGTTATCAGCCTGCCGGCGGGCTCTACGGTCATTGACTTTGCCTATGCCATACACAGCGCGGTGGGCAACCGTATGATAGGCGCCAAGGTGGACAAACGCATTGTGCCCATTGATTATAAAATCAAAACCGGCGAGATCGTGGAGGTCATCACCGCCAAGGAGGGCTCCCACGGGCCGAGCCGCGACTGGCTGAAAATCGTACGGACCAGCGAGGCAAGGAATAAGATACGCCAATGGTTCAAAAAAGAGCGCAGGGAAGAAAATATTGAAGAGGGCAGGGAAGAGCTGGAGCGGGAGCTGCGGCGCAACGGCATCCTTGTGCCGCAGGACGAGCTGTATGATTTGCTCAATCCGTTTGTCAAGCGGCAGAACTGCGCCGATTTGGAGGATATTTACGCCGCTGTGGGTTACGGCGGTATCCAGCTGTGGAAAATTATCCACCGTGTAAAAGAGGAATATGTCAAGCAGAAAAAGGCCGCCGAAGCGGTGCAGAATCCGGAACCGCCCAAAATAGCGGAAGAAAAACTGAACAAGGCCTCCAACGGCATTTTGGTAAAGGGTATGGGCGGCGAATGCCTGACAAAGCTTTCCCGTTGCTGCAATCCGCTGCCGGGGGATGAGATTATCGGTTTTGTTACACGGGGATTTGGTGTGTCTGTCCACAAGCGCTCCTGCAGCAATGTGCCCCGGGATATTCAGGAGAGTACCGAACCGGAACGCTGGATAGAGGTGCAGTGGGCAAACCAGGTAAAAGAACAGTTTAAAACGACTTTGGAGATCGTGGCCAACCATACCACAGGGGTGCTGATGAACGTGACCCAGCAGCTGTATAATCTGCGCATCAGCGTCCATTCGCTCAATTCCAGAGAGCTGAAAAACGGCACGGACGTGATTTACGCTACGATTACCATTCAGGGGCTGGAGCATTTGAACGCCATTATTTCCAAGCTCTCTAATATAGAAGGCATTATCAGGATCAAACGTTCATAACATATGGAAACCGTTTTCGAGAAAGGAATCATCACTATGCAAATGCAAGAAATTACCGGCGGTATGCTGCCGACCAACTGTTTTATTGTGACCGACGAGGAAACAGGCATCTCTGCGGTGATAGACCCCGGATTTATTTCGGAGGAGCTGCTGACGGCTGTAAAGGGCTTAAAGCAGGTAAGCGCCGTTTTGCTGACCCACGGGCATTTTGACCACATTATGGGTGTGAAAACCATTCAGGATATGACCGGCGCCGACATTTATATGCATAAGCTGGAAAAGGATTTTGCGTCAGACAGCCGTTTGAATCTTTCTACGGTGATTGCGGAGCGGCAGTGCGACCCCTTTGAACCGGATGTGCTGTTTGAGGACGGGGATAAAATCCCCGTAGGGAATTTGATTTTCCGTGTGCTCCATACGCCGGGTCACACGATTGGCAGCAGCTGCCTGATGGTAAGGGACGCGATCTTCAGCGGGGATACCATTTTCAAGGGCTCTGTGGGAAGAACGGATTTTCCTACCTCCGACCCTGCAAAAATGGCGGAGTCTGTACGGAAAATAGCTGAATTGGAGGGGAATTACGCTATTTTTCCCGCCCATGGGGATTCCACTACGCTGGATTATGAGAGAAAAACCAATCCGTTTATGAAAGGCAATACCGATGACTTTGGTTATTGACGGGCATTCCTATCTTTATGAAATGGAGAGCCTGTGCGACGTTTTTTTTCCTTATGAAAAGGTGACCGCTGTTTATGGAGACGGGCACGATGACAGCCTGCTGGTGTATACGGGCTACAAAGAGGAAAACGGGGAAGCCCGTTTGTGTGTCCGGGTAAAAATGGAGGAGCGTTTTGCAGAGAAGCAGGGCGTATTTTCTCTGAAGGAGCCAGATTTTGAGCGTCAATGCGGATTGGCCATGGCTGTTCTTCTGTTTGATATTTTGGTGGAGCTGACAGGCTACCGGCCCGCATGGGGCGTGCTGATAGGCGTGCGTCCTATTAAGCTGCTGCGGAAATTAACGGCGGAGATGGGAAAGGAACAGGCGGCGGCGTACTTTTTGAACAGCCTGTATGTATCCAAAGAGAAAACGGAGCTGAGCCTGCGTACCATGGAGCATGAGCAGCCTGTTCTGGCGGCTTCGCGGCCGGAGTCGTTCAGCTTGTATATTTCCATTCCTTTTTGTCCCACCCGCTGTGCGTACTGCTCGTTTGTGGCTCAGTCTACGGAAAAAACAGGCAGGCTGATTCCGCAGTATGTGGAACTGCTTTGCAATGAACTAGTCCATACTGCCAAGGTTGCAAAGGCGTGCGGCCTGCGGCTGGAGACCGTATACATGGGCGGCGGTACGCCTACTACGCTCAATGCGCGGCAATTGGGGCAGATCATTGATACGGTCAGCGGCCACTTTGATATGCGCACCTGCCGTGAGTTTACCGTGGAGGCCGGGCGGCCGGATACGATTACGGAGGATAAGCTGCGCGCCATGAAGGAAAGAGGCATTACCAGAATCAGCATCAATCCACAGACGCTCAACGATACGGTTTTACGCGCCATTGGCAGGAACCATACCACACAGCAGACGCTGGAGGCTTTCCGTTTGGCCAGGCAATGCGGTTTTGACAATATCAATATGGATTTGATAGCGGGGCTGGCAGGCGACAGTGTGGAAAGCTTTTGCCGCACCCTGGACGGTGTAACGGCGCTGGAACCGGAAAGCATTACCGTGCACACCCTGGCTTTAAAGCGTTCCTCCCATATCAATCAAAACGGCAGGGTGCATTTTATCAACGATGGCAAAAGTGCGGGAGAAATGCTCCGGTACGTAAACACCGTGCTGACAAAAAAGCAGTATATTCCCTATTACCTGTACCGCCAGAGCCGCATGGTAGGCAATTTGGAAAACACAGGCTGGGCTAAGCCTGGCTTTGAAAATTACTACAATGTTTATATTATGGACGAGAGCCATACTATTTTGGCTTGCGGTGCGGGCGCTGTTTCCAAAATCAAGCACCCGTATAAAGAGGAATTGCAAAGAATATTTAATTTTAAATTTCCGTATGAATATATTGGACGTTACCAAGAAATGATAGACAGGAAAGACAAAGTAAAGGAACTTTACCGGCAATTTTTGCAATCATCTACTAATTTAACAAATTAGTTACAATTTTAGGCAGAGAGATTGGTTGTATTTTACAATTTGTTGTGGTATACTGTAGACAGTAAAGCAATTTCTGAATGATTGATATAAAAGGAGACGTGTATTATGGGATTATTGGAAAATTTTGTTTCAAACGCAAAGCAGGCCGCCAATGTAGTTGGTAAAAAAACAGGCGAGCTGGTGGATACCTCCAAGCTGAAGCTGCAGGCGCTGGATTTGAACAGCGACATCAAACGCAATTTTGAATCGCTTGGCAGAGCTGTCTACGAAGCACAAAAGCAGGGAACGGATTCCACAGAGCAAATCGATACCATTATCGCGTTTATCAACAAAAAGTATGACGAGCTGGAAGAGGTAAACGAGCAGCTTTCCCGAATGAGCGGCAAAACTTTTTGCACCAAATGCGGTGAGCCGAACCCAAAAACTGCAGGCTTTTGCAGCCAGTGCGGCGAAAAGCTGGTACATGAAACAGCACAGGAAGAAGCGGACGCGCCTTGCGGATGCAATTGCAGCTGCGGACAGGGAGCTACTTCTGCGCAGCCGGAGCAAGGGGCGCAAGAAAAACAGGACGAAACTCCGCAGGCATAACTGTGTTTTACTGAAAAGGGAGGCGTTTGTCTCTCTTTTTTATTTTGCTGTGTTTTGTCTGAACAGCGTACTGTTTGGACAGGGGTCGTGCCT
>CALWUX010000084.1 GCA_944384795.1 uncultured Clostridia bacterium | reverse complement strand
ATATAAGATTACTCCTTACCAGTTTAATGCAAATCTATACAGTTTTATTATACTCGATTACCCGACAAAAAACCACATACAATTAAAACAAAATTATCTGCGCTTTTTCTAAACAAAAAACAGCGGCCGCCATGCTGCCCTTCCGGCTGGATAAAACCACCGCACAAAAACAAACGGCCTCCCATTCCTCATCAACACGCGCCGCATTTTTCAGCAGACCGCTGCAAATACCGCAATGCTGTTCCAACCCGTATCCGGTCTCGCAAAAACAGCGGACCGCCGCCTGGACAGACAAACCCTTTTTGTAAAAAGAATCAAAGCAAAAAGCCGGCGCCAGCCGTGTAAACCGCATAAAAAATATTTTCAGCAGGTCAAAGCCAGAAATCGCACCCGTCAGCCCAAAAGCCGCTATCGCCAAATGGTAAGCCAAACACAGCTTTTCGCAAAAGGGAAGAAGCAGGCAAAAAAATAAGCCGGAGCAAACTTTGCTCCGGCTTGGTGCGAGAGAAGGGACTTGAACCCTCATGTTATTGCTAACACTAGAACCTGAATCTAGCGCGTCTGCCAATTCCGCCACCCTCGCTCATTCCTGTGTAATTTTAGCACATTCCCTTATCCCTGTCAATGATATTCTGCAAGAAAAATATTCTTTTTATGTTCTCGGAATATCAGAAGTCCCTTTTTCCCTTAAATAGGTGGCTTCCAAATCCGCCAAATGCAGCTTGACCGCTATGGGATACTTGTCGTAAGCCAGGCTGATGGCAAAGTTACCGGCACGGGCAGAATCATCAAAACCGCCCATATGCCACCGTATGGCTACCGCCTCCGACGTTTTCAAGCGCAAAAAGCGCTCTATCATAAAGACGGATTTTTCCCCGTGCCCGTAAGGGAAGCCGTCCTCCACGGTAAAATAAGGCTGTTTTTCCCATTGGCCCGTCTGTTCATTTTTCACGTTCCTTGTGGATTCCTTGTAAAACTGGGTCTTGCAAATGTCGTGCAGCAGGCCGCATATGGCAAAGCTCTCCTCGCTGTCACCCTCTTCAAAATAACGCTCTCTCAGTACCTGATAAACATTCAGACTGTGCTTTACCAGGCCGCCCTTACAGGCACAGTGGAACCGCGTGCTGGCCGGCGCTGTAAAAAAATCCGTTTTTTTCATCCATTCCAGCAGCTCTGCACTGCCCGTCCTTGTAATATGGGTGGTAAAAATCTCCTCAAATCGCTCTCTGTCCGTCATAGCGCCCCTCCTCTCCCTTTGTCACATACCGTGCAGGCGGCCGCGGAATTTCCGTTTGATCAACCCTTCCGTAATCGGCGTACAGAACATCATGGCCGTAATGCTGGCAACAACAAATATCACAGAGCGCACTTCATGGGAAAGCGGTACAATAAAATTGCACAAAACAATCAACCCTGCCAAACATATACCAAAAATGAGCCATATCACCGCAAAAACACGCTGGGCATAGCGCCAAGTTTCCTGCGTTTTCATCGACAGCCTGGTGCGGTACCCCTTTGTCTTGTTCCGCTCCTTCACAGGCGCTATGGTAAAATAAAAGCCCAAGCCCATAAACGCAGACGGTATCAGCAAATCAACGATCCATAAAATAATCTCCAAGGCCGTTCCCTCTTTTCGACCGATTTTATTCCAGTATAACACAAAAAACAGGAAAACAACAGTCATTTCCTATGATTTTCGCTCTCCATAAACCGGCGCCCGCCGGGTTCGGAAGCGCTCTTCTCCAAAACACGTTCCGTACTGCGCGTCACTTCACAGCGGAGTACCCTTCCCCGCTGTGCCACCGCAATATTTTTCGGCGTAACGGACGCCCACAGCGCCCCAAAACAAAAAAGTATCCGAGCACACTCGAATACTTTCTCTCAGGAAATCCCCGTGCTGCCAAAACCGCCTGTGCCGCGGTCAGTGCCGGACAATTCCTCCGCTTCTTCAAATACAGCCATCGCCACAGGCGCAATCACCATCTGGGCAATCCGGTCCCCCGGGTTCACCACAAACTCTCTGTCAGAGCTGTTTTTCAGCCCCACCATCATTTCACCGCGGTAATCCGCATCCACCACGCCCACGCAATTGGCCGGCGCAATGTTATGCTTGATACCCAGTCCGCTTCTGCCATACACAAAAGCGGCATGGCCCCGCGGCACCTCTATGGCAAGGCCGGTCCCTATCAAAACGGTCTGGCCGGGCGCAATGGCCACAGCCTCCGTCAAGCAGGCATACAGGTCTGCTCCTGCGGCGTCCGCTGTGGCCCTATGGGGCAAAAGCGCCTGTTCACGTAATTTTTTCACTTTAATATGCACAATAAAGCTCCTTATTCCGCGTCTTTTTTCTCTGCCTCTGCCTTTGCTTTTGCCGCCAGCGCTTCCGCTTTTTGCTGCGGCCGTTCCAGCACGTAATGATCCACCAGCCTGGTCGCCATGCTGCCTACGGCGTTGCCCGCCATAACCACCAGCATGATCCAAAAGCCGTACCAGGTCCATTGTCTGCCGGACATCATAAACCAGTACAAATTTGCAATGCTGTGCTCAAACCCGCTTTGAATAAACAGCGGCACACAGAAAAAGATGCCCAGATAGCCCATGATATTGATGCCGCCTCTTGCCTTGCCTCTGCGGAAGCAGGCCACCGCAATATACATCAAAATACCGCAGTAAATACCCAAAAGGAAAAGGCTCAGCAAATTGTCGCCTTCTCTGGAAGCCGCCGATGACAGCGCGGCCTCCACCAGCTTTCCGGACTGCCTGGTCTGCTGCAAAATGGAAACAGAGATCAGCATACCCACAAAATTGCCCACAAGGCCCAGCGCCACATAGCGCAGGTAGGCGCCGGTGCGTTCGGTTGCCAGGTAGCCTATCCTGCCCGTATACAAATTCAAATCGAACTCACTGACAATAAACAGGCCAAAACAGAACAAAAAGGAAGCGACGATTTTATTGTCCATCATCAAATATACAGTCGCTCCAAAGCTGATGATGAATCCGGCGGCAATGCCCCTGCCGAATTCATTGGCAATCTTTCTTGCTAAATTCATACATTTCACCCAGATTCTTTCTTGAAGTTTCGCCTTTTGCGGCCGCATGGCCGCGCGCCAACACAAACCAAAACAAAAAAGTGACTTTTGGTTTTCAAAAGCCACTGATATGGCTCTGTCTTTTCCATTGCGTTTACGCTCTAAAAAACAAAACGTGTGCGGTCCTCTTCAAAGACAGAGTCGTTTCGGTCCGATTGCATGTGAAAATTTTATCACGAAAATTATATGAATGCAATAGGAATGGTAATAAAAATATCGCTATAATTTTACGAAAAACCATTCTATTTTTAATTATTTTGCACAAATAAATTGTAAAAATGCAAAAAATACAGAAAAATCCTGTTTTTATTTTATATACTTTTTCAGTCCGTTTTTATACAAGACCGGCACAAATCCCAAGGGTTCAGGTAAGGTTTATCAATGCTTTGGCTGCATCACGGCAAGCAGCAGCTCCCGCAGCACCTTACAGGCCGTGGCCGTAGAGCTGCCGCTCTGGTCATATACGGGACTGAGCTCGTTGACATCAAAGCCCACCACCCGCAGCCGGGATATCTCCGCAATGGCGCCCAGTAGCTCCGTAAAGGACACGCCCCCGGCCTCCGGCGTACCCGTTCCCGGAAATACAGACGGGTCCAGCACGTCAAGGTCCAGCGTAAAATACACAGGCTTTCCTGCCAGCCGGTCCACCACTTCCTTCAGCCCGTTAAAATTGAACAAATTGGTAAACACATGCTCCTTTGCCCAAATAAATTCCGAGCGGTCCCCCGAACGAATGCCAAATTGAAAAATCCGCCCATCACCCACCAAATCCCATACACGGCGCAGCACCGTAGCATGAGAAAAACACTCGCCCAAATAATCCTGCCGCAAATCGGCATGAGCGTCAAAATGAATAATGTGTATATCTGGATATTGCTTCACCACCGCACGCACAGCGCCCAGCGTCACCAAA
The DNA here is from genome assembly GCA_944384795.1 of uncultured Clostridia bacterium. Lineage (GTDB taxonomy): Bacteria > Bacillota > Clostridia > Oscillospirales > Acutalibacteraceae > UMGS1071. The sequence goes on along the minus strand of CALWUX010000084.1, from coordinate 4,644 downwards.
TGCTCCCCGCCTATCATGCAGGGTATCTTTCCGTCCTTTAAAATCTGCGCGGTATGGGCTTCTATCTGCTCCAAAGCATGCTGCGGGCCGCCAAAAGGCAGCTCCAAATCGCCGGCGTCAAATACGGCAATATCCTCCAAATCGCGGTCCTGATAAGGGCTGTATGTTTCCATGCCGAACGACTCGCTGCGCATGGCCCTGCTGGCAAAACGGGTCCCCGGACGGTACGAGGTCGTAGAATCAAAGGGAGCGCCGAACAGCACAATATCCGCTTCCTCATACGTATTGTCACAGCCAATAAAGGCTTCCAAATTCGGTTTCATAGGTCACGCTCCAATAGCTCATTGATATAGGTCGGCAGCGCAAAACAGCCGCGGTGCAGCTCGGTATTGTAATAGCGGGTGTAAATTCCCAGCCGGTTCCACGCCTGGGCGTCCAAATCCGCCACAGGGTCATACGTTTTCGAGGCAAAGCCAAACAGCCAATGGCCGGAGGGATACGTGGGAATATGCGCCTGGTATACCCTGCATATGGGAAACAGATCCACAATGCGGCTGTGGGCGCGGCGCATAGACTGGGCAAACGAGGTATAATAGGCATTTTCATGCTGATTGACCAAAATGCCGTCCTGTGTCAGCGCCTTAAAGCAGTTGCCGTAAAATTCCTTTGTAAACAGCCCTTCGCCGGGACCAAAGGGGTCCGTGGAATCCACAATGATCAAGTCATATGCATTTTCCTTGGAACGAATATAGCGCAAGCCGTCCTCAAAATGGAGATGCACCCGTGGGTCGTCCAGCTTACAGGCGGTCTGGGGCAAAAATTCCCTGCATACGTCCACCACCATTTTGTCTATCTCCACCATATCAATGTGCTCTATCGAATCATAACGGGTCAGCTCCCGCACCGTGCCGCCGTCGCCGGCGCCTATCACCAACACCCGCCGAATCTGCAAATTCACCGCCATTGCCACATGGACAATCATCTCGTGATAAATAAACTCATCCTTTTCCGTCACCATCATATAGCCGTCCAGGGTAAAAAAACGGCCGAATTCCTTTGATTCCAGAATATCGATTTTCTGAAAAGGGCTTTGCACGGAATACAATTGCCGCAGCACCTTAATGGAAAATTTCGCTTCCCTGGAATGCTCTTCCGTGTACCACAAATCCAGGCCTTTCGCTTCCACTATCTCTCACCTACCACATTGATATTTTCAATACGAATATCCTCCGTACCCGTTAAAAAGCAGCCTTTTTCCTTTGCATACGCAATATAATCCAGAATTTCCCGCGTAATGCGCTCGCCCGGAGCCAAAATAGGGATTCCCGGCGGGTAGCACATCACAAATTCACTGCATATCTGCCCCGCGCTCTGTGCAATGGGCATGGCGTGCTTTTGCGCGTAAAAGGCCTCCTGGGGCGTCATCACCACTTCAGGGTTGATATATTCATGGTCGTACATACCGGCCTTGTCCTTCTGGTAAATGCGTTTGATCTCCGCCATGGCGGAAATCAGCCGCTCCATCACAAACATATTATCTCCCACCGAGATGATTGCCAGAATATTCCCAATATCGCCAAATTCAATTTGAATATCATATTCGTCCCGCAGCAGGTCATACACCTCTATCCCCGCAAGACCAATATCCCGTGTATGGACAGACAGCTTGGTCGTATCAAAATCAAAAACAGCGTCACCGTCAATCAATTCGGAGGAAAAAGCGTAAAACCCGCCCAGTTTATTGATTTCCTCCCGCGCATACTGAGCCAGCTCCTTAACCCTTGCAAAAATCTCCCTGCCGTGCAGCGCCAGATTACGCCTGGAAATATCCAAAGAGGAAAGCAGCAAATACGAGCCGCTGGTGGTTTGGGTCAAATTGATGATCTGCCGGATATAGCCCTGGTGCAGCTCCGGGCTGTTGCTGAGCAAAAAGGAGCTCTGGGTCAACGAGCCGCCTGTTTTATGCATACTCACCGCCGCCATATCCGCACCGGCCGCCATAGCGGAAGCAGGCAGATTTTCCCCAAAATAAAAATGGGTGCCGTGGGCTTCATCCGCCAGCACCTTCATGCCGTATTGGTGCGCCAGCCTGGTAATGGTGCGCAAATCGGAGCAAATACCGTAATAGGTCGGGTTATTCACCAGCACCGCCTTTGCGTCCGGATTCTCCTCTATGGCTTTTTGCACGTCCTGCACCGACATACCAAGGGGAATGCCCAGCGGCTTATTGATGCTGGGATTGACATACACAGGCACCGCGCCGCTGATGATCAGGGCGTTGATGGCGCTGCGGTGCACATTGCGGGGCATAATGATTTTATCCCCCCGCTTGCACACGCTCATAATCATGCTTTGCACAGCGGAGGTCGTGCCGTTTACCATAAAAAAGGCATACTGCGCGCCAAAAGCGCGAGCTGCCAGTGCTTCTGCCTCTTGAATTACGGAAACCGGGTGGCACAAATTATCCAGCGGCTTCATGGAGTTCACATCCACAGTCAGGCATTTTTCCCCCAAAAACCTGGTCAGCTCCGGGTTGCCCTTTCCTCTTTTATGCCCCGGCACGTCAAAGGGTACAATGCGCATGGATTTATAGCGCTCCAACGCTTCAAAAATAGGGGCTCTGCTTTGGTCCTGCAAATTCATGGCGCGTCCCTCCTACTTATACACATTGGTACCGCTGAAAATTTCTATCATCTCCCGGCGCAGGCGGTCTGTAATCGCCAGCCGCTCTTTGGGGGAAAGCTCATAAACATCTGTGTTAAACAGGTAATTCTGCAATTCAATTTCTTTTATCAGCAGCTTTGTATGGAACAAATTGGACTGATACACATTGACGTCTATAGCGTCATACTTCTGCAGCGTTTCGGTTGCAATGTAATCCTGAATAGAGGTTATCTCATGGTCAATAAACAGCTTATTGCCATGGTTGTCACGGGTAAAGCCGCGCACACGATAATCGGCGGTAATAATATCAGAATCAAAACTGCCAATCAGATAATCCAGTGCGTTCAGCGGAGAAATCTCCCCGCAGGTCGCAACGTCAATATCCACGCGAAAGGTGGAAATACAGTTATCCGGGTGATATTCCGGATACGTATGCACCGTAACATGGCTTTTGTCAAGATGTGCCAAAACCGTATCACGTGAAGCAAGATGCCCGTGGTTGCAGGACTGGTCCATCATCTCCTCAGGCATATCGTTTTCACTGATCAAAAGTGTCGCGCTGGCCCCCTGGGGCTCATAGTCCTGCTTGCTGATATTCAGCACATGAGCGCCGATGATCTCAGTAACATCACACAAAATCCTAGTCAACCGTTCAGAATTGTACTGCTCATCAATATAAGCAACATAATCTTTTTGGGCTCGCTCACTTTTTGCATAGCATACATCGTAGATGTTGAAGCTAAGTGTTTTGGTGAGGTTGTTAAAGCCGTATAAAGTCAGCTTCTTTTCCAACCCGAACATCACTACCTTTCAATGAAATACCACACCCATGATAATATATGAAAATAATAAAAAAGTCAATATATACAGGCAGATTCTGTATTGACGCTGTTATTTTAACATATTTTCAAATTAACCGGTTATTTTCTCTTAAAATCTTTTATTTTCTCCGGATTTCACTCGATTTTAAAACCATTCCGCACGCTAAAATGTACAAAGCCCGCAAAAACACATAAATCAAACATACAAAAGCCGACGCCGGTCACAGCAGCCGTTCCATTCACAATATCTATACAAAAGCCGGCCTAAAATACCGCGTATAAATCGGCCCAAAACATGATTTTGCCAAGCCGAAAAAGAAAAAACATTTGAAGCCGGCCGCCTTATCCCCGATAACACTCCCGCAGCAGGGCGATTTCCTTGGCATAACCGTCCAGCTCGTTGGGCGTTTCCAGGCAAAAGGGCAAATGGCGCAGCTTTGGGTGATTGATAATGGCGGTAACGGCCTTCAACCCTATGGAGCCCTCCCCTATTTTTTCATGCCGGTCCTTATGGCTGCAAAAAGGATTTTTACTGTCGTTTAAATGTATGGCGCGCAGCCGTTCCAAACCTATCACCCGGTCAAATTCGTCCAGCACACCGTCCAAATCGTTTACAATATCATAGCCCGCGTCGTATACATGGCAGGTGTCCAGGCACACGCCCATTTTCTCCTGCAAAGCGACCCCGTCAATAATGCGCCGCAATTCTTCAAAACGGCTGCCTATCTCACTGCCCTTACCGGCCATGGTCTCCAGCAAAACCACGGTCGTCTGCGCCGGCTTTAAAATCAGGTTCAGCATTTCCGTAATCTGCCGTATCCCCTCGTCTGTTCCCTGTCCCACATGGCTGCCCGGGTGAAAATTATAAAACTGTCCCGGCAAATGCTCCATGCGCGCCAAATCGTCCTGCATGGTCTCCAGAGCAAACTCCCTGGTTTTTTCCGCCGCGGAGCACGGGTTCAGCGTATACGGCGCGTGCGCCACCACGTGCTGAATGCCATGCTCGTCCATCAGCCGCCGCAGGGCATTGACGTCTTCCAGGTCCAAGGCTTTTACTTTGCTGCCCCTGGGGTTCCTGGTAAAAAACTGAAATGTGGTGGCGTTAATGGACAACGCCTCTTTTCCCATATGTAAAAACCCTTTTGAAGAAGATAAATGA
>CALWUX010000083.1 GCA_944384795.1 uncultured Clostridia bacterium | reverse complement strand
TCCCGCTGCGGCGTGTTCGCAAAGTCCGACGTGCAGCCGCTGCTCAACCAGGGCGCCCGCAAAAGCGACATTGCCGCGAGCATTTTTGCCGCAGTGGCCAACCAGACCATCGCCGGCCTGGCACAGGGACGGGAAATCAAGGGTAATGTGGTCTATCTGGGCGGTCCCCTCACCTTTTTGTCCGAGCTGCGCAAAAGCTTTGACAAGGCGCTGGGCGTAACAGGCATTTTCCCTGAAAATTCCCTGTATTTCGTCGCACTGGGAACCGCATACGGCTGCAAAGAAGAAATCGATTTGGACAAAGCTATCGAAAGCGTGAAAAACTACACCCAGTCCGGAGATTTTTTATCCATACCGCCGCTGTTTTCCTCTCAGGAGGAGTATGAGGAATTTTCCCGGCGCCACAGCAAAGCCGTAGCCAAACGGGGCAATATCGCCGCATACAGCGGCCCGGCTTATCTGGGTATCGACGCCGGCTCCACCACCATCAAAGCGGTGGTCATAGGCAAGGACAACGAAATTTTAGACGAACTGTACCAAAGCAATTCCGGCGACCCCATTCCTATTATCAAAGCGCATTTGATCCATCTGTATGAGCAGTATCCAAACCTGCATATCCAATGCAGCGCCGTAACGGGATACGGAGAGGAATTGCTGAAAAACGCCTTCGGCCTGGACTACGGCATTGTAGAGACCATCGCCCACTACACTGCCGCCAAAACCTTTTTGCCCGACGTGGACTTTATCATCGACATCGGCGGCCAGGATATGAAGTGCTTTAAAATACGCAACCATACCATCGACAATATTTTCCTAAACGAGGCCTGCTCCTCCGGCTGCGGCTCCTTTCTGCAAACCTTTGCCAATACGCTGGGCTACAACATTCAGGAGTTTGCAAAGCTCGGCCTGCTGGCAAAGCACCCCGTGGATTTAGGCTCCCGCTGTACGGTATTTATGAATTCCTCCGTAAAGCAGGCGCAAAAGGACGGCGCCACCACCGCGGATATTTCCGCCGGCCTTTCCGTCAGCGTTGTAAAAAACGCCATCTATAAAGTGATCCGCGCCGCCTCTCCCGAAGAACTGGGCAGGCATATCGTAGTGCAGGGCGGCACCTTTTTAAACGACGCCGTACTGCGGGTATTCGAGCAGGAAATGGGCGTAAACGTCATTCGGCCGGACATTGCCGGCCTGATGGGCGCTTACGGCGCCGCCGTTTACGCAAAAGAACACAACGCCTCTAAAGGAAAAATGCTGAACCTGCAGCAGCTAAAGGAATTCTCCCATCAGGTAAAGCCCGTTACCTGCGGCTTGTGCAACAACCATTGCAAATTAACGGTAAATATTTTTGACGGAAACCGCAAATTCATCGGCGGCAACCGGTGCGACAAGCCCATCAAGCAAAAAGAAGTCATCGACGCGCCCAATATGTACGCGTTTAAAATGAAGACCCTGCTCAGCTACCGGCCGGTTCCCGGTCCCAGAGGCAAAATCGGCCTGCCCATGGGCATGAATATTTACGAAATGCTTCCCTTCTGGCACGCGTTTTTTACTTCTCTCGGCTTTGAGGTCGTCACCTCTCCCCTTTCCACCAGAGAAATGTACATCAAAGGGCAGCACACCATTCCGTCAGACACGGTATGCTTTCCCGCAAAGCTGATGCACGGCCATGTCTGCACCCTCATTGAAGAAGGGGTCAAAACCATTTTTTACCCCTGCCTTACCTACAATTTTGACGAGGGCCTCAGCGACAACCATTACAACTGTCCCGTTGTGGCTTATTACCCGGAGGTCATCTCCGCCAATGTGTCCGAATTAGAGAGCCTGCACTTTATCAACGACTACCTGGGCGTGCACCGCAAAAAGGATTTCCCGGAAAAAATGCACGGGGTACTTGCCAAATATTTTGAGGGCATCAGCCTTAAGGAAATCAAAACCGCCGCCGAAAAAGGCTATGCGGAATACGACCGCTATCTGGAGGTCATCCGCAAAGAAGGCGACCTGATGATAGAGCAGGCGCTGGCAAACAAAATGCCCATCATCGTTCTGTGCGGCAGGCCGTACCATCTGGACCCGGAAATCAACCACGGTATTGATAAGCTGATCACCGGCCTGGGCGCCTGTGTAATTACAGAAGACGTGGTCAGCCATAAGGTAGAAAAGCTGAACACCACCGTGCTCAACCAATGGACCTACCACGCAAGATTATACGCCGCCGCAGAATATATCTCCGACAAGCCCCAGTTCAATCTGGTGCAGCTGGTATCCTTCGGCTGCGGCATTGATGCCATCACCACCGACGAGGTGCGCAGCATTTTGGAGAAAAGCGGCAAAATCTACACGCAAATCAAAATCGACGAAATCACCAATCTGGGCGCTGTAAAAATCAGGCTGCGCAGCTTATTCGCGGCCCTGGAGCAGTAAATCCGTCCGGATTCCTCTAAATATACACCCCGCCGTACAAAGGCTTGCGGCACAAAATCCCAACGCAAAGGAGATGTGGTTTGACTATGGCTGAACTGGTCTATGACGAAACAGGCCGCCTGTTGTTTACAAAAGAAATGAAAGAAGAATATACCATCCTGTGCCCCAGCATGATCGAAATCCACTTCCGTCTGGTCATGGAGATCATGAAAAGCTTTGGCTATAACGTGGAGCTGCTGAGCAATTCCAGCCCCAACATTGCCCAGGAGGGGCTCAAATATGTGCATAACGACACCTGCTACCCCGCCCTGCTGGTCATCGGCCAGTTTATCGACGCGTTAAACAGCGGCAAGTACGACGTCAACAAGGTCGCCCTTATCATTACTCAAACCGGCGGCGGCTGCCGCGCGTCCAACTATATCCACCTGCTGCGCAAGGCCCTGCTCCGCGCGGGCTATCCCCAGGTGCCCGTTATTTCCATGAACTTAAACGGCATGGAAAAAAACCCCGGCTTTTCCGCCAGCATCCCATTCCTGCGCAAAATGATCTCCACCCTTTATTACGGCGACGTTTTAATGCAGCTGAAAAACAACATCGAGCCTTATGAGGAAAACAAAGGCGATACAGAACGCATGGTAGAAAAATGGATCGGCCTGCTTTCCAAGCAGCTGAGCAAGGGCGAGGGGCTGTCCAAATCCCAGTTTGGCAGCAATACCAAAAAAATCATACAGGATTTTGTCTCCATTCCGTTCCACAGGGTACCCAAGGTCAAGGTGGGCGTCGTGGGAGAAATCTACGTCAAATACGCACCCATTGCCAACAACGACCTGGAAAATTTCCTCAAATCACAGGACTGCGAGGTTTACGTGCCGGGCATTGTAAACTTTGTCCTGTTTAAAATCGACAACCGCCTGGACGACATCAAGCTGTACGGCGGCAACAGCATCAAATACCAAATCAATAAAATTTTGCTGGACTATCTGCTGTCCCTGCAGAATATCATGATCAAAGCCTTCAAAGAACACCCCGAGGTGCTTGCCCCCGCCGACTACTACCATGTAAAAAAGCTGGCAAAAGGCGTTATCGGCTACGGCAACAAAATGGGCGAAGGCTGGCTGCTCACCGCTGAAATTTTAGAGCTGGTGGAAGCAGGCTACGAAAATATTGTCTGCGCCCAGCCCTTCGGCTGCCTGCCCAATCACATCTGCGGCAAAGGCATGATCCGTAAAGTAACCGAAATCGACAGCAGGGCAAACATTGTCCCCATTGACTACGACCCAAGCGCCACACGGGTCAACCAGGAAAACCGCATCAAGCTGATGCTTTCCATTGCAAAGGAAAAGCTGGAGGAACAAACACAGGCAGAAGCCTCCGTAAAACAGGGCGCCTGAGCACAGCGCCTTATCATAAGCAGAAAACGTCCCGCATACTGCGGGGCGTTTTTTCTATGCAGGGCAATTTTCCTCATGGGTTTTCTGCCAAAAATATGCTATAATAAACAAAATTTACGAATTTGAGGGCTGTTATGAAAACCTTATTTGTCGCGCTCAACGCAAAATATATCCATACCAATTTAGCGGTACGCTATATGCAGCAGCTGGCAAAACAGCACGGCTGCACCGGCACCCAAATCATGGAATTCACCATCAACCAGCGTCTGCCCCAGCTCCTGCGGGAGCTGTACCTGACAAAAGCCGCACATATAATTTTTTCCTGCTATATCTGGAACATCGACCTGATATTGGAGCTTTGCAGCCAATTAAAACAGGTAGCGCCGGACACGGTCATACTGTTGGCCGGACCGGAGGTCAGCTATAACAGCCGTCAGCTGCTGGAACAGCACCCTTTCCTGGACGGTATCCTCCGCGGAGAGGGCGAAGCCGCGCTGATCCCCCTGCTGGCGCATTTGCAAACGGGAAATCCCGCATCCTCCGTTCCCTCGTTTACCTACCGCACCGGGCGCCGCATTGCAGAAACAGAACAGGCAGCGCCCGTTCCCCTTTCACAGCTGCCGTTCCCATACCCTAATTTGGAGCAGGAAAAAGGGCGCATTCTGTACTTTGAAGCCACACGGGGCTGTCCCTTCCAATGCGGCTACTGCCTGTCCTCTGTGGAAAAAGGCGTCCGTTTTATGCCCCTGGAGCAGGTATACCAATGCCTGGACAAATTCCTTGCCGCAAACGTCCCGCAGGTAAAATTTGTAGACAGGACCTTTAACTGCAATCCGCAGTATGCGCTGTCCATATGGAGCTATTTAAAAGCACACGACAACGGCGTCACCAATTTTCATTTTGAAATCGCCGGCGAGCTGCTGGATACCGAAACCATATCCTTTTTAAGCACCGTGCGAAAGGACCAGTTCCAGTTCGAGGTCGGCGTGCAGTCCACCAACCGGACAACCCTTTCCGCCATAACCAGAAAAACAAATACCACAAAGCTGCTGGATATTTGCAGGCAAATCGACGCTTTCGGCAACATCCACCTCCATCTGGATTTGATTGCCGGCCTGCCCTTTGAGGACCTGCAGTCTTTCCGGAATTCCTTCAACAGCGTGTTCCAAATCCGTCCGCAGCAGCTGCAGCTTGGGTTTTTAAAGGTGCTAAAGGGCTCCGCCATGCACAAACAAGCCGCGGAATACGGTATCGTCCATACGCAAAAGGCTCCCTACCAGGTCCTGCAAACCAAATGGCTCTCCTTTGACGACATATTGCTTTTAAAGGACACGGAAGCCATGGTAGAGCTGTACTATAACAGCGGCCGTTTTCAAACCATACTTGCCTGTATGCTGCCCGCGTTTCCTACCCCCTTTGACTTTTTCAAAGCCCTGGGCGTCTTCTACACCGAACAGGAGCACCACCTTACAAACCATGCGAAAGAGCAGTATTACGAAATCCTGCGGGACTTCTGGCAGTCGGAAAATCACGTTTTTACACAGGAAATGGAGCAGCTCTGCATTTACGATATCTGCCTGCATGAAAAACCGAAAAAACTGCCCGCCTTTGCAGACAACGCTTACCAATACGCACACCGCCAATGGATAGCCGCATTTTACGAAAATCCCGTGCATATCCAAACGTATCTGCCAAATCATACGGCAGAAAGCCATAAACGCACAGCCAAAATCACCCATATGCAGGTATTCCCCTTTCACCCCCAAACAAAACAGCAGGAACCCACCGCCGTGCTGTTTGACTATCAGGACAGGGATCTGACCGGCAAAGCCCGGCACTGCTTTTTCCCCTTAACCTGAAAAGAAGCGTTTTGCCATGGCAAAACGCTTCTTTGTATATCCGTTCATTTTAAGGCGACCAGCAGCTCCACCAATTTGATCACTTTCTGATTGATCACCTCGTAATAAATTTCATTGCCCTCTCTTTTCCCCTCTACGATACCCGCGCTCTTCAACACAAACAAATGTCTGGAAACATTGCTCTGTTTTACGCCCAAAGTGGTTTCAATGGCAATCACATTGCATTTATTGGCAAGCAAATGATTGACAATACTCAATCGCGTGGGATTTGCCAGCGCCTTTAACAGCTCCGCGTGCTGCGTACATTCACCCAGCGACAATGTTTTTACACTCACTTTTGCTTCGTTCATAGGTATCATCCTTCCTGCACTATATATAGATATAATGCAATAATTAAACTATACATATTGGATTACTATTATATATCTGTAAAAAAGAAAGCACAGCAAACCCTCATCAGAACCCGCGGCACAGCGCCGCAATTTGCTGTCATCAATTCTAAACACTGGCATTATAAACAAAAATTAGACATTTGTCAACAAATTTTGAAAATTTCATGATAAAAAAACCGCAGAAATGTGAAAAGAAATATGTCGAAAGCACCAAAAATCACACAAAAATTTATGCATAATCTTCTTTTCCACCGTATTGTGCAAATGAACCAATTTTCATAATCAGACATTTTATGATTTAAAAACTGCCCATAGTGTTGTATAATAGCAGTGAAACCATGAATGAGGAGAGATTACATTGAAAAAAACAAAACGATTCCGCATACTCGCCGTATGCGCAGCCGCCGCTATGCTGACAGCGGCAGCCCTTACCGCCTGCGGTAATAACGACGACGCAAGCTCCGTTGTCTCCGAGGAACCCGCGCCCAGCAGCGCGGCGGAAATCAAATACGAAAACATCAATCCCCTTACCGGAGAAAACAACCTGGCGCAAGCCGCAAAAGGCCGCCGCCCCGTTGCAGTCATGATCAACAACAACCCCTACGCCCGCCCCCAATGGGGACTGTGTGATGCGGACGTTGTGATTGAAGGCCTTGTGGAAGGCGGCGCCACCCGTATGATGTGGCTGTACTCCGACATAAGCAATGTGCCTAAAATCGGCTCCCTGCGCAGTATGCGTCACGATTTTGTAGAATTAGCCGACGGCTTTGACGCGGTACTGGTACACTGGGGCGGCAGCCCGCAGGCATACAGCTCCGTTTCCGCCAACGGTGTAGACGACCTGGACGGCCTGAGCGACAGCGCGCACTTCTTCCGCGACCAGACCCGCAATGTCCCCTTGGAGCACACAGGCTACACCACAGGTGAAAGCGTCATGTCCGCCATAGAGCAAAGAGGCTTTGAAACCAATGTCAGCAGCCAGTACGCAGCGCCGTTTGTATTCGGAAAACCGGACGAAAAACGTGTGCTGACCGACGGCGCCTGCAACAGCGTAAGCGTATATTTTTCCGGCGCAGGCTATAACCATTCCTTTACATACAACGCTGCGGACGGCTTATATTACAACAGCATCGAGGGCACACCCATGACCGACGACAACGGCCAGCAAATGGCTGTTACCAACGTCATCGGCCTGTATATGAATGTTCCCCTGCTCGGAGACGGCTCCGGCCGTGTGGATATGGACCTGACAGGCGGCCAGGGCTTCTATGTTTCCAACGGTACATACGAGACCATTACATGGGAAAAAGGCAATACCCCAAGCAACCCCTTAAAGCTGTATGACAAAAACGGCAGCGAGCTGGTACTCAACGCGGGCAAAAGCTGGATAGGCCTGCTGCCTGCGGATTACAGCGCAAATACCGTCATCGCGTAACAAAAAAACAGCGGCAGCACCGCTGTTTTTTTATTCCTCCGGCACTCCCAATACAGCCTTTTCCTAAAATTGCGGCAAGCCTGCATAGCGTATGCACAAAACCCACCGGCAAAACCGGCCGGGAGCCTCTTCCCGCTTCAGTTTCTGCGCACCGGCCGCTATGACAGGCTGACCATAGCGCCCGGTAAACGTCCGCAACTTATCTATTCAATCTGTTAAAAGAAATGGAAAAAATATGTCCAATCCGCAACAATTTTGAAATAATAAAGCAATACGGTATACATATTCCGGAAAAAGTATTATAATAATGAAATATGGATTTGATAAATCCTCAAACATTGTATCAATACGGCAGAATGATAATTGATAAGAAATGAGAGATACGATTGGGTAATAAATATAAAAACTTAGCGCAGAATACCGCAATTTTTGCCATAGGCACATTCAGCTCCAAGCTGCTGGTATTCATTATGATGCCCATTTATACGCGGGCATTGTCCACAGCGGAATACGGCACCGTCGATTTGATCCAGCAAATATCCAATCTGCTGGTGCCCATTGTGACCCTCGGCGTCACCAACGCTTTGATTCGCTTTGGCCTGGACAGATCATTCCGAAAAAACGACGTATTCACCACGGGTATCATCTGCTTTGCGGGCGGCTTTTCCCTGCTGCTGTGCTTTTCACCCCTGATCCATATGATCTCCGTCACCTCCGACCATACGGTGATGCTGTATTTTTTCATATTGATGTCCGCCATGCGGGAAATGTGCAGTCAGTTTTCCAGGGCAAAGGGCTACGTAAAGCTGTACGCCTTTGACGGCTTTTTGACCACGCTGATGACCTGCCTGTTTACCATTGTCTTTTTAATGGGCTTTCACTGGGGCATCAACGGCTATTTATCGGCCATCATCATTACAGACGCGCTGTCCTCCCTGTTCCTGTTTTTCTCCGCGCGGCTGTACCAAAACGTAAAATTCAAAGGCCTCAACAAGCAGACCTTTAAAATGATGCTGCGCTACGCCATTCCCATGATTCCCACCACGCTGCTGTGGTGGATCGTCAGCGTATCCGACCGCTACATCATCACCTATATGATAGGCACGGACGCCAACGGCCTGTACGCCGCCGCTTACAAGATCCCCACCATTGTGGTGCTGGTCTCCACCATTTTCATGGACGCCTGGCAGGTCAGCGCCGTATCGGAGATCCGGGACAGAAAAGCCCTGGCCAAATTCTTCTCCGGCGTGTTCCGGGGATACCAGTCCATTATTTTTCTTGCGGGCAGCCTGCTCATTCCGTTTTCCAAAGTATGCACCATCATTCTGGTCGCGGGCGATTATTACGAATCATGGCAGTATATCCCGTTTTTGATGCTTGCCACCATTTATAACTGTCTGGTACAGTTTATGGGCAGCGTTTACATGATAGAGCGCAAGGGTGTAACGACATTGGTCACCTCCATCATTGCCGCCGTAACCAATGTCATAGGCAACTTTTTGCTGATTCCTGTCTGCGGTGTAAACGGCGCGGCCTATTCCACCTGCTTCAGCTATTTCATCGTGTTTGTCATCAGAGCCATCCATACCAGAAAATTTATCCGCATCAATTACAGCGTGCTTAAATTTTCCGTCAACGCGGCGCTGACCCTTGCCCAGGCCATTATTATGATTATGGAAGTGCCCGGCTGGATCATTTACGAAATTGTTCTGACCGCGCTGGTGGTACTGCTGAATATCAATGTCCTGATTATAAGCTTTAAAAAAATCATCGGAAAATTCAAACGCAAAAAGGCATAGGCATAGCTTATCCAAAGGTAAGCCTGACAAGGTTAGCTTAACAAGGTTAGCCTGCCAACACAAAAACCGGTTTACCCACGGATTTTTAACAAAAACAGGGCGGTACTGCAGCATAAAAACTGCGGCACCGCCCTGTTTTTATCATTTTCAGGGTATAAATACCCTGTGCGGACATACTTCCTGTTTTCTCAAAGCCCACGCATTGTCTGTACTCCCGTTATGCAAACCCCTGCAGCAGCTTTGCCACCAGCAGCCTTACAATTTCGTAAACCGAATACCTGTCATAGGGCACCCCCGCGCGGTCCATGGCCTCTTTCTGCTTCTCCGTTGCCGTGGTGTAGGGGTAAACCCCCAGCAAAAACGGAAAAAACGCGTAAATAAATTCCTGTATCTCCCTGTCGGTCATGGCGGGAAAAAACGCTTTCAAACAGCGGGTCACCGTTTCCATAGCGGCGGCGTATACTTTTTTAAACGCCACCAGATTTTCCATACGGCTGTTGCCCTCCACATCGTAAAGATTCATGGACATCAGCTTGAGCATGGAACCGCGGCGCTCCAGCGTATGGGCAAGGGCGCCGGCAAAGCCCTCCTGCAAAACAGCCTCCCTGTTTTCCAGCATCCATTCCAAATCCCTGATCCATTCCTCATGCTCCCGCTGGAGCAGTGCCAGAAAAATCTCTTCCTTTGTCTGAAAATAATTGTAAATCGAGGTGCGGGTCACCGAGATTTTTTCCCCAATATCCCGCAGGGTAATGTCCTTAAAACGCATGGTCTCATAAAGCAAAGCGCAGGCATTGATGATTTCTTCTTTTCTCAAATTGGTCAATTCTTCCGAACCTTTTGGCATAACACACTCTCTTTCCAAACCGGCCGCATACGCGCGGAACAATGCGCATCCCCCGGCCGGCAGCGCTTATTTTCCGCAAAACAGCAAAGCGGCATAAAACTACAATCGCCGCAGCCTGATTTTTACAAATGTCCTGCTTTCCCCTGCCTCTTATGCTTTCAGCACACGTTTTGCCCAGGCGGATACATCTCCGCCATGCAAAAGCGCACCCTTTTTCCATATGCCCTGCGGACAATGGCGTTTAAGGCTTTTTTCCGCCTGCTCTATCCCGCTGCCGCCCGAGGTCGCAAAAGGGATCATGATTTTACCGGAAAAATCGTAGCTTTCCAAAGAGGTGTCTATAATCCGCGGCTCCACATACCACCAAATGGGAAAACCAATCAGCACCGTCCCGTATTGCTCCATATGCAGTGCCGGTCCGGCAATGGCAGGGCGGCAAAAATCATCTTCCATCTCCACAGAACTGCGGCTTTTTTTGTCCCACCAGTCCAAATCCGCGGCGGTATACGGAACCGCAGGACAAATTTCATACAACTCCGCGCCCACGGCCTCCGCCATTTTTTTCGCCGCCGCGGCCGTCACACCACCGGCGGAAAAATACGCAATCAACACTTTCCGGTTCATGCCAGGCTCTCCTTAAAAATACGGATTACTTCATCACGCGTCAACGCCTTATAGCCGCCGGGCAAAAGCCTGGTCGCGTCCGCAAGCTGCTCCAGCATATCCTCATTGGCTCCCAGCACAGAAATATCCATTGCCAGGCCCAATTCACGCATCCAGGCCTCCATTGCCTTCAGTCCCTCCAGTGCCGTTTCCTCATCGGTTTTTCCGGCGGGGTCTATTCCCCATACGTTCACGGCAAATCGTTTGAACCGGTGCAGGCCGTAGGGCATAATATACCTGTAATACGGCAAAGAAACCGCCGCCAGCGTCATACCGTGGGTAGCATCGGTGCAAGCGCCCACCGCCTGCCCCAGCATATGCACCATCCAGTCCGTAGACTTCCCGCGGGAAATCAGCGTATTGAGCGCCCAGGTGGCCGTCCACATAATATTGCTGCGGGCTTCATAATCCTGCGGGTCCTTGTTGGCAATGCGGCTGGAATGAATCAAAGAGCGCAGCAGCGCCTCGCTGATATAATCGCTGGTATTGTCATCGTCTCCGGAAAAATACTGCTCGCAAATATGGCTGAAAATATCATAGATACCGGCCACCATCTGGTAATGGGGCAGGGTCATGGTAAATTTAGGGTTCAAAATCGAGAACCGCGGCATAATGCTTTCATCGGCAAATACATGGCCAATTTTCAGCCTGGCCGCCGTGTTGGTAATCACCGCGCCGGCATTCATTTCCGAGCCCGTGCCCACCATGGTCAGCACGCAGCCCACAGGCAAAATCTCACAATCCGGCTCTTCAAAGCGCAGGTAATATTTGTCCCAGGGGTCCTCCTTGCAGTGTACCGAAACAGCAAGCGCTTTCGCATAATCACATACAGAGCCGCCGCCCACTGCCAGCAAAAAATCTGCTTTATGCGCCCTTGCAATTTTTATCCCCTCATACAGCTTATCCAATGTGGGGTTCGGCATCACACCAGGAATTTCCGCCACATTTTTACCGGCCGCCTCCAAATATGCAACAACATCATCATAAATCCCGTTTTTCTTAATGGAGCCGCCGCCGTAGATCAATACGACATTTTTCCCGTATTTGGGCAGCTCGGCATTCAAATACTGCAACGAATCCTCTCCAAAATAAAGCTTGGTCGGGTTACAGTACGAAAAATTTCCTAACATACTCGTTTCCTCCTTACAGCAGCGCGGTCCGCGCCTTTCGCAAACTGTTTTTATTCTGACACCATGTCAATACCTATACTATAATACGATTCTGACACCATGTCAATATAAAATCGAAATTTTTTATTTCCGGCATATCTCTTCCCCGCCGCGCTTTTACGCTCCATGGTAAAAATAAAAAACCGGCACAAATTTTGTGCCGGTTTTCATTATATCAGGCGCAGCGCAATGGGAATATTCAGCAGCGCCACAGCAATGCCGGACAAAAGCCCGAATAAAATGTCCGAAGGGAAATGGACAAACAAATACAATCTGGAAAAAGAGATGATAAACGCCAGCGCCAGGGCAATCAGCCCTACTTTATAGTTCATATGCAGCAAAATGGTGGCGCTTGCAAAGGAGGACGCCGTATGTCCGGAGGGCAGCGAGGAACCCATGGGCCGCCGTATCAGTATGGGAACATCCTTGTAAATATCACAGGGCCGCAAACGGTTAAAGCGGGATTTGATGAACATATTGGAAAATGTGGTCATGATAATCGTAATGATCAGCAAAACGCCGTGATACTTGTATTGGGTAAACAGGGTAATGAACACGCCTGTAAACACCCACACCAGCGCGCCGTTGCCCATGGACGTAAAAAATGTCATGGCCTTATCCAGCCTTGGGCCGCGCAGTCCCTGTATTTTAAACAAAATTTTATTATCCAAATGCTGTGTGCGTGCCTTTGTACGCTCCATGTTCCATCGACTCCTATTGCAATAATTCGTAAAATATGAAGTTTCACATCAGTTCACACTTAGCTTTTATAATAATATAACATACTCAAATTGAAAAGAAAACAAATATTAAAAAATTGAAAGAAATATTAGGAAGATTTCAAAAAAAATCAAATTTTTCCGTTTAAAATTTATTAAATTTTGATAGATTATCCCGTTTGCTTCGATTAAAACTTGCTTTTCCAAACGGTTATGGTACAATTATAACAAAAAATCT
>CALWUX010000082.1 GCA_944384795.1 uncultured Clostridia bacterium | reverse complement strand
GTTTCGCTGGAAACGCCCATCGGCGAGGAGGAGGACAGCCATTTGGGAGATTTTATTCCCGATGACGACGCGCCCGCGCCGGCAGACGCCGCTTCTCATACGCTGCTCAAGGAGCAGCTGGCGGAGGTGCTGGATACCCTGACCCCCAGAGAGGAAAAGGTGCTGCGCCTGCGTTTTGGTCTGGAGGACGGACGTTCCAGGACATTGGAGGAAGTGGGAAAGGAATTTAACGTTACCAGAGAACGTATTCGGCAGATAGAAGCAAAGGCGCTGAGAAAATTACGCCACCCCAGCAGAAGCAAAAAGCTAAAGGACTTTTTGGATTGATGCGCCGGCAGGAAACGGAGGTTGATTTATGCATTTGACATTAGAGGCGGATTACGCGGTACGGATTGTAGATAAGCTGGCCATTGAAAATAAAAAAATGGACGCCAACACCATTTCACAGCAGACCAATGTGCCGCTGCGCTTTGCCCTTAAAATTTTGCGGAAGTTAGTGGCAAGCGGCGCGGTAAAATCCTATAAAGGCGCCCACGGCGGCTATATGATAGCAAAAGACCCCCAGGATATTACCCTGCGGGAGGTCATAGAAGCGGTGGAGGGGCCTTTTATGATAAGCCGCTGCCAGCAGGACGATTATTGCTGCACCAATACGTCCTGCCGGGTCCATAATATTTACGCGGAAATCTCTTACATGGTGCGGGATAAGCTGGATTCCTATAATTTTGCGAATTTTAAAGGCAGCGGCAGGCTGCCCTGCAATGAAGATAAGCACGAATAAGCATGGATTTTTGATGGAAAATCAAAAAGCGGCGGCAGTTACAAAATATACACTGCCGCCGCTTTTCTTTGTGTTTCCTATATAAAATATACAAAAAATAAAATCATTCATAATGTATATTGACAAACCTTGCATATTGTTATAAAATAATATACTGCATCATCATGGATACGTATGCTTTCTGAGTATTTTGTAATTTTAGCATAATTTTCGTTGAAACGCAAGCAGAGTCTTTAGAAATATTGACAGAATTGCGCGATGTTTGCAAAACAAAGTGTTATTGAATATGAAAAAGACGGTCAATATATGAATGGAGTGATTAAGCCAATGGTGAATGTCAAACCGGTAAAATTAGGCAGCAATACCCGCATGAGCTTCTCAAAAATTGATGAAGTTCTGGAGATGCCAAACTTGATTGAGGTGCAGAAAAACTCGTACAAATGGTTTCTTCAGGAAGGTTTGAAAGAGGTATTTAAAGATGTTTCCGGTATTACCGACTACACAGGCAATTTAGTTCTGGATTTTGTGAACTATAAGCTCGATGACAAGCCGAATTACAGCGTGGAGGAATGCAAGGAAAGAGACGCCACCTACGCTGCGGCGCTGCGCGTAAATGCAAGATTATTGAACAAGGAAAGCGGAGAAATCAAGGAATCCGAAGTGTTTATGGGCGATTTTCCGCTTATGACAGACAGCGGTACCTTTGTGATAAACGGCGCCGAGCGCGTGATTGTTTCTCAGCTGGTGCGTTCTCCCGGCGTATATTATAAAATGGAATACGACAAAACCGGTAAAGAGCTGTTCAGCTCTACGGTGATACCGAACCGCGGCGCCTGGCTGGAGTATGAAAACGATGCCAACGACGTTTTTTATGTGCGTATCGATAAAAACCGGAAGCTGCCGGTCACGATTTTTATTCGCGCTTTGGGACTGGGTACCGATGAGGAGATTTTGGAATATTTTGGCCAGGACGACCGTATTTTGGCCACCATTGAAAAGGACCCGTGCAAAAATACGGAGGAAGCCCTGTTTGAGGTGTACCGTAAATTAAGGCCAAGCGAGCCGCCGACGATAGAGAGCGCACAGACGCATATCAACGGCCTGTTTTTTGACGCCCGCCGGTATGACCTTTCCCGGGTGGGCCGTTACAAATATAATAAAAAGCTGAACCTTGCCGGCCGCATTACCGGCCAGCAGCTGACCCAGCCGGTGGTCAATCCCATGACCGGCGAGCTGATGGCGGAGGCGGGAGAAATCGTTTCCTTTGAAAAAGCCCAGGAAATGGATAACGCCGGTGTTTCCGTTGCCTTTGTGCTGGTCAATGAAAAAGAAACAAAGGTGATTTCCAACGGTATGGTGGACATCGGCAATTTTGTTTCCTTTGACGCAAAAGCCGAATGCGGCGTCAACGAACGCGTCCGCTTCAGTGTTTTGACGGAGATTCTGGAAAGCAGCGCAGACGACGAGGAAATAAAGGAAGCACTGCGTTTGCGTATTGACGAGCTGATTCCGAAGCATATCATTATCGACGATATTTTTGCTTCCGTAAACTATATGAACTGCCTGGCAGTGGGCCTTGGCAATGTGGACGACATTGACCATTTGGGCAACCGCCGCATCCGTTCTGTGGGCGAGCTGCTGCAGAACCAGTTCCGCATTGGTTTTTCCCGTCTGGAGCGCGTCATTCGGGAAAGAATGACCCTGCAGGCCCAGGATTTGGAGGTGCTGACCCCGCACTCTTTGATCAACATCCGTCCTGTGGTAGCGGCAATCAAGGAATTCTTTGGTTCTTCTCCGCTTTCGCAGTTTATGGACCAGACCAACCCGCTGGCAGAGCTGACGCATAAACGCCGTTTGTCCGCTTTGGGCCCCGGCGGTCTTTCCAGAGACCGGGCGGGCTTTGAGGTGCGCGACGTGCATTACAGCCATTACGGCCGTATGTGCCCCATTGAAACGCCGGAGGGTCCCAACATCGGTTTGATTTCCTATCTTGCAACCTTTGCGAAAATCAATGAATACGGCTTTATTGAAGCGCCGTTCCGCCGTGTGGATAAGGAGACCGGCGTGGTTTCTTCCGAGGTGGTCTACATGACGGCCGATATGGAGGACGATTTTATTGTAGCGCAGGCAAACGAGCCTCTGGACGAGAACGGACGCTTTTTACACGCCAAGGTAAACGGCCGCTTCCGGGACGAGTTTGTGGAAGTGGAAAGCTCCCAGGCGGACTTTATGGACGTATCGCCCCGCATGGTCGTGTCTGTGGCTACGGCCATGATCCCGTTTTTGGAGAACGACGACGCCAACCGTGCGCTGATGGGCTCCAACATGCAGCGGCAGGCTGTGCCGCTGCTGAAAACGGAATCCCCGATCGTCGGCACGGGTATGGAATACAAGGCCGGCGTGGACTCCGGTGTGTGCGTACTGGCCCGCAAAGCCGGCGTAGTGCGCAGCGTAAGCGCCGATGAGGTGACCGTGACCAATGACGACGGCTCTGTGGAAACCTATCATATCACCAAATTCATGCGTTCCAACCAGGGTACCTGTATCAATCAGGTGCCTGTTGTGGAGCGCGGCCAGCGGATACAGGAAGGGGAAGTCATTGCGGACGGCCCCGCTACCAGCAACGGCGAGATTTCCCTTGGCAAAAACGCCCTGATCGGCTTTATGACATGGGAAGGCTATAACTATGAGGACGCCGTTTTGATCAATGAAAAAATTGTCCGTGACGACGTGTATACCTCCATTCACATTGAGGAATATGAAATCGAGGCAAGGGATACCAAGCTGGGTCCTGAGGAAATCACAAGGGATATTCCCAACGTCAATGAGGATTTGCTCAGCGATTTGGACGAATCCGGTATCATTCGCGTGGGCGCGGAGGTGCGTGCCGGCGATATTCTGGTAGGCAAGGTAACGCCGAAGGGCGAAACGGAGCTGACCGCGGAAGAACGGCTGCTGCGCGCCATTTTCGGCGAAAAAGCCAGAGAGGTGCGCGATACCTCCCTGCGCGTGCCTCACGGTGAATACGGCATTGTGGTGGACGTTAAGGTGTTTACAAGAGAAAACAGCCAGGACGAGCTGAGTCCCGGTGTAAATAAAGTGGTGCGCTGCTATATTGCCCAGAAGCGTAAAATCTCTGTGGGTGATAAAATGGCCGGCCGCCACGGCAACAAGGGCGTTGTGTCCCGCATTTTGCCCCAGGAGGATATGCCGTATTTACCGGACGGCACCCCGCTGGATATTGTTTTGAATCCGCTGGGCGTTCCCTCCCGTATGAACATCGGTCAGGTGCTGGAGGTGCATCTCGGCCGCGCGGCAAAGGCGCTGGGCTGGAAGATCATGACCCCTGTTTTTGACGGCGCCCATGAGGACGACATTGCGGCCTGCCTGAAAGAAGCGGGACTGCGCGAGGACGGTAAAACACTGCTGCGCGACGGCCGTACGGGCGAGTATTTTGACAACCCGGTCACCGTTGGCTATATGTATTACCTGAAGCTGCATCACCTGGTAGATGATAAGATACACGCCCGTTCCACCGGTCCGTATTCTCTGGTTACGCAGCAGCCGCTGGGCGGCAAGGCGCAGTTTGGCGGCCAGCGCTTTGGCGAAATGGAGGTTTGGGCGCTGGAGGCTTACGGCGCCGCCTATACGCTGCAGGAGATACTGACGGTCAAATCCGACGATGTGGTGGGCCGTGTGAAAACATATGAAGCAATCGTGAAGGGACAGAATATTCCAAAGCCGGGTATTCCGGAATCCTTTAAGGTGCTGATCAAAGAACTGCAGTCCTTGGGACTGGACGTGAAGGTGCTGGATAAGGACGATGCGGAAATTGATTTGAAACAGAACTTTGACGACGATGACGATATTGGATTCAAACCGTCGGAGGATACCTTTGATGAGCAGAACGTGGTAACGGACGAATTGGACGGCTACACCGTGCAGGACGCTCAGGACGGCCTTGACGGCGTGTTCGGCAGCGACTATGCTTCCGGCGAAGATGCGGAGGAAACGGACGATGAGGATATTTTCGGAGGAATGGACGTACCCTTCGACAGTGATTTAGAAGACAGCGACGAAGAATAAGGCAGGGGGTTGCACAATGGAATTTAACGTGTTTGAATCTATAAAAATCGGCATTGCTTCTCCGGAAAAAATCAGGGAATGGTCCCACGGGGAAGTAAAAAAGCCGGAAACCATTAACTACCGCACCCTGAAGCCGGAGCGTGACGGTTTGTTCTGCGAGCGTATTTTTGGCCCCCAAAAAGACTGGGAATGCCATTGCGGCAAATATAAAAGAATTCGCTATAAGGGCAAAATCTGTGACCGCTGCGGCGTAGAGGTGACCCGCTCCAAGGTGCGCCGCGAGCGTATGGGCCACATTGAGCTGGCAGCGCCGGTTTCCCATATCTGGTATTTTAAGGGAATCCCTTCCCGCATGGGATTGATTTTGGATATTTCTCCCCGCATGCTGGAAAAGGTGCTTTACTTTGCGCTTTATATTGTAACGGACCCCGGCAGTGTGCGTGAGCTGCAGGAAAAGCAGATGCTCAACGAGAAAGAATATCGGGATATGCGTGAAAAATATGAGGACGATTTCCAGGCGGGTATGGGAGCGGAAGCCATCAGGACCCTGCTGGAAAAAATCGATTTGGAGCAGCTGGCGGCAGAGCTGAAGGAAGAGCTGTTTACCGCCGCGGGACAAAAGCGCGTGCGTATTTTAAAGCGTCTGGAGGTTGTGGAAGCGTTCCGTGCCTCCGGCAACCGTCCCGAATGGATGATTTTGGACGCAATCCCGGTAATTCCGCCGGATATTCGTCCCATGGTGCAGCTGGACGGCGGCAGGTTCGCTACCTCTGATTTGAACGATCTGTACCGCCGTGTGATCAACCGGAACAACCGTTTAAAGCGTTTGCTGGAGCTGGGCGCTCCTGATATTATTGTACGCAATGAAAAACGTATGCTGCAGGAAGCGGTGGACGCTTTGATAGACAACGGCCGCCGGGGCCGCCCGGTAACGGGACCCAATAACCGGCCGCTGAAATCGTTGTCCGATATGCTCAAGGGCAAGCAGGGACGTTTTCGTCAGAACCTGCTGGGCAAGCGTGTGGACTATTCCGGCCGTTCCGTTATCGTGGTTGGTCCGGAGCTGAAAATGTACCAGTGCGGTCTGCCCAAGGAAATGGCTTTGGAGCTGTTCAAGCCCTTTGTGATGAAGCGTTTGGTGGAAACCGGCGCCGTGGGCAATATCAAGGCTGCAAGAAAAGCAGTAGAGCGCGCAAAGCCGGAGGTTTGGGACGCGCTGGAGATCGTCATCAAAAACCACCCGGTACTGCTCAACCGTGCGCCTACTTTGCACAGGCTGGGTATTCAGGCCTTTGAGCCGGTGCTGGTAGAGGGCCGCGCCTTAAAGCTGCACCCGCTGGTATGTACCGCTTACAACGCCGACTTTGACGGCGACCAGATGGCGGTCCACGTACCGCTGTCCGCAGAAGCGCAGGCGGAAGCCCGCTTTTTGATGCTGGCGGCAGGCAACCTGCTTAAGCCCTCCGACGGCCGGCCGGTGGCAGTGCCGACACAGGACATGGTGCTGGGCTCTTACTATTTGACGCTGGAAAAGGACGGCGAGCCGGGACAGGGCAAGGTATTCCGCGATGAAAATGAGGCTTTGATGGCATATGACGCCAAAGCCGTGGGCCTGCACGCGAAAATCAAGGTGCGCCGGACTATGGAGGTCAACGGCGAGCCGGTTTCCAAGTTAGTGGATACCACGGTGGGACGCATTATTTTCAACCGTCCCATTCCGCAGGATTTGGGCTATGTGGACCGCTGTGACCCGGATAAAATGTTTGATTATGAAATCAGCTTCCTTGCGGGCAAAAAACAGCTTGGCGCAATCATTGACAAATGCATCAAGGTACACGGTACTGCAAGGACGGCCCAGGTTTTGGACGAGGTAAAGGCGCAGGGCTATAAATATTCCACCAGAAGCGCCATTACCGTTGCGGTGTGCGATGCGACCATTCCGCCTGCGAAAAAGCAGCTGATTGCCGAGGCGGAACAGCAGATAGACGAGATTACGGACGAATTCAACATGGGTCTGCTGTCTGACGCGGAACGCTACAACATGGTGCTGAAAACATGGGAAAAAGCCACCAACGACGTTACCAAGGCGCTGCAGGAGAATCTGGACCGTTACAACCCCATTTTCATGATGGCGGATTCCGGCGCCCGCGGCTCTATGAGCCAGATTCGCCAGCTGGCAGGTATGCGCGGCCTGATTGCCAATACCTCCGGCAGAACCATTGAGATACCGATTCGCGCCAATTACCGTGAGGGTCTTAATATTTTGGAATACTTTATTTCTTCCCGCGGCGCCCGTAAGGGTCTGGCAGATACGGCTTTGCGGACGGCTGACTCCGGTTACCTGACCCGCCGTCTGGTGGACGTTTCTCAGGAAGTGATTATTCGTGAGGACGACTGCGGCACAACAAAAGGCCTTGCAGTGTTTGATATTCGGGAGGGCAAGGAGTCCATTGAGACACTTTCCGAGCGCTTGATAGGCAGGTACCTGCTCAACGACTTTGTGGACGAAGCCACAGGCGAGGTGCTGGTATCCAAGGATAAGCTGATGGACGACCGTGACGCGGACATCATTGTAAGCCGCGGCGTGGAGACCATAGAGATACGCTCGATTCTGGACTGCACGGCAAAGCACGGCATTTGCAAAAAATGCTATGGCGCCAACCTGGCAAACGGCAAGCCGGTCGATGTGGGCGAGGCGGTAGGTATTATTGCCGCCCAGTCCATTGGTGAGCCGGGCACCCAGCTGACCATGAGAACGTTCCACACCGGCGGCGTTGCCAGCGCTGAGGATATTACCCAGGGTCTGCCCCGCGTGGAAGAGCTGTTTGAGGGACGCAAGCCGAAGCACTTGGCTATCATCAGCGAAATCGGCGGCGTGGTTTCCTTTGACGAGGTGAAGAAAAACCGCCATGTGGTCGTGACCAACCAGGAGGACGGTGACCAGAAGTCCTATTTGATTCCCTTTGGCTCGCGTATTACCGTTAAGGAAGGGCAGGAGATCAAGGCCGGCACCAGAATCACGGAGGGTTCTGTCAATCCCCATGACGTGCTTGCCATCAGCGGTACCCAGGCGGTACAGGATTATCTGATCCAGGAAGTACAGCGTGTTTACCGTATGCAGGGTGTTGACATCAACGACAAGCATATTGAAGTGATCGTGCGGCAGATGATGAAAAAAGTGCGCATCGACGAAGCGGGCGATACCAACCTGCTGCCGAGCTCCCTGGTGGACAAAAGCGAAATGGAAGCCGAAAATCTGGCTGTGCGCCAGCGCATTGAGGCGGGAGAGACCGCGTTGCAGGAGGCGACCTACACACCGGTGCTGCTGGGTATTACCAAGGCTTCTCTGGCAACGGATTCCTTCCTGTCCGCAGCGTCCTTCCAGGAAACGACCCGTGTATTGACAGACGCTGCTATCAAGGGCAAGGTAGACCCGCTGCTGGGCCTGAAGGAAAATGTCATTATCGGTAAGCTGGTGCCTGCCGGTACGGGCATGAAATGCTACAGCGACGTGGAAATTGAATCTGTAAATCAAGTATTGACAAATGATACGGTTTGATGATATAATTTTAAATCGTGATAGTGTATTTTGATTTTTAAGCTATTACCCACCATGTACTTTTGTGCATGGTGGGTTTAGGCGTTAAAAGGAAAGTGCGCGGTCATGCAGAGCCGGGCGTTTTTGCCCCGGCTGATACATTATTTTTAAGAGAGGAGGTTTCTTATGCCAACCTTTAACCAATTAGTTCGTACCGGACGCAAGGTGTCTGAGAAAAAGGCAAAAGCCCCTGCGCTTTTAAAGGGCTGGAACTCTAAGAAAAGAGTTGCCATCAACCAGAGCTCTCCGCAAAAACGCGGTGTGTGCACTGCGGTAAAAACCGCTACACCCAAAAAACCGAACTCTGCTTTGAGAAAAATTGCCAGGGTAAGGCTTTCCAACGGTATTGAGGTTTCCGCTTATATTCCGGGCGTGGGCCACAATTTGCAGGAGCACAGCGTGGTTATGATCCGCGGCGGCCGTGTTAAGGACCTGCCGGGTGTGCGTTACCACATCATTCGCGGTACTTTGGACGCACAGGGCGTGGCAAACCGTATGCAGGCTCGCTCCAAATACGGCGCAAAGCGTCCTAAAGCCGGCGCGGCAAAATAATTGAACAAAGGTTAAGTTGAAAGAAACCTTACGGCTGCTTGCAGCAGCGTTATATAAATACGGATTTGTATGGTGTTAACGCTCTGTATTGGCCAACGGGAGTTCATCTTTCGAGTACCTGTGATATCATTCATGTGAAGGAGGGAAGCGAAGTGCCAAGAAGAGGCTCTATTGCAAAACGAGACGTTTTGGTCGATCCGCTGTACAATTCTAAACTTGTTACCCGTTTGATCAACAATATCATGTACGACGGTAAAAAGGGCGTAGCTCAAAAAATCGTTTATGGTGCGTTTGATATTGTAAGAGAGAAAACAGGTAGGGAACCGTTAGAGGTTTTTGAGGAGGCGATGGAAAACATCATGCCTTCCTTAGAGGTAAAGGCCCGCCGTGTGGGCGGCGCCACTTACCAGGTACCAATGGAGGTCCGTCCGGAAAGAAGACAGACTTTGGGTCTTCGTTGGATGACCAATTATGCAAGACTTCGTTCTGAAAAAACAATGAAGGAAAGACTTGCCAATGAGATTCTTGACGCCGTAAACGGTGCCGGCGGCGCTGCGAAAAAGCGCGACGACACACACAAAATGGCAGAAGCAAACAGAGCGTTTGCTCACTACAGATGGTAATGCCGCTGTGGTTTTTGTGATTCCAACACAATCTGATTACGATAGGAGGAAATTATGGCTAGACAAGTATCTCTTGAGATGACGCGTAATATCGGCATCATGGCGCACATTGACGCCGGTAAAACGACGACAACGGAACGTATTTTGTTCTACACAGGCGTTAACCATAAGGTTGGCGAGACCCATGACGGTTCCGCCACCATGGACTGGATGGCCCAGGAGCAGGAAAGAGGCATTACCATTACTTCTGCCGCTACCACCTGCTTTTGGAAGGACCACAGGATCAATATCATCGACACCCCGGGCCACGTTGACTTTACCGTTGAAGTGGAACGTTCCCTGCGCGTGCTGGACGGCTCTGTGACCGTTTTCTGCGCCAAGGGCGGTGTTGAGCCCCAGTCTGAGACCGTATGGCGCCAGGCGGAGGAATACAAGGTTCCCCGTATGGCTTACGTCAATAAAATGGACATTATGGGCGCCGATTTTTACCGTGTTGTCCAGATGATGAAAGACCGCCTGCAGTGTAATGCCGTGCCGATTCAGCTGCCCATTGGCTGCGAGGACGATTTTAAAGGCATTATTGATTTGGTGGAAATGAAAGCCGATGTGTTTTACGATGAATTCGGCAAGGATATGCGCGTAGAGGAGATTCCGGCAGATTTGCTGGAAAAAGCGCAGGAATACCACACCCAACTGGTTGAGCACGTGGCCGAGCAGGACGACGAGCTTATGGAAAAATACCTGATGGGTGAGGAGCTGACAGCGGACGAGATCATAGCGGGTATCCGTAAAGCTACTTTGGCCAATAATATGGTGCCGGTATGCTGCGGTACTTCTTACAGAAATAAGGGCGTGCAGAAGCTGCTGGACGCAATTGTAGCTTATATGCCGTCTCCGCTGGATATTCCGGATATGAAGGGTGTAAATCCCGAAACAGGCGAGGAGGATGTGCGTAAGGCTTCCGATGAGGAGCCGTTCTCTGCCCTTGCGTTTAAAATTGCCACAGACCCGTTTGTAGGAAAGCTGTGCTTTTTCAGAGTGTACTCCGGTACTCTCAGCGCGGGCGGTCCGGTTTACAACTCTTCCAAGGACAATACCGAGCGTATTGGACGTATTTTGCAGATGCACGCAAACCACAGGCAGGACATTGATATTGTGTATGCCGGTGATATTGCCGCGGCGGTAGGTTTGAGAAATACGACCACCGGCGACACCCTCTGCGACCCGAAGCACCCCATTATTCTGGAATCCATGGAATTCCCGGAACCGGTTATCCATGTTGCCATTGAGCCGAAAACAAAGGCCGGCCAGGAGAAAATGGGTATTGCGCTGGCAAAGCTGGCGGAAGAGGACCCCACATTCCGCGCTTATACCGACGAGGAAACGGGACAGACCATTATTGCCGGTATGGGTGAGCTCCACCTGGAAATCATTGTGGACAGGCTGCTGCGTGAATTTAAGGTAGAAGCAAACGTAGGTAAACCGCAGGTTGCTTATAAAGAGACCATTCGCAAAAATGCAGAGTCCGATACCAAATATGCAAGGCAGTCCGGCGGTAAGGGTCAGTACGGTCATGTTAAAATCCGCATTGAGCCGAACCCGGGCAAGGGCTACGAATTTGTCAATGAAGTTGTGGGCGGCGCAATTCCGAAGGAATATATCCCTGCTGTTGACCAGGGTATTCAGGGCGCGCTGCTCAGCGGTACTTTGGCGGGCTACAATGTGGTAGACGTAAAAGTAACCCTGTACGACGGTTCTTACCATGAGGTCGACTCCTCTGAAATGGCGTTTAAAATTGCCGGTTCCATGGCAGTAAAGGACGCCATCAAGAAAGCCGACCCGGTCCTGCTGGAGCCTATTATGAAGGTTACGGTAATTGTGCCTGAGGAGTACATGGGCGATGTAATCGGCGATTTGAACTCCCGCCGCGGCATGATTTTGGGTATGGACGCGGTACCGGGTGCGCAGCAGATCAACGCGGAGGTCCCGCTTTCCGAGATGTTCGGCTACGCTACGGATATGCGCTCCAAAACACAGGGACGCGGACAATACACCATGGAGCCTGCGCATTATAACGAGGTGCCTAAATCCGTGGGTGAGGAAATCATTTCCGCACGTGGAAAAAAGGGCGAGTAATTTAGAAAAACACTTGATTTTCCACAGGGAAATTGATAAAATTGCCATATAGACTTTTAAAATAAACAAACTAATTTTTCTGTATAAAAAAGGAGGACATTCCAATGGCAAAGGCAAAGTTTGAAAGAAACAAACCACACGTAAACATTGGTACAATCGGTCACGTTGACCACGGTAAAACTACAACCACAGCGGCTATCACAAAGGTGCTGGGCCTGAAGGGCGAAGCTGAATTTGTTGATTACGCTAACATCGACAAGGCTCCTGAAGAGAGAGCACGTGGTATCACGATCAACACTTCTCACGTGGAATACGAGACCGACAAGCGTCACTATGCGCACGTTGACTGCCCGGGTCACGCCGACTATGTTAAAAACATGATCACAGGTGCTGCACAGATGGACGGCGCTAGCCTGGTTGTATCCGCAGCTGACGGCCCGATGCCGCAGACAAGAGAGCACATTCTGCTTTCCCGTCAGGTTGGCGTTCCTTACATTGTGGTATACATGAACAAGGCTGACCAGGTTGACGACGAGGAGCTGCTGGATCTGGTAGAGATGGAAATCCGCGAGCTGCTCAACGAGTACGGCTTCCCGGGTGATGATACTCCGATCATCCGCGGTTCTTCTCTGAAGGTTTTGGAATCCACTTCCACAGACATCAATGCGCCTGAGTACAAATGCATTCTGGACTTGATGGACGCTGTTGACAACTTTATCCCGACTCCTGAGAGAAAGAGCGACCAGCCGTTCCTGATGCCTGTTGAGGACGTATTCACCATTACAGGCCGCGGTACTGTTGCTACCGGTAGAGTTGAGCGTGGTCAAATCAACGTTAACGAAGAAGTTGAGATTGTTGGTATGACTGACGAGAGCAGAAAAGTTGTTGTTACAGGTTTGGAAATGTTCAGAAAAATTCTGGACTTTGCTGAGGCCGGCGACAACGTTGGCGTATTGCTGCGCGGCGTGCAGAGAACTGAGATTGAGCGCGGCCAGATTTTGGCAAAACCGGGCTCCATTAAACCGCACACAAAATTCAGAGGTCAGGTTTATATTCTGACAAAAGAAGAGGGCGGCCGTCATACTCCTTTCTTCAACAACTATCGTCCTCAATTCTATTTCAGAACCACTGACGTTACAGGCGTTATCACATTGCCGGAAGGTACAGAAATGTGCGTGCCGGGCGATAACGTTGAAATGGACGTAGAGCTGATCACACCTATCGCAATCGAAGAAGGTCTTCGTTTTGCTATTCGTGAAGGCGGCCACACAGTTGGTTCCGGCGTTGTTACAAAAATCAACGACTAATGTTGATTTACGTTTGTAAATTTTCATGATAGCAGGAAACCGGCGGAAAAATTTCCGCCGGTTTCTTTTTGCTTATCAGCCGTTAAGAATAAGACTGCCTGTGGCTGCTTTGAAATTTGTGCTGTGATTTATGATTTTGCAATTGATTTTGCGTTGCTTTCGCGTTGACAATATCGCACATTTCTGCGTAAGAATTGCAGTGTGCGCAGCTGTCTATCAACGCGTGCTGTTCTTTTGAGGAAGCAAGGGCAAAGTTTTTTCTTGCTTCGGGGTTTCTGGCCAAAGCGGCGCCGATACCCATTGGAAAGTTGTTATATTGATTGTAATTCATTTTTATCACCTCACATTACTTAGTATCTCCCGCGGCAGAAAAATATGATTTCCAATTGTACGCGGCAAAATTTGTGTGTTCCTTTTGCGTGATGCAAGCAGATTTTTTGTAATGATACGGACGCAGAATAAAATTTTGCCTGTAAAACATGACTTTTCAAATGAAAAATGAAAATCTTGTCAAATTTTAAATAGGTTATTTACACACAGCGGATTTCGTGGTATACTTATTCCATTACATTTTCATATTTCCTTATCAAGAGTGACGGAGGGAACAGGCCCTGTGATGTCCGGCAACCTGCAATTTTGTAAAGGTGCCAAATCCTGCGGTTAAGCCGAGAGATGAGGTTTAAAATCCACTGAGCGGCTGTAAAGCGCGTTCAGTGTTTTTTTGATATTTTCAGTTTTTTGGAGGATACTATGTCTAAATACTTTTTTACGTCGGAATCTGTAACGGAAGGACATCCGGACAAAGTCTGCGATAAAATTTCCGATTCTATTTTAGATGCGATTTTGCAGCAGGACCCTGCCGCGCACGTGGCGTGCGAGGTAACGGCCACAACGGGAATCATTAACGTTATGGGCGAAATTTCTACCGAATGCTATGTGGATATTCCGTCCGTTGTACGCGATGTGATCAAGGAGATTGGCTATGACGACCCTGCCTGCGGCTTTGACGGCAATACCTGCGCGGTAACAACTTCTATCGACGTGCAGTCTCCTGACATTGCCATGGGTGTAAACGAGTCTTACGAAGCCCGTCACGGCGCAACGGACGAAAATGACAGGACCGGCGCCGGCGACCAGGGCATGATGTTCGGGTTTGCCTGCGATGAAACACCGGAGCTGATGCCGCTGGCAATCTCTTTGGCGCATAAGCTGGCTAAGCAGCTGACAAAGGTGCGCAAGGACGGTACTTTGCCGTATTTGCGCCCGGATGGAAAAACACAGGTCACCATTGAATATGACGGTGACCGGGCAGTGCGTGTAGATACCATTGTGCTCTCCACACAGCATGACCCGAATATTGCCCATGTGAACCTGTGCGACGATATTTTAAAGTATGTAATCAAGCCAATCATTCCTGCGGCGCTGTTAGATGATAAAACCAAATATTTCATCAATCCCACAGGCAACTTTGTCATCGGCGGTCCCGTAGGTGATACGGGTCTGACGGGACGTAAAATCATTATTGACACTTACGGCGGCTACGGCAGACACGGCGGCGGCGCTTTTTCGGGAAAAGACCCGACCAAGGTAGACCGTTCCGGCGCGTATGCGGCGCGGTATGTGGCAAAAAATATTGTAGCGGCGGGACTTGCGAAAAAATGTGAGGTACAAATCGCGTATGCCATTGGCGTGGCGCGTCCGGTTTCTATTATGGTGGAGACATTCGGTACCTCTGTGTATTCCAACGACCAGTTGGCAGAGGCCGTAAAGCAGGTGTTCGATTTGCGGCCCACCTCGATTATTGAAACACTGGAACTGCGTAAGCCGATTTACCGCGAATTAGCGGCTTACGGCCATATGGGACGTGAGGACCTGCATGTGCGCTGGGAAGAAACAGATAAGGTGGAAGCGCTTAAGCAGGCGTTAAAATAAACAGGCCGGCAGGCTGGAGCATGCAAGGAAGAGGCGCACGAATACCTGTTGATATTATGCCATGCGCAAAAATAAAAATGCAGAGCCGGTACTTGAGAGGTACTGCTTCTTCTGGCAAAGGGGCGTTTTGGTACAAAGACGGCAAAGAAGGCTCTGACGCGGTTTTGCCAAAATCAAAAAATACTTGACATTTGAAACAGGCTTGTGGTTTACAGCCTGTTTTTCTGTTCCGGCAAATCCTGTGTGGGGCGCTGCTTTTTATTGCCGCATATAATGGATTGAGGTGGTATTGATGCCGGAAATTTTGATCCATATTGTGCTGGCCGTCCTGTCTGTAACGGGACTGGTGTATTTGTATCGATTGCTGCACCGCTGGCTTCTGCGTTCGCAAACCGTGTGCAGGCAGTATACGATTTTACAGTTTGACAAATACCAAAATGACGTGGAATATATTTTGCGGGGGCATATATCGAAAATAAAAGCGGAGCACAGCGAACAATACAGCCGTCTGCTTTGCATAGCAGAGACCATGAACGATGAAATGAAGCAGATATGCAGGGCTTTGGCGCAGGAATATCCTTTTGTAATGCTTTGCTCCTTTGGGCAGCTGCACGACTATATTGCCCAATAACGCCTGTTTACAGCATCTGCTTTATGCAAACAGCCACAGGTTTGCAAAGCGTGGGAAAAAGTATTATACTGAAGAAAAAAGAAACGAATCTCGGTGAAATTATGGCGGAAAAACAGCTTTTGGAACTGGTTGGTTCCGTAGAGCAGATCATTTTTAAAAACGAAATGAATGGGTACACCATTTTGGAGCTGAACACGGGAGAGGAGCTGGCGGTGGTCGTTGGTACTATGCCGTATGTAAGCTGCGGAGAGGAGCTGCGGGTGATTGGCACATGGGTCAACCACCCGTCTTTTGGCGACCAGTTCAAGGCGGAAACCTTTGAACGCTTCCGTCCTGCTACGGCAGGCGCCGTGTTAAAGTATCTTTCGTCCGGTGCAATCAAAGGGATCGGCGCGGCGACTGCCGCCAAAATTGTGGAAATGTTCGGCGATCAGACCCTGGAAGTCATTGAGCAGGAGCCGGAACGGCTGTGCGCCATCAAAGGCATTACCGCTGCAAAGGCGGAAAAGATCCATGAGGAGTTCCGGCGGGTGTTCGGTATCAAGGAGCTGATGCTGTATCTGAAGCAGTACCATATTACGCCGGAAGAATCCATACGGGTTTGGAAAGCCTTTGGCAGCCGCGCAAAGGAAGAAATAGAGCGGGACCCCTATTGTTTATGCGCAGAGCCGGTCTGCGTGGATTTTCCCCGCGCAGACGCCATTGCAGAGCAACTGTGTTTACCGGCCGACCATGTGTTCCGCCTGCAGTCGGGCATTTTGTACATTTTGAACCATAACACCCATAACGGCCATACCTGCCTGCCTGCCGACAAATTACTGCAAACTGCCGGCGGCCTGCTGGACATACCGCAAAGCCGCCTGCGGGAGGTACTGGACGAGATGAAGGAGCGGAAAATGGTCTCCTGTGCTGCATTTGAGCGGCGGGAATATATTTTTACCAACCGGATGTATGAGGCGGAAACCTGCTGCGCCCAGCGGCTGAAGGTCATGCTGGAATACCCTGCCCAACCGATTCCGGCAGTGGAGGGATATATAGAGGATTTAGAGGAAAAATACGGCATTACTTATGCCGAGAAGCAAAAGACAGCCATTTGCCAGGCGCTGGAAAAAGGGATATTGATTTTAACGGGAGGTCCGGGCACGGGAAAAACCACTACGCTGAATGCCATTATCGAAATTTTGGAGTTTGAGGGGGAAAAGGTACTGCTGGGCGCTCCAACAGGACGGGCGGCAAAGCGTATGACGGAGGTGACAGACCGCCCGGCCAAGACGATACACCGTTTATTGCAGGTAGAATGGAACGAGCGGGAACGCCCGGCCTTTGGAAAAAACGAGCGCAATCTGCTGGAGTGCGACGCTTTGATACTGGACGAGCTTTCTATGGTGGATACCTTGCTGTTTGAGGGTGTGCTGCGGGCGCTTCCCCTTGGCTGCAGGCTGATTTTAGTGGGAGACAGCGACCAGCTGCCGTCTGTGGGCGCGGGCAATGTGCTGGGAAATTTGATCGATACCCATATGCTGCCGGTGGTGCAGCTCAATGAAATTTTCCGTCAGTCTATGGAGAGCCTGATCGTTACCAATGCCCATAAAATCATCAGCGGACAAATGCCGGACCTGCGTACCAGAAACAGCGACTTTTTCTTTTTACCCTGCGGCGACAGCCGGCGGATTTTACAGACCATTACGGGACTGTGCAGTACGCGTTTGCCCAATACCTACGGTTATTCCCCTTTTCAGGACATTCAGGTGCTGTGTCCCAGCCGCAAAGGGGAGCTGGGAACAGTTTCCTTTAATAAGGTATTGCAGGAGGCGTTGAACCCACCGCAAAAGGATAAGCGGGAATTTACCGTTAATCAGACTGTCTTTCGTCAGGGAGATAAGGTCATGCAAAGCCGGAATAATTATAACCTGCCATGGAGCAGAGAGGACGGCACTGCCGGCGAGGGCGTATATAACGGTGATGTGGGTATCCTGCTGGAAATCGATAAGCGGGAGGGCACGTTTGTAGTACAAATGGATGACAAATTGGTGCTGTATACCATGGAAAACGCCCTGGAGCTGGAGCACGCTTATGCCATTACCGTACACAAAAGCCAGGGAAATGAATTTCCTGCTGTCATTATGCCTATGTTCCCGGGACCGCCGCAACTGTATTTTCGGAATTTACTGTATACGGGTATTACCAGAGCCAAAAATATTGCCGTGTTGGTGGGGCTGGAGCGCACGGTGGGGGCAATGGTGGAAAATGACCGGAAAACCAGGCGGTATACCGGCCTGTATTACTTTATGACAGGGGGAGAAACGCTTGAAAAAGCCGAGCTTGAAGCGTAAGCTGCTGGATATGCTGTTTCCGCCCAGGTGCGTATTCTGCAACGAGATTCTTCCGGCAGGATACTGTATTTGCGAAAAATGTGACGATAAAATTTTTCGCTTGGACGATATGCAGACGGCAAAGGTGGAAAACGAATCTTTTTCGGGCGTTTGCACTGCGCCGTATTTGTATGAGGATAAAATACAAAAGCTGATTGTGGATTTTAAATTTTACAACAAGCCCCAGTACGGCGCGTTTTTCGGCGAAAAGCTGGCACAGGCTATTTGCGCGCAGTATGGGAAAATTCCCTGTGATATGGTGACCTGCGTGCCTGTTTCCAAAGCGCGTTTGAAGGAGAGAGGGTATAATCAATCGGAA
>CALWUX010000081.1 GCA_944384795.1 uncultured Clostridia bacterium | reverse complement strand
AGAATAAAGTTGGTGGTGCCGTTTAAAATGCCGGCGATCTCGATGACGTCGTTGGCGGCAAGGCACTGGTGGATAGGGCGGATAATGGGAATACCGCCGCCCACGCTTGCCTCAAACAGGAAATTGACGTTTTTTTCCTTGGCAATCTCCAGCAGCTGCGCGCCCTTGCAGGCTACCAGCTCTTTGTTGGAGGTAACGACGCTTTTCCCTTTTTCCAGGCACTGCCTGACAAACTCGAAGGCAGGGTGCAGCCCGCCCATGACCTCTACCACGATTTTGACGTCGTCGTCCTGGATAATGTCGTCAAAATTTTTGGTAAAGCGGTCTGCAAAGGGGCTGTCCGGAAAGTCCTTTAAGTCTAAAATATATTTTATGCTGATTTCATTCTGCGCCCGTTTTAAGATGCTGTCCCGGTGGTCGGACAAAACCTCCACCACACCAGAGCCGACAACGCCGTGGCCCAAAATCGCAATTTCTATCATGTTTTACACCTCTTTATTTATTCGCCTGTGATATGCTCTATGCGCTGGACGCCGTTTACCTGCTTTAAGCGCAGCAGCAGGTCGTCCATGGAGCCTGTGAAACAGTCCACCTGGCAGGAAATGGAAACCAGGGCCGTGCCGTTGACCGGAATGTTCTGGTTGATGGTGAGAATGTTGGCGCCCTCGTTATAAAAAGCGGAAATGACCGCCATGAGCACGCCGGGCCTGTCATACAGCACCACCTGAATGGTTACGATTTGTTTTTCCGTTTTTTCGCGGTACGGATAAACAGCGTCCTTATACTTATAAAATACGCTGCGGGATATGCCTGCCATTTTTGCCGCCTCTGTTGTGCTGGCGGCCTGACCGGTACGCAGATATTCCTTTGCCGCTATGACTTTTGCAAAGACCTGGGGCAGTACGTCCCGGTTCACCAGAAGAAACGCAGAATCTTTCATTGTCCACCACCCACATACGACTGTTTATACACAATGTACAGTTTATCATATTTGCGCGTATCTTGCAATGATAATCGGGAAATTTTTTTATTTTCCCCCGGACGGATGTAAAAACGCAAAAAAACGC
The DNA here is from genome assembly GCA_944384795.1 of uncultured Clostridia bacterium. Classification (GTDB taxonomy): domain Bacteria; phylum Bacillota; class Clostridia; order Oscillospirales; family Acutalibacteraceae; genus UMGS1071. The sequence continues at coordinate 7,601 of CALWUX010000081.1, read as the reverse complement.
CCGTGTTTTACGGACGTTTTTATCAGATGGGATTCAGGCAGCCGGTGCGGAAGAAGCCGAGGCCGTGCCGGAAGAAGCCGCGGGGGCGCTGCTTGCAGAGCTGCTGGCAGAACCGGAAGCGGTGCTTTCCGTATCCTCTGCGCCTTCGACGGCGGACGAGGCTGTTTGTGATGCCTGATGCTGCGTACAGGTGGACGGCATATGGTTTTTGTCGTACCAGCCGGTGGCCGTACTGCCGCAGCCGGCGCCGGCCAAATTGCCGCTTTGAGTACAGTAAACGGCGGACACCACGTTGGAATCCGTTGTAAACTGCTTGAGCTGCTGTGTGTTCAAATAGCTTGCCATTAAATTCTGGAACACGCTTTTGGGCGCGTTGGTGTTCCTCAAACGGCTGGGGGTCTGGTAGCCGGTCCATACGCCGATAACGGCATATGGAGAGCCGCCTACAAAATAGCTGTTATCGTCAATATCCGTGGTACCGGTTTTGCCGAAAATCTGCCAGCCGGTGACACCCGCGCCCACACCGGTGCCCTGGGTGACGACCGTTGTGAGCAGCTTTTGCATAATGGTTGCCGTAGAGGATTTGATGGCCTGTGTGGAAGCATTGTTGCGGTTGTCCAAAATCACGTTGCCGTCGTGGTCTTCTACATAATAATACGTATACGGCGCATTGTACTGGCCGCCGTTGCCGAATATCTGGAATGCGGCCGTCATTTCCTTTACGGTGACGCCGTAGTGCAGGCCGCCGATGGCTACGCCCAGGTTGGTGTCGTCTATGCCGCCGCTGACCAGGGTGGTAAAGCCCAGCTTCTGCGTTAAAAACTGATAGCCGTTTTGCGCGCCAAGCTGCTGGTAGACCCGGACGGCAGGCGGGTTAAAGGATTGCTGAATGGCGTACTGCACTGTGACGGGACCCCTAAAGCGGTAGTCGTAGTTGTTGGGTCCGGCGGTGCCGTCGCTGAAATAGTTGGGTATGGGCTGGTCCTCTACCAGGCTGGAGTAATTGATGATGCCTGCGTCGATTGCCGGCGCATACGCGGCGATGGGCTTAAAGGACGAGCCCGGCTGGCGCTGCGCGTCCGTTGCGTAGTTGAACAGCTGGTTGCCGGTTTTTTCGCTGCGGCTGCCTACCACCGCCAGCACACGGCCGGAATAATCCATCATGTAAACGCCGCACTGCATATCCGGGTCGCTTCTCAGGTTACGGTCGTTGGCTACGGTGGTTTCCGCCATGTCCTGCACAGCCTCGTCCATAGCGGAATAAATTTTCAGGCCGCCGTAATAAATCATATTCCAGGCGTCTTCCTCTGTATAGCCCAGCTTTGTCTGCAAATCGGAAACGACGTCCTGCAGCATGGTGTCGATATACCAGTTGTTGATGCTGTCGTTGGCGCCGGTTTCGGAGGCCTCCTGAAAGACGAATTTCATATTTTCCGATTCGGCCATGGCCTGGTCGTATTCTTCTTTGGTGATTTTTTGCTGATTGTACATTTCCGACAGCACCGTTTGCTGGCGGTTTTTGTTCTGCTCGGGGAAATTGACGGGTGAATACGCGTAGGGGTTTTGCGTGATGCCCGCTATGGCAGCGCATTCCGCCAGGCTGCAGTCCTTGATGTCTTTGCCGAAATACAGGTTTGCGGCAGCCTGCACCCCTTTACAGCCGCTGCCGAAGTTGACGACGTTCAGGTAGCATTCCAGAATCTCTTCTTTGGTATATTTTTTTTCCAGATTTTCTGCCCTGAAAATTTCTTTCAGCTTACGGGAAATGCTTACGTCATTTTCTCCTGTCAGGTTTTTGATGAGCTGCTGGGTAATGGTGGACCCGCCGTAGCTGCCCCCGGAGGACAGCAGATTGCCCGCGGCGCCCATGGTCCTCCACCAGTCCACGCCGTTATGGTCCCAGAAACGCTTGTCCTCAATGGCGACCATGGCGTCCTTCATATACTGAGGAATATCCTGATAATTTACCCAAATGCGGTTGCTCTCGCCGCCGTACAGGGTTTTGTATTCCACCGGCGTGCCGGATTCGTCATTGACATAAATAAAGCTGGTGTAGTCCAGGTTCAGGGAATGCAGGTCGATGTCGATTTCCTCTCCCCGCAGGCTCATCACATAGGAGAACATGAAAATGCCCAGGATGAGCAGGGTGGCCAGAAATACGCCGCCCACGGTGATTGCCACGCGGGAAATGGCCTTGCCGGCCGCTTTGCCTGTGCTGTTCCCTTTTGGATTTGGTAAGAGCTTGCGCCCATACCGGTTAATGTCAGATTTTTTCAATCAATTCACCTCAATAACGCAGCAGCCCTTTGGCTGCCGGACAACTGCCTATGCACGGTTTTTATTTTTCCATGCATATATTTCCAACGAAAAACCATACTAACACCAAAGACGCAAAATTTGTTTGACGATACAGAAGGGCAGGTATGTTCCATTGAAGAAATCCTTTTCCATTATCATCAGCATCGGTTTGATTTTGCTGACAGGCGTCATTATCCTGATATTATTCCTGACCGTTCCGCAAAATGAGCCGGAAAACGGAAAGAATGAACAAGTTTATTTTACCTCAAATCCCAATTCAAGTCAAGAAAGCGCCCGGTCCGGCGCAGACGGCGAAGATATCAACGCCATGACAAGCAAGTCGGATATTTATACGATCAAAGCGTACCAGGGGCATATCGGCGTATTTTTGAATGACGAAGCGCAGCCCGTGCGGGAGGTGCACGTTTTGCTGAGCTCACTGCCGCCGGAGGACCAGGCGCTGCTGGAAAACGGCATTACGGCAAACTCCCAGGGTGAGGTGCAGATTATTTTGGAGGATTACACCAGCTGAATGCAAAGCGCAGGGACAGGCCCTGCGGGGCTTTGTCCTTATTTTATATGAAAATGGGCTGCTTTATTTAAAAAAGGTATGAAAAAAATGATGACGCTTTATGAACAGCACCGGTCGATGCCGTGTGCCAGGTAAAAGCAAAGAGCCGGATACGTTAGAAGTATCCGGCTCTTTTTAAAAAGAACCAAAAGAGAATGCTTTTAGTTGTTTGCTTTCTTTTTGAGAACAAACAGGACAACCATTGCTGCTGCGCATACGCCTGCGACTGCGGCCCAAACCGCAATCTGAGTGGTGTCGCCTGTCTGCGGGCCGGTTACACTGCCGGCGGCGGTATTAGCGGTATTATCCGTGATGGTTCCCTGGGTGCCTGCGGTGCCGCCTGTTTGGGCATTGGCTGCGTCAAAGGAAACCAGCGCGTAAGTGGAGAACCGGTTGGTCTCGAAGGTGATGATACCGTCTGCCACGGTGGAGTTGAGCAATTCGGCCACGCCGTTGTGCACGCGCACAACGCCGAAGGTGCGTCCCGCAATTTGCAGCTCGGCAGGGATTGCGATTTGCAGTGTAACGGGAGAATTGTTCAGGTCTGTGATCTCTCCGACCTGCTGGTTGTTGACCAGCACAACGATGGAGAAGTCAAAGTACTGCTGTACTGCCAGGACCTGGCCGGAGGTGCCGGTCTGGGCCGCAAGGAACGCGTTGATGCTTTCCGTATCGGCGGCCGGTACCAGTGTGTCGGCAACCTTTTCTGTTTTCAGGGTAACGGTGACCTGGTCGCCGTTGGCAACCGCGTCATTGATGGTCTGCTGCAGCTCCGGGCTGATGACAGCGTCTGTATTGCCTGCAATCACTTCGTGGAGAATAGCCTCTGTGTCCGCAGCTGCGCCGACCTGTACCTCGGTAACAGGGACGGAAGAGTCGATGACCGGTACCTGTACGACCGGTTTGGAGGTCGCTTTTACCTTTACGGGAACAACTTCTGTGCCCTTTAAGGCAAAGCAGATTTGCTCGCCTGCTACGAGCACGGCGTCAGGATTGACCCATGTGGCGCCCGCAGGAGCCTGGACAGCGGACAATGCCGTGCCCTCCTGGGACTGTACGGTCTCGATGGTCAAATCGAAGGCTTCTGATGTGCCGCCGCTGATGGTGTTGAGCAGCTGACCGTTCTGGTCATAGGCAAAAACGGTTACCGTAGAGGTTTTCCAGTTGTTTTCGGTGTCAAAAGCACCCAGTTTGTAAATCAGGGACGGGTCTTTGTTTTCTGTTGCCAGCACATAACCTGTTTTTCCGTTTACGTCCACAGCCTGCAATTGGCCGTTGACGCCGGTGGTAAAGGCTGTGCCGTCTGCACCGTCATAGAATTCCACTTTACCCAAGGAGGAATAATAGTCCACGGCGCCGTTTTGTACGGGGATATCCTCGCTGACGCTGGCCTTGAGGGTGCCCCAGGAGGTGCCGTCTGCATAATAAGCGTTATAAAATACTTCGGAAACGACCTTGAAGGAAGCAACGTCGGCCGCTCCGTTGGCAATGCTGATTTTCAGGTTGCCGTTGTCGTTGAGCGTGTAGCTGTAATTGGTCAGCTCCGCCGCTTTGGCTACGGTGCCGGTTACGTTAAAGCCGGCGGCTGCTTCGGCCTCTTTTGCATCAAAGTCTGTTTTGTAGGAAACACTGCCGACATATTTGGGCTCTGCTGTTGTACCTAAAACAGTGCCTGTGATCTCACAGCCGGAAACCGTCAGGGTGCTGGTGCCAAGCAGGTTTGCGCTGGAGGTGGCGTTTGCAAAAATGATGCCGGGGTAAGCCATGACCGCATTGCCGGAATAGGTGCAGTCCACCAGGGTATAGCTGCTGTTGGCAAACGGTGTGTAGCCGATAAAAATGCTGTTATAGGTAGGAGACTGTATGTCCGCGCTTACGTGGACACGCGTCAGTGTGGTATTGCCGCCGGCATAGATTACCAGCGGCTGTTCATTGTTATTGCTTGAGGTGTAAGTAACATTGCCCGTAATGTTGACGTCTGTGTAATTGTAGACAGCATTTGCCGTATAGCCGTACCACACCAAAGCGGCGGGACTGCCGTTGAGCTCAAAGGTCAGGTTTTTCAGCTCGCCGCCGCCAAAGTTGGCAATCAGGACGCTGTTGGCACCTGCGCCGAAAATGCGGTGTCCGTCGCCGTCAATGGTGCCGGAAAACTGGTTGATGTAATAATCTGCCCAGCCGTCTACTTTACCCGGAGAGGTGGTTTGGGACAAGTCGATGTCCGCTGTCAATTTGACATAGGCGTCGGTTTTTCCCTCCAGCTGTGTCAGCTGGTCTGCCTGGGAAACCAAGTAGGGGTCGCTTTGTGTGCCGGTTCCCTGCAGGGCGGTGCTGTCTGCCGCGAATACGGCAAAATTGATGCTGAGCACCACCATTGCCAGAACCAACACGATGCTTGAAATGCGTTTTGTCAGTTTTATAGCCATTTCATAAATCCTCCTGTTTTCTTTCTTTTGATCCATATTATAAATACTGGAATAATTTGAAAAGGTACACTTTTACAAACCGATACGGATTGTAATATTCATGGCTATTATAGTGTATTTTTCCACGTATTTCAAGGCTTTTGCCAATGTTTTTGCCAATATTTATGAAATTCCCTGAAAAATACGGGGATTTGTAAAAGTGTATATGAAAAACAGGTGTCTGCGCTTGAGAACACGCGCAAAGAAGCGGTATCCCAATGGATACCGCTTCTTTTTTTACGCATTGCTTATCTTGCGCTTTGCTCGTATTGCTCGATCATTTTTTTAACCATTTGACCGCCGACAGAACCAGCCTGTTTAGAGGTCAAATCACCGTTGTAGCCCTGTTTCAGGTTTACGCCAACCTCAGCGGCTGCTTCCATTTTAAAACGGTTCATAGCTTCTCTTGCTTCCGGAACTACGATTTTACTCTTAGACATAATATAAGACTCCTTTTTCTTTTTCAAACTTTTATTTGCGTTTGCCTTACTATTATGAGCCTGTGTATTTTGATTATTCTAAAAAATTCTGGAAATTTTTACACGCGGTAAACCGTTTCTCCCCCCGCGCCGGACAGGACCAGCACCGCCGCGGCCGCCAGTATTTTATTGGGATGGTACGGCTTTGCAAGACCCATGGTGATCTCGCAGGGCTCTGCAATGCCGCCGGTGACGGTTTTTAACGTGCGCTGCAGGCTGACGGACGCCTGGTTTTCGTTTATGCCGGAAATGCTGAAGGTGTCGGTGGCTTTTGTGCCGCAGGTGACGGTGATTTGCCCTGTTTTACGCAATGCTTCTTTTAATTTATCATGGCAGGCGCTGATTACGGCGACCCAGCCGGGTGGCAGCTCTACCGGCTTTGCGGGAACAAAGCTTTTTTTGAAAACCGCGATTCCGCGGATAGGCGGCAGATTGGAGCAGTCCTTTTGCTCCGTGATGCAAAAGCAGGGCTGTGTACCGGTTTGGCGGGCATCTGCCGGGTACACGGCCGTACCGAAGGGCGACAGCGCGCTTTGGAGCATTTGCCCAAGGGTTTTGTCATCGTCGTTTCCAAAAATATAAATGGGAACCATATCCATATTCTCCCTTCTTCCTTCTGCTGTATTGTTTGCAGCATACAGGAAAATATGTATACGGCGTGATTTGACAGAACCGGCTGCCCGGCCGTTACGCGGCCCGGGTTTCTGAAGCGCTGCGCATCAGCTGGGAAACGGAAACGATTTCGTATCCCTCCTGTGCAAGCGCCTGCAAAATGTGCGGCAGCGCTTTGTATGTAAACGCAGAACGGTTATCCAGCAGGATAATGGAGCCGCTTTTGGCTTCCCGTACGATTTTTTCCGCAACCGCTTTTTCTCCGTCGCTTTGCCGGTCAAGACCGTTTACGTCCCACTGCACCGTCTGCATATCCAGCGCGCTGGCGGTGTCCAGCAAAAGCGCGTTGTAATCGCCGTAGGGCGCGCGGAACAGCGCCGGCGTCTGTCCGGTCATGTCCCGAAGCGTCCGGCTGCATTTTGTCAAATTGTCCATGATGTCCGTTTGGGACAGCTGGGGCAGCCGTTCATAGACGTTCCCTAAATTTCCGATTTCATACCCGGACCGGGACAGCGCCCGGACGGATTGCGCATATTTTTCCGCCCAGGCGCCCGTGACAAAAAACGTGGCCTGCGCGCCGTATTCACTGAGCGATTCCATATAGTGTGCCGTGTCGTCTGTGTCCCACGCGCAGTCAAAGGTCAGCGCCACCTGCTTGTCGGGCACGGGCACGGAGTAAACGGGCACCTTTTGTGTATAAGCGGTCTGTACGGTTTGTATGCCTTTTACGGAAAACACCACCGCCAGACAGCAGATTGCACAGCAGGCGCATATGGTAAGCATTTTTCGTTTTGTCAATACAAAGCATTTCATATCCATTCCCCCATAACACAACCATATACACAAGCCGTCCGTTTTATACCTGCCGCGGGCAGAAAATTACCGGGAAACGGCAGTGCTGCCGCCGGCGGCACGGAAGCTGCCGGTTCTTCCGCTTTTTTTCGTTTTTATATTTTTGCGGGCGCCGGCTCTTTTGGCAGGCCCGGCGGCCGCTGCCGGAACAGCGTAATATAAAAAAACTCAGTAAAGAAAGCCTTTACTGAAAGTGTTCGTGGATTTATTGGATTTATACTGATTTTATGTTTCGGTGCGGAGATGCCGCCGGGGTGCTTAAATGGAAATCGTCATGGCGATGCGGTACAGCTCGCGGTCAAAGGGACGCTCCATTGCACGGGC
>CALWUX010000080.1 GCA_944384795.1 uncultured Clostridia bacterium | reverse complement strand
CCGCCCTCCAGAAAAACAAATTTGTTTATTGCAACGGCGGAGCCGGATACCTTTGAAAAGGGGATCGCTATTTTAAACAAATTGGCTTATGCGACCCAAATCACCATTGGGCAGGCTTTTGATATTGACGGTGCAGTCACTATTGTGACCAACGACGCCAGGGTGTATATCCCCATGGATGAGCTGGTGGACAAAAAAGCGGAGCTGGCCCGTTTGAGCAGAGAACTGGAAACGGCGCAGAAGCAATTGGCGCAGGTAAGCGGCAAGCTGAATAACCAGGGCTTTTTGTCCAAAGCGCCTGCTCAGGTTGTGGAAGGCGTGAAAAAGGATTTTGAAACGCTGACAGAGCGGATACAGCTGATAGAGTCCAGTATTTCGGCATTGCAGGCATAACCAAAAGGGCTTGGCTGCGGTTTTGACGGCAGCGGGCCTTTTTGTTTTGTAAGGGAGGTGTACCATGACTTTTGAAACAGCAATGGAGCGGCTGGGCACGCTGCGGCGGTTTGGCTCGCCCGGTGCGCCGGAGCGGGTGGACTGGATACTGAAACGGCTGGGGGAGCCCCAGCGAAAGCTGCGGCTGATCCACGTGGCGGGTACCAACGGCAAAGGCTCTACGTGCGCCATGCTGGCTTCTGTTCTGCAACAGGCAGGTTACCGGACAGGCTTGTTTATCTCCCCCTATATTGTAGATTTTCGGGAGCGGATACAAATCAACGGGATAATGATCCCGAAAGAAGAGTTTGCGGGTCTCATGGAACAGGTGTTTCCCTATGCGGAGCAGCTGCAATCTGCAGGGGACCATATGTCTGAATTTGAACTGCTTACTGTACTGGCGCTGCTTTGGTTCAGTCAGAGGGACTGCGATGTAGTCGTATGGGAAGCGGGGATTGGCGGAAAGAAGGATTCTACCAATGTGGCTGCCTGCGTACCGGTTACGGTGCTGACTTCTGTTTCCCTGGATCATACAGAGCTGCTGGGAGACACCATTGAGGAAATTACAAGGGATAAGTGCGGCATTATGAAGCCCGGCGGCACCATGGTGCTTGCGCCGAACCAACAGGACGGTGTGGCACCTGTGGTGCTGGAGGAGGCAAAAAAGCGGGACAGCCGTGTGGTGCAGGCTTGTATGGAGGAGATTAAAGTGCTCCGTACAGATTTGCATGGGACGGATTTTTTGTACCGCGCAAGCCGGTTCCATTTACCGCTGACAGGGGCGCACCAGCTTTTGAACGCCTGTACTGTGCTGACGGTGATAGAGCAGTTGTGCAAAAAAGGCTTTTGCATTGCTGCGGAACATATACAGCAGGGGCTGGAACGGGTGCGCTTTCCCGCAAGGTGGGAAGTTATGGGTGAGCAGCCGCTGGTCATTATAGACGGGGCACATAATCCGGGAGGGATCGATGCACTGAAAGAGGCCGTTATGCAATATCTGCCAGACAGAAAAATCACCGCGATTGCGGGCGCTTTGCAGGATAAGGATACAGACTATATGACGAGGAGCCTTTCCGGTATGTTTGCCCATGTAGTGACTGTTGCGCCGGCGCACCCGAGAGCGTTGGACGCGAAGGTATTTGCCGGCCTTTGGCTTGGTTACGGACAGCAGGCCTGCGCTGCCGGGGATATGGAAGAAGCGCTGCGGAAGGCAAAGCGGCTGGTCGGAAAAAATGATGTACTCCTGGTTTTTGGGTCGTTTTTTACGGCGGCCGAGGCCAGAGAAAAATTAAAATACCATTTTATGGAAAAATAATTGCCGGATTCGCATATTTCGAGCCTTTTTTCATAAAAGACCCTTTATCGTTATAAACAGCGATAAAGGGTCTTTTCTTTTGCCTGCGTTATTTGGAGTGAAAAAAGGACAAGCCCGGCGGGGAGAAGGAGGTGTTTTTCGGAAAACCATACTGTTATTTGCATGGAAAGCGGGAGCGTTCAGCGATAGAAGGAGGATATATATGGATAACGGAACAGTCAGGCTGATTTTGGAGGACGACGTACTGACCGCTGTACTCAGCGGGGAAATTGACCACCATACGGCCCAGGGAATGCGGGAGGAGATTGATTTTACCGTGAACCGCTCAAAACCAAGGAAACTGATTTTGAGCTTTGAGCATGTAGGGTTCATGGACAGCGCCGGAATCGGTCTTATTATTGGCAGGTACAAGCTGATGGAAAGCCTGGGAGGCGAATTGGTGGTATCCCATCTTTCGCCGAAAATGGAGCAAATCGTATCATTGTCCGGCGTAGGAAGGCTGGCAAAAATAGAAAAGGGGGAAACCAACCATGAAGCCAATGAATGAAATGAGCCTCTCGTTTTTAAGCTGTTCGGCCAACGAGAGCTTTGCAAGGGCAACGGTGGCAGCCTTTGCAGCGCAGCTGGACCCAACGGTAGGGGAAATATCGGACATTAAGACGGCGGTGTCCGAGGCGGTCACTAATTGTATTATCCATGCCTACCGGGACGTGATAGGCGTGATTTACATAAGCGTGAAAATTTTTGAAAACGGGAAAATCACCATACGGATACGTGATAAGGGCTGTGGGATTGAAGATGTGGAAAAGGCCAAGGAGCCTCTTTATTCCACAGGCGGAGAGGAGCGTGCCGGCCTTGGATTTATGGTCATGGAAAGCTTTATGGACCGTATGAAGGTTACCTCTAAGGTGGGGAAAGGAACCGTTGTAGTGCTGCAAAAGCAAATTGAGCGCAGGCAGGCAAAGAGCGCCAATGGATAGCCGGGAGCAGAAAATCAGCGATAACATCGGTCTGGTCCATGCCTGTGCCAAACGGTTCAAATCCCGCGGCGTTGAGTATGACGACCTGTTTCAGGCAGGCTGTTTGGGGCTGGTAAAGGCTGTGGACGGCTTTGACGATAACAGGGGTGTGAAATTTTCCACTTACGCGGTGCCTGTGATACTGGGGGAAATGAAACGACTGTTTCGCGACGGCGGCGCGGTAAAAATAGGACGTGCGCTCAAGGAGCTTTCTTTGAAAGCCACGAAAGCAACGGCGGATTTTACCGCAAGAGAAGGCAGGACGCCGACTGTGCAGGAGCTGGCGGAGATGTTGGAGGTGGAACCTGCCGCAGCCGCACAGGCGGTAAGCGCTGCCCAGCGTCCCGTTTCCCTGACGGAGGGCGACGAAGAGGGCGGCGGGCAGATTGACATTGCGGTGGAAGCAGAAGACGAAAAAATAGCGGAGCTGCTTTCTTTACGGCAGGTGGTAGGCACATTGGAGCCGAGAGACAGGAAAATTATTTTGTTCCGTTATTTTAAAAACCAGACTCAGACCCAGACCGCCCAGTTTTTAGGTATGACACAGGTGCAGGTTTCCAGGAGGGAAAAGGTGATTTTAAATAAGCTGCGCACCAGGTTAAGCGACACGTAGCACGTAAACGGTTATATCAGCGATTTTTTATAAAATGCAAAGGCGGAGCGGAAAACGCTTTGCCTTTATTCTTTTTTACGCTTGTATCTTTGTCTGTTTTGGTCATACGCGGTCTGGCTGTATTTGGATGGCGTCGTTGTCTGCGGTGCTTTTTATTTTGCGGCAATTGAATTGTGGGGTTCCTTTTATACTGCCGGCATGGCAGTTCGGGTATTACTGCGGGCGTCCATTATTTGCGGGGGAACAAAAAATATGTAAAGCGCCGGGGAGACGCCGGCTCTGTGTTAGCTGTAAATATAGAAAGGTATATGTGATTTTCGGCAGTGAAGTAATAGATATTTTCCATGTGCAGATGTGTTTTTCTTATTGAGATTTGAGGGTTGTTTTTGCTTTTGCCATAAGTAAAAACTATGGCAGACAATATCAATTTTGTATTGGACAAGCCATTCTTTTTCGTTTATAATAAGAGCACGTTTACAAAACATATTTTATTCGTAAAGTATAATTTTAGGGACGAATTTACAGGAGAAAGGTTGAAAACAGATGAAAAAGATTTTTGCGCTGGCAGCTGTTGTTGTGCTGGCACTGGTGACGCTGGTAGGCTGCTCCGGCGGCGGTTCTTCCATTACCGTTGCCGTACCAAATGACGCTACGAATGAAGCAAGGGCATTGATGCTGCTGCAGGAAAAAGGCTATATCACGCTGAAAGAGGACGCGGGCATTACCGCTACGATTCGCGATATTGCCGAAAACCCGAAAAATATCCAGTTCAGAGAGGTAGAGGCCGCGCAGCTGCCAAACGTGCTGCAGGATGTGGATTACGCGGTGATCAATTCCAATTACGCCATTGCCGCTAATATGAATCCCCTGACGGATTCTTTGACTATGGAGAACTCCTCCTCTGCTTACGGTAATATTCTTGCTGTGAAAGCAGGCAATGAGAATCTGGATTCCGTAAAAGCGCTTAAAGCGGCGCTGGAAAGCCAGCAGGTGGCGGATTTCATCGCCCAGCAGTACCAGGGCTCCATTATCAGCGTTGTAGATAATCCGGGCAATGGATTTGACGATTCTGTAAATTACGACGCGCTTGCAGGCACATCGATTTCCGTTGCGGCGTCTCCGGCGCCTCACGCTGAAATTTTGAAAATCGCGCAGGAGATACTGGCACAGAGAAATATCACTCTGGACATCAGGGAGTTTACGGATTACGTTCAGCCCAATAATCTGGTAGAAAGCGGAGAAATTGACGCGAACTATTTCCAGCACCTGCCTTACCTTGAGAATTTTAATGAAGAAAACGGCACAAATGTGGTATGTGTGGGCGCTATTCATGTAGAGCCGATGGGCCTGTACGGGGGCAAGCAAACCACTTTGGACGCTTTGCAGTCATAATTTCATAATTTACCATGGAACAAATAACGCTGTCTGCATTTTGCAGCCGGCATTATTTGTGTTAGGAGCTATTTTATGATCGAGATCCAACATCTTTCCAAAACGTTTCCTGTTTCCGGCGGTACGGTGGAAGCGTTAAAGGATATTTCTCTGACCATACCCGACGGTGAGATTTACGGCATTATCGGTATGAGCGGCGCGGGCAAAAGTACGCTGGTGCGCTGTATCAACATGCTGGAGCGCCCCACAAGCGGAAAGATTATCATTGACGGCAAGGATTTGGGCAGTCTGACCCGGGCGCAGCTGAGGGAGGAACGCCGCAATATTACCATGATTTTTCAGGGGTTTAACCTTTTGATGCAGCGCAACTGCTTGAAAAACGTTTGTTTTCCGCTGGAACTGGCAGGATGTAAAAAGAAAGAGGCAGCGCAGCGGGCGGCCGAGCTGCTGGAGCTGGTAGGGCTGGGGGACAAGCTGAAAAGCTATCCTGCGCAGCTTTCCGGCGGTCAGCAGCAGAGGGTAGCCATTGCCCGCGCCCTTGCTACCCGTCCTAAAATATTGCTGTGTGATGAAGCCACCAGTGCACTGGACCCGCAGACGACCCAATCCATTTTGTCCCTGATCAAAGATATTCACGATAAGCTTGGACTGACGGTGATCGTCATTACGCACCAGATGAGTGTGGTAGAGCAGATATGCACCCGCGTGGCGATTTTGAATCACGGAACCGTTGTGGAGGAAGGCGCGGTCAGTGAGGTGTTTGCTTCGCCGAAATCGCAGGAAGCAAAGCGCCTTGTGTATCCGGAGGGGTACCAGCAGGCCATTGAAACGGACAGGGAGGAGCGTTTGATACGCGTGGTATTTAACGGGGCCAGTGCGACGCAAACGCCGCTGATTGCCAAAATGGCTATGGAGGAAAACATTATTGCCAGTATTTTGTTTGCCTCTACCCGCAGCCTGGGCGACAAAGCATACGGAAATATGCTGCTTGGAATTTCCGGCGGAAAAGAGCAGACGGAAAGAGCCATTGCTTATTTGCGCCGTATTCCGGATATTCATGCAGAAGAGGTGACACGCGACCATGGGTGATTTTTTTACTTCGGAAACAGTGCAGACCGCGCTGGATATTTTAAAAACAGAATTCCCCCTTGCCATATGGGAGACCATTTACGTTACGGTGCTTTCTACCTTTTTTGCCATTGTGATCGGCCTGCCCCTGGGTGTGCTGCTGGTGGCGGGAGAAAAGGGCAGAGTGCTGCGTATCCCCAAATGGATTTTGCATATTTTGAATATTATTATCAACCTGCTGCGCTCCATTCCGTTTTTGATTCTGATGATTGTGGTATTTCCTTTGACCAGACTGCTGATGGGCACCGTGGTGGGTACGCCTGCTTCTATTGTTCCCCTTGTGATAGCGGCGTTCCCGTTTGTGGCCCGTTTGGTAGAGAGCAGTTTGCGGGAGGTCAATCCCAATATTATAGAAACAGCGCAGAGTATGGGTGCGTCTCCGTGGCAGATCATTGTAAAGGTCATGCTGCCGGAGAGCGTTCCGTCCCTGATCTCCAATGTGACCCTTACCATTACCACAGTGCTGGGCTACTCTGCCATGAGCGGTATTATCGGCGGCGGCGGATTGGGTAAAATCGCTATCAATTACGGTTATTACAGATACCAGTATTTGGTGATGGCCTTTGCGGTGATCTGCCTGATCGTGCTGGTGCAAATCTTCCAGAGTGTAGGTACGCAGATATCCATTAAAAGCGACAGACGGTTAAAGCACAGAAAATAATTTTCCTGTATTGATATAGTATAAACAAGCAGGCCGCAAAACGAATCACGTTTTGCGGCCTGTACTTTTCACAGAGATACGGCGTATGATTCAGGATTTTTTCTGCGGTGTTTCCAGTGTAATCAAATCTTTTAAGTCGAACGGGGTTTGCTGGTACACATAATAGTTCAGCCAGTTTTGAAACAGCAGGTTTGCATGGCTCCGCCACATAAAATGCGGGATTGCCCGCCTGTCGTTTTCCGGAAAATAATGCTCCGGCAGCTCGGGACTCAGTCCGCGTACTTCATCGCGGTAATATTCATTGGCAAGGGTGTCCCGGTCATATTCCGCATGGCCGGTCACAAAAAACTGGCGTCCGCTTTTTTCCGCTACAATATAAATACCCGCGTCGCCGGATACGGAAAGGGTCAGCAGGTTGTCGTGCTTTTCCACATCTTCCCGCAGGATTGTGGTATGGCGGGAGTGGGGGGCATAAAAACGGTCGTCAAATCCGCGCATTAAAGGATGTAGCGGGTTTAAAATTTTATGCTCATAAATGCCGGACAATTTAGTATCCAAAGGATATTTTGGAATTCCGTAATGGTAATACAATCCTGCCTGGGCGCTCCAGCAAATGTGCATGGAGGAGTATACGTTGGTACGGCTCCAATCCATAATGGCGCACAGCTCTTCCCAGTAGTCCACCTCTTCAAAAGGCATTTGCTCCACGGGCGCGCCGGTCAAAATCATGCCGTCGTATTTTTCTTCCCTGATTTCCGCAAAGGTCTTGTAAAAGGTATTCAGGTGTGATGCGGGCGTGTTTTTTGACACGTGGGTGGCCGTCTGGAGGAAATCTACCGTGACTTGCAGCGGACTGTTGCCCAGCAAACGGAGCAGCTGGGTCTCGGTTTCGATTTTAGTCGGCATCAGGTTTAAAATAACGATTTTTAAAGGACGTATGTCCTGGTGCATGGCACGCTCCTGTGTCATGACAAAAATATTTTCCGATTCCAGAATATCAATGGCAGGCAGCGAAGACTGAATTTGAATAGGCATACTTGCTCTCTCCTCATAATGACAAATGCGCCGGCATGGATAGTGATGATTTATGCGCCGTAAAAAGATATAATATAGTATAACAAAAAACAAAGAATACATCAAGAATGGAGAAATATGAAAAATTAAGAAAATTCCCCGTTGACAAAGAGGGAGAAGATATGCTAATATAGTGGAGTTGCCGCGGCACAAAGAGACGCGGCAGAAAAGGAAACAAAAAAGAGAAGAAAAAAGAGTTGACAAACAGGAAGAGATGTGTTAA
>CALWUX010000079.1 GCA_944384795.1 uncultured Clostridia bacterium | reverse complement strand
AGGAAGCAGGCCGGCTTTCTTCGGAGGACGCATTGAGCAGCGCCTCCCAATCCTGCGAGCTTAAAATTTCATCTTCGTCACCGGCGGAAAAGCCTGCCGCTGAATAAGCAGAAGCCGAAAAAACGCCGATAAGCATGACCAGCGCCGTGCACGCGGCTGCTAAAAAAATGTTTGACCGAATCCGATGCAAGGATATCCCTTCCCATCTATACGATTTTACGACCGGCTTTGACAAAAGCCGATGTATTTTGCACTGATAATCATACCATTTTCAGCCCGTTATGACAACCATATTTTGCATGATTTCCGCAAATATCCTGCAAATTTTACGGCTATGCCAAACGGGGCTTTACTCCGCTGTATTGAGCAGACGGTAAATGTCCCCTTTTTTACAGCCGGTCTCCTGCGCGGCTTTTTTGGCCGCCTCTGATGCGGACATACCTGCCTGCATATAGTCCATGGCTTGCCGCGCCGCTTCTTCTGCGGTGACTGCCGCTGTTTTTTCCTCTTTTTCCGCACCTGCTATGACCAGCACCAGCTCTCCCCGGGCGTTTTCACCGGCATAGCGCTGTGCCGCCTCTTTTAAGGTGGTGCGGATGACCTCCTCGTGTATTTTTGTGATTTCCCGCACGATAGCCAGCTTCCTGTCTCCCCATGCTTCCAGCATATCCCGCAAAGTGGCGGCCAGTTTATGAGGCGCTTCATAAAACACCATGGTCCTTTGCTCTTTTTTGACCTGCTCCAAATGCTCCCGGCGGCTTTTTTTATTGACGCTTAAAAAGCCCTCAAAGGTGAACCGCCCCGCAGGCAGGCCCGAAACCGCCAGCGCGGAGATGACCGCCGTAGGGCCGGGCACCACATAAACAGGGATGTTCCGCTGTACGCACTGGGCAACCAGCAGTTCTCCCGGGTCGGAAATGGCGGGCATGCCTGCGTCTGACACCAGCGCGCAGACCTCCCCCTGCTCCATGCGGCTGCAAATAACGTCGCCCCGCTCGATTTTGTTGTGCTCAAAATAGCTTACCATGGGCTTTTTGATGCCAAAATGGTTAAGCAATTTTACCGTGACACGGGTATCCTCCGCCGCGATAAAATCGCAGGAGCGCAGGGTTTCTATGGCTCTGGGGGAAAAGTCCCCCAAATTCCCGATGGGCGTGCCTACAATGATCAGCTTTCCCGTCATACCGTGTTCCCCCTCCCCTGCTTATAATCTCCGTAAATCTCCATCATTTCGGCGGAAAAACCGCCCTTGCCGTCTTCTATCATCAAAACCGGCTCCACCGTCATGCCCGCACTGCCGCCAAAGCGTCCCTCCAGCAAAAACAGGCTGGGCGCTTTGGCGGGCCTTTGCTGCACAAAACGCAGACGCTTGGGCATGACGCCTGCACTGTGCATGGCAGCCATGATGTCATATAGCCTTTGGGGCCGCTGGCACATACACAGCCTGCCGCCGTATTTTAACAGTTTGGCCGCCGTGCGGCAAATATCCGCCGGCGTGCAGGCGCCCTCGTGCCGCGCCAGGCGTTTGCCGGGGTCCGGGTTCACCAGTCCGGTGCCGGCCTCCTGATACGGCGGGTTGCAGGCAATCAAATCCAGCTCCTGTGTAAATGGCGGCCGGGACGGCTTTAATGTGGTCAAATCCTGATGCAGCAAAGTGATTTGATTTTCCAGGCCGTTTTTTTGCAGGGTTCTTTGCACCATACTGCAGGCGTTGTCCTGCAGTTCCACCGCGTAAATATGCCTTGGGGCATATCTGCCGCTCCAGATGACCGGGATTGCGCCGCAGCCTGTACCGAAATCGGCGCACAGGTCCCGTCTCTTGGGCGCTGAAAAGTGCGCCAGCAAAATGGTGTCTGTATTAAAGCAGTGCTGTTTTGACACGATGATTTGATATTGGTCCGAAAGCGGCTCCCAGCGTTCGCCCTCTAAAAGCATGGCGGTCCCCTCCTTTTCTATAAAATCCCCGGCGTATTACAGTCATAGAAAAAGAGCGATGCGTATCGCACCGCCCTTTTTTGAATTGCCGGCAAATTATGCAGGCTGTGGAGAACCCACAGGACAAACATCTGCGCAAGCGCCGCAGTCAATGCATATATCAGGATTGATTACATAAATGCTTTCTCCCTCTGAAATAGCGCCTACAGGACATTCCGCTGCACAAGCACCACATGAAATACAATCTGTGTTGATATGATATGCCATTTTTCCAGCACCTCCTTCTGAGTTACACCTTTATTTTAACATACATTTTGAAAAAAGCAATAGAATTTGAAAGATAACTTTAAAAATTTTGTCGATTTTTTTGCCGCAGTCCGCAGGAAATCAATTTTTTTCCAGACCCTTGAGCTGTTCCATTTCCTCTTTGTTGATTTTGATTTGGCCGTCTTTGAGCACCTTGACCTGCTTTGCGTGGAACGTGGCGGGAGCCGCGTCCGGGGCTTTATCCAGGCGCACGGTCAAAATGCCTGTTAACAGATTCTGGTCGATGACCGTGCCTTTGCCCTCCGGCGTTACCACAATGGCGTTTACCTTGGGGATGGTGCGCAGCAGATCCAGGTATGCTTCCTGCTCAAATTTTAAACAGCACATCAAACGGCCGCAGGTGCCGGAAATTTTAACGGGGTTCAGGGACAGTCCCTGCTCCTTTGCCATTTTGATGGAAACCGGCTGGAAGCCGCTTAAAAAGGTGGAGCAGCAAAAGGGCTTGCCGCACACACCCAGCCCGCCCAGCATTTTTGCCTCGTCGCGCACGCCGATTTGGCGCAGCTCGATGCGGGTGCGGAACACCGAGGCCAGGTCCTTGACCAGCTCTCGGAAATCCACCCTGCCGTCTGCTGTAAAATAAAACAGTATTTTGCTGTTGTCAAAGGTATATTCTACCTCTACCAGCTTCATTTCCAGCTTATGGGCGGCAATTTTCTTCAGGCAAATCTCAAAGGCCTGCTTTTCTTTTTTATGGTTTTCCTCTACTTTTTTCAAATCCGCTTCTGTGGCGACCCGTATGACGGGCTTTAACGGCTGTACCAGGCTTTCGTCGGCAATGTCTCTGCGTTCCATTGCCACCTCGCCGCATTCTATGCCCCTTGCGGTTTCCACAATGACACGGCCGCCTTTTTTGATTTCCATGTCCTGCGGGTCGAAATAATATATTTTGCCTACGTCTTTAAATCTAACACCGATTACCTGTGCCATGTTACCCTCCAATGATATATGCAAAGCCCTGTTATCTGCCTGCCGCTGTACGCAGGTTTGCGCACAGCGCCGTGGTCAGTATGGTCATGTTCCCGTTAAAGGCCAGCGCGTTTTGTATTTCCTCTACCGCCTGTATCAGTCCCAGCAGCCTGGCTTTGGGCACCGCGCGGCACAAAGCGGCCGCCTGCTCCGGCAAAGAGGACAGCCGGACGGAGCCCCCCTCCCGCTGTACGCACGCGTCCCGGAAAACCAGGGTCAGCTGCGCTAAAACCTCCTTGAGCAGGTCCTTATCCTTCAGCAGCGGTGCGGCCGCCTGTAAAATTGCCAGCTCCTTTGTATGCAGCAGCGCCGTGGTCATCTCTTTTGCAATGCGCACCGCTTCCGGATTTTGGGACAGGACCTCCTCCAGCGTAACCGACTGGGCCCGCGAACGGACGGTTTGCAGCAGACGGTTTTTTATGGAGCAGGTAAGGATAAACACCGTTTGGGCAGGCGGTTCCTCCAGTATTTTCAGCAGGGCGTTTTGCGCCTCTGTGGACATGCTTTCTGCACGCAGCAGCAAATAAACCTTACAGCCGCCCTCCTGGGCGCGTATGTACGCATCGCTGCGCACGGCCCGTATGGCCTCCACCTTAAAGGAACGGGGCGTCAGTCCGCCCTGCGCTACGTAAATATCCGGGTGCGAGCCGGCATATGCTTTTAAACAGCCTGCGCAGACGCCGCACGGACGGCGCTGGTCGGACTGACAGACAAGGGCGGCGGCAAGCTGTTTTGCCAGCGCCTCTGTTTTTGCTTCGTCCCCTTCTATGATAAGGGCCTGCGGCGCGCGGCCCTGCGCAAACATGGCTTCCAGCTTCTGCTGTATCGGCTCGGAAACATTGCATTGCGTCAAATCCAGCATATCCGCACCCCTCCTTTTGCGCAATGGCTCACGGTGAAACCGTAATAATTTATTTTACCACTTTTACCGTCAGAAATCCATAGTTCTTTAAAAACCGGACGATTTCTTCCGTGATCTGCTCTCCCGGCATGACTGCCGGCACCCCCGGCGGACACGGGCAGGCCGCCGCTGCGGCCACCCTGCCCGCGCTGTTTGATACGGGTACCTCTTCCCACGGGGAAAACACGGCCTGCCGGACGGACAGAACAGCCTTTGGCAGGGACGGCAGTTTGTGGCTTTGCGGCAGAGGCGCGCCTTGCGGCAGGGCGCGCAGGGCCTGCTCCACCCGCAGGAAATCCCGCTCGGTATGGAACGGCGTTGCTATGAGCACCAGATTGCTGTCGTCGGCATACTCCGGCTCTGCAAGATGCGCGCGGAAAATGTCCGCCGCCTGATGACCTGTAACCCCTAACGCCGCCGTGTGCAAGGTGATGCGCACCGGGTCTGTTTTTCCCCTTGGCAGGCCGACGCCTTTGGCTGCCGCCAGCTGTCTGATACGTTCTACCCGCTCCTGCAGGGCCGCGTAGGCGGCTTTTCCGTGGGTCTGCGCCCATTGCACGCATAAATCCAGCGAAGCCATGACCGGGTACGAGGGGCTTGTGGAGCCAAACAGCGCCATGGCGTCCTTGGCGTGCGCCGCAGGGACGCTTTTGGCAAGATTGAAAAACGCGCCCCCCGTAAGCACAGGCAGTGTTTTATGGGCGGAGCACGCCGTCATATCCGCGCCCAGAGAAAGGGGATGCAGGTTTTCCGGCGTTAAGAACAAATGGGCGCCGTGGGCGTTGTCCACCAGCAGCAGCACCCCGTGCCGGCGGCATACGCGGGCAATCCCCTGTATGTCCGCCAATACCCCGAAATAGTCGGGACTGGTCACATATACCGCCGCTGTATCCGGATGCTGCTGTAAAAGCGCTTCGGCCTGTTCCGGGCTGACCCTGCCGGGAAAGCCCGGACCGGCGTCGGCCCGCGGCAGCAGCCAGACCGGCTGTAAATCCAGCAGTGCCATGGCGTTTACCGCACTGCGGTGCAGAACCCTGTCCGCTATAATCTTTTTTTTGCCGCTTTGGACACAAGCCAGATACAGCATGGCCTGTATGCACAAGGTACAGCCGCCTGCGGAAAACAGGGTGCGGGCCGCGCCGAACATTTCCGCCGCGCCGCGCTCCGACTGCAAAATGACGTGCTGTGCTTCGTACAGGCTGTCTGTATCCGGCAGCTCTGTGACGTCCAGCCGCAGGAGGTCCTGCATGGCTGAAAGCCCTTTTCCGCTGTGGCCCGGCGTATGAAAGGCAGACCTGTCCAGCGCCAGGCGCCGTACCAGGGCGGAATATAACGGTGTCTGATGGCTCATAGGCGTTCTCCTCTGTTGTTTCTGCTTCTATTATCCTACGGAACAGACCTGTTTTCAAGAGGATTTTACAACAAAGCCCGCACGGGAGCCTTTTTTACTCAAACAGCCTGGACAGCGGTATCTCCAGCTGATTTGCCAGCGCAATCAGCAGAGACAGCGAAAGATTCCTTTTCATGTTCGGGGCCTCTATTATGCTCAGGTACGTCCGGCTGATACACAGCCTTTCCGCAAGCTCGTGCTGGTTCCAGCCTTTCAGCTTTCGATAGCGGGATACGTTCCGGCTCAGTATGCGGTAATAGTCCATATGTTCATATGTCACCTTTGTATCTCTCCCTACTTTCAGTAGTTTTATTTCAGATTATCATACTTTAAGTAGTAAATCAAGATAAAATCATACTTTTAGTAGTGTTTTTTCGGCAGCCGGCTTGGTTACACTTTCGGGAAATATTGCTTCCCCGCGGCAAAACGGGTATAATAAACCATATCACTGGAAAGGAGAAAGAAGAACATGAAGAAACTCCGGGGGATCGCTCTGCTGCTGTTATCGGCCGCGCTGATCGTTTCCGCGGCCGGCTGCGGGCAAAGCCCTTACCGGGAGCAGGAAGCCTTTGACGCGTTTATCCGGCAGGAATTTATACAAACCATGGAAAGCAGTTACCTTACGACCCATACCTATATGCAAGATCCGGCGGCGTTTGGCGTGGATACCGAAAAAATAGAGGTCAACCTTGGTCCCCGGCCCGGCAATGAAACGGAAACGGACGAAAGCTACGGTAATTCTTACGAGACCTTTCAAAAATTCCGCCGTGAGAATTTAACGGAGGAGCAAAAGGATATTTATGATATATGCGCTTATCATGTTGCCCTGAACCAGCATCTGGGCGATGAAAAATTCGACTACTACGGCTCTTATTTTGAAAGCATGGGCGGAATCCATTTTCAGCTGCCCAATCTGTTTTCCGACTGGCAGATGCGCAGCGAAGCAGACGCGCAGAACCTGATTACCCTGCTTTACGACACAAAGCCTTATGTGGACAGCATACTGGAATATACAAAACAGCAGGAGGAACGCGGGCTGCTTATGCTGGACCTGGACTCCATTATTGCACACTGCGACCGCATTTTGCAGTCCGGCGAAAACAGCGCCATACTGGCATCTGTCAACGACAGCATTGACGGGCTGTCTTTACCGGCGGAAACTGCCGCGGCTTACAAAAGCCAGGCAAAAGAGGCATTTGCGTCCTCCTTTTTGCCGGCGTTTGAGAACATTCGCTCTGTGATGGAAGCATTCCGGCAAAACGGGAAAAACCATACCGGCGGCCTTGCAGAGCTGGAGCACGGCAGGGCGTATTACGAGCTGCTGCTGAAACAGAGCATTGGAAGCGACAAGTCTGTAGAGGAGGTTCGGACCATGATGGAGGAGGCCTTTGACCAGCACCTGTATCAGTTTGCGAAAATTGTCCTTACCAGCCCGGAGGCGGTGGAGCCGCTGATGGCAGGCACGGTGCCTACAACACAGTACCAGAGCTACACGGAGATACTGGACGATATGAAGCAGATGATTGCCGCGGAATTTCCGCCGGTGAGCAACCTGGATTACCATATTGAAAACGTAAACGAGGAGCTGGCCTCCGATTCGGGCATTACCGCTTACTTTATGATACCCACGCTGGACGGCGATTCTGTGAACCAGCTGCGGGTCAACCCGCTTTCCAACGATGTATCGTCCATTTCCACCTTTTTGACGGTGGCCCATGAGGGCTTTCCCGGCCATATGTACCAGTACGCCTATATGTACGAAAATGTGGAGAGCGATTACCTGAAAGCCTTTGCCGGCATAACCGCCTTTGTAGAGGGCTACGCCGTATACGCCCAGTACGAAGCCCTGGATTATCTGGACGAAATAGACCGCACCCTGCTGGAGGCCTACAAGGAAAACGAGCTGGCCACCTATTGCCTGATGATCCTGGCGGACATCGGCATTCATTATGACGGCTGGGACGTAGATACCTTTGGGGCGTTTTTGGAGGAAAAAGGGATTGTGATGGACCAGCAGGCTGTGCAGACCCAGTATATCCAGCTGCAGGCCAATCCCGCCGCGTTTGCTTCCTACTATGTGGGGTACCATGAAATCCTCAGCATGAAGGAGGACGCCAAAGCAAGGCTGGGCAGCCTGTATGACGAAAAGGAATTCCACACCGCCCTGCTGGAAAGCGGCGTTGCGCCGTTTGCTGTCATCCAGCGGCATATAGAGGCTTATATTGCACGAAAAACCGGTGCGCAGGCGGTGGTGTCCGCGGCGGCCTGACGCTGCGCGGCGCTTTGCGGGATTTTACGGAACAGATTGACGGCATTGATTTGCAGAGAGGTGATACCATGGATTACCGCGACAGACTGAGAGAGCTGCGCCTCCAAAACAAAAAAGGGCAAAAAGAGATTGCCCGTTTATGCGATGTGTCCGACGCGACGGTGGGGCACTGGGAGAAAAAACGCAGGCACATGACGATAGGCTGCCTGATAAAACTGTGCAAATATTACAATACCAGCGCCGACTTTATTCTGGGATTTACGGACATACCCATACAGCTGACCGATTTGCACCCGGACCCGGCGCAGGAAACGTCCCGGCGGGAAAAAAGCTCCTGACAGGGCGGCTGCGCGGCCTTTGGGGAAATGGGCGCGTTTGGCAAAAGGACGCTCCCGTTCCAAAAGCCCCAAAGAAGCATAAAAACACAGCGCGCCTCTGCATGGAGGCGCGCTGTGTTTTTATTTTTTGATGTTGCGGTAATACTTTTCGTTTAAAATACGCTTGCCTTTGGGCGTCATTGGCCGGCGCTCGTACCGTTTTCGGCCTGTTCCGCCCTTTGGCGGCTTTCTGTTTGCCACCGCGATTACCACCACCACAATGATAATGCCCACGGCAATGCATATCCAGAACACAATGCCCAGCCAGGTTTGGGTCGTGCCCGGCGGTGTGACGTCTGTACCCTGAGATAAAATACCCGCCGCTTCACTGCCTACGGAAACCTCCGGCAGGGAAATCGTGCTGCTTGAGGACAGCGTGCTTTCCTGTCCGGCGGCGCTGTCCGACAAAAGGGAGGCCGTTTCTTCCGTTCCGCTTTCCGGCGCGGATTGGGACGTATCCTGCGCCGAATCTGTATTTGATTGTACCGCGCCGCCGCTTTCCGGGCCGCTTTGTGCCTGCATGGCCCACACGGGTATGCTCATAAAAGCAAGCAGGAGCACCGGCAGTAAAACAGCTGCTATGTTTCTGGCTGATTTCATCTATATTCCTCATCACTTGTCTGTGTTATTGCTGCAAATCTCTTATAGCTTCTATTATAACAGATTATAGCAGAAAATTTGACGGTTTCCTTTAACTTTCTTTGAACAATTGCAAATCCATTCCAATGAGGGTATAGATTTTTGCTACATCAGCGCCTCCAGCGTTTTGACCAGCGCGTCCCCAAACAGCTGCCCGGAATATTTTACCTCGTCGATGGTGCTGACCTCCGTGCCGAATTCCACCAGCAGAGAGCCGTGGGTGGCGTTCATATTATAACGGCTGTTTGTAAAATTCATGGGCCGCACAAATGACTGTTCCACATCGGCGCAGTTTTTTTGCAGACGCAGCGCCAGCCGCAAATTCAGCTCCCAGTCGGGAAAGCCCAGCGAGCCGTCTCCGTCATAGCCGGTCAAAATCATGATCTGCGCCGCTTTTCTGCCGTTGATGACGGTGGTGGGCTTGATTCTTGTGGATTCTCCGCCCAAAGCGTCGCGGTGTACGTCGATGGTCACCTGAATGGTGGGATTTTCCGTTAAATTGCGCTGGATTGTCTCCCAGGAGCGGTTGTACGCGCCTGTGTAAGGGTCGTCGTGAATGGTGGTGTCGTGGATTACGCCGATGCCCGCGGCCTCTAACTTTTTGGTGATCTCCCGCCCTACCGCAATGACGTTGAAGTTTTCGTCCCTGGTACGGGTGTCCAGACTGGAATAAAAGTTGGGCATTTCCGTTTTCAAAAAGGATTCGCCCGTATGGGTATGGTAGATAAGCACCTGCGGCGTACCGTCCTTTTTGATTTTGACATCGGGCGAAAGACCCAGCTGCTGCGCGATGTCCAGCTGATAGTCCGTATCGTTGCGCACCGTGATATTTTCGTGCTTGAGCCCTACGTTTGCGATTTGCATTTCGTTGATGGGATACGCCGTTCCCTCGTAAACCGTATAGTCCGGCTCCGGGGGTACGTATGCTTCTGAGGAAGCCGCCTGAGACACCGTTTCTTCGGAAGAAGCGGCGCTTTCCGCAATCTCCGGCACGGAAGCGGCCTGGGAAACCATTTCCTCCACCTCGGACACGGTAAAGCGCGCGTCTTCGTACCCGTTTTTCATTACCTCCACGGCGCCGTCCGGCATAATAAAGCCCGCGGCCGTAAGCGCCGTATGGTTTTGGTTGGACAGCATTGCCGGCACAAGACGAATGCAAAAACAGGCCACCGCAACGGTTGTGACCAAAACAGCACCCAACCGCAGCAGCAGCTTTTTGCCGCGTTTTGTTTCTATGACCATAAACAACCTCCCAAAATGTTTCACCGCAACCGCCTACCTCCTTGTTTTTTATACATCCTCATGCTACTGACGTCTTTTTGTTTTTCGTTTATATCAATTATATGAAGTGCCCTGCGTAAAATGCGGCGATTTTTGTCGGGGCGGTTATTTTGTCAGCAGTTCAAAATCGTCCACGGTAAAGCAGGGGTTCAGCGCCGCGTTGATGGCCATGCCAATCATTCTTGCGCCCCGCTGTATCAGCAGGTCGATTTCTCTTGGGGTGACGAACATGGCCGCGCCGCCGGGACTTACCAGCTGCCGCAGCCTTTCCTTTTCCTCCGGCGCCGCCTGTTCCCCGCCCAGCAGGTCCACCGCGGCGGTTGCCGCGTCCACCACGGTGGGCACCCCAACGGAGATGACGGGAACCCCCAGCAGTGCACGGTCGATTTTGGGCCTGTGGTTCCCCACGCCCGCGCCCGGCGCGATGCCGCCTGTGCTGATTTGCACCGTTTTGCCCAGCCGCGCCAGGCTTCTTGCGGCCATGGCATCAATGACGATGACCGCGGCGGGCGCAAGCCGACGCGCCAGGCTCTGGAGCAGCTCCGCCGTTTCTACCCCTGTGTTCCCCAGTACGTCAGTGCATACCGCCGCTACGGAACGCAGTTCGTCTATGCCTGTGATGCGCTCCAGCTCTTGTTTGATATGGCGGGTAGCCAGTATTTGCCCAATGACCTTTTGGCCCAGCGCGTCCGGCGTAATGGCGGCGTTGCCCAGCCCGGCCACCAGCACAAGGCCGTTTTGAGGCAGTAAAGCCCGCAATTCCTGGGCTACCACCTGCAGGCAGCGGTCGTCTTCGTCCAGCAAGTCGCTTAAGGACGGCATTTCTATGGTGATATATTCTCCCGGCGCCATGCCGGTGTCCTCAAGGGTACATGGCACCGTGATCCGGCTGATTTTACAGCGGTCCTTTTCCTGCGTGCTGCACGGCACGTCTGCCAGCTGGGGCTGGCCGCCCTCTTTGAGCTCCAGCGCCAGGTCTGTACGAAAAAACATTTGCAATCCCGCTCCTTTTCTGTTATAATCATTCTGTTAAAAAATCCGTGAAAAACGGAAAAATCATATTGATTTTTCGGCAGATCCGTGGTATTATTATCTGTACGTGAACAAATGTATAAGGAGGTGGGATCATGCCTAATATCAAATCCGCAAAAAAACGCGTAAAAGTGATTGCTACAAAAACATTGAGAAACAAAGCCATTAACACCGCTTTGAAAACCGATATCAAAAAAGCAAATATTGCTCTTGAAAATAAAGACGCCAACAAAGCAGAGGCTGTGAAGGTGGCCATTAGAGCAATTGACAAAGCTGCCGCAAAGGGTATTTTGCACAAGAATACCGCCGCAAGAAAAAAATCTGCGCTTGCGCAAAAGCTGAACGCAGCAAACGCATAATTTACAGCAGGGCCGCAAAGCTCTGCTGTTTGCTTTTTACCCGCCTGCGGCGGTTTGTACGGCCCGTGCCGGCGTTTGTGTTTTTGCCGTCCGGTTCTTTTTGACAAATTGTCCCGGGCGGTTGACTTTTTCAATCTTTTTGGGTATCATATAGTTAAACAATCAATGATTTTACCGGAGGTGCTCTATCAATGAAACATTGCAGTAAATTTCGCTGGTTTATGGGAATCCTGTCTTTAGCGGCGATTGTTGCCGCTGCCGTGGCGGCTGTGGTCGTTTATCTGGAAAAGAAAAAGAAAGATGAAGAAGACCTTGAGCACTATTTGGATTGCTCGATTCAGTAATCTGTAAAAATTGCGCGAGCAGGCTGCGGGCCTGCTCGCTTTTCTGTTTTTACCCTTTATCCGATGATTTGGCGCACAGCGCCGCGATATAACCAAAGCATACCGCCGCGCCGATGCCCGCGGCGGCAGCTGTAACGCCTCCCGTAAAAATGCCCAAGAAGCCTGTGTTCTCCACTGCTTCCATAACGCCCCGGGCCAGGGTGTAGCCAAACCCTGTCAGCGGTACGGTGGCTCCCGCGCCGGCAAATTCCACCAGCGGCTCGTATACGCCTGTGGCGGTCAAAAACACGCCCATGGTAACAAACAGCACCAGAATCCTTGCAGGGGTCAGCTTGGTAAAATCGATCAACAGCTGACCGATGACGCAAATCAGCCCGCCCACCGCAAATGCAATCAAAAATTCCATAAATTTCACCTCGGGTATTAGCCTGCCCGCAGCCGCGGGTCATTATACCCTGCGGTTTTATGCTTTGCCTTGAAAAAGCAGGTATCGGCCGGCGCTTGCACAAAAAAACAGCGCCCGGCGGCGCTGTTTTTTAAATCTTTAATCTGCTGTAATGGGTGCTTATAACCAGGCAAAGCATGAATTTGTCCATAATATTCAGCGCTTTGAACACTGCATCAAAGGGATCCTGCAGGTTTTGCAAAATGGTGTTGAAAACCTGGTTCAAGGCAAATTCCACCATATCCTCCACGTCGTGGTTGAGCAGGATATGGTCTTTTTCCAAACGGTGCAGCACCTGGTTTTTGACCTGGTCGTGCCACTCCTTTAAAAATTCCGGCGCGCCGTATTCGCTGATCAAAATGGCCACGGTCCTTTTATGTTCCTGTACATACTGGGCCAGCGCGCGGTTGCACCCGATCTCGTGGGACATATCGGCAGAATACTTTTTATCCTGGGTGAGCTCCATAATGCTTTTGACCGTATCGTTGCCGATTTCGTGAACCAGCGCCGCGATATTTTCATAATGCACATAAAAACACGCTCTGGAGATACCGGCAACCTGAATGATTTCCTTTACAAAAATTTTATTGGCGGGCTTGACCTCGGTCAGCTCTAAAAAAGCCCGTTTGATTTTATTTTTTGTTACTTCCGTACATTTGTATTTCACAGCGTATCAATACTCCCTACTGCCCCAATGGCAATCATTAAAATATTGACAACATATTGCAGCACACAAAAATTAAAAGCACAGCCGCAAATCCCGCAGGTTTGCGCGCTGTTTGCATTTTTCATAAATATCCTCAATTCCCCATTGAGTCACATATACTTTTACGGCGCTGTATATGTTCATCAAAAATCCCAAAACCATACTGCAGAAATAGACTGCAAAAAACGCCAGGCGCTGCAAAACATGACTGCACCAAACGCTTGCAGGCCATATTTACGAACGAAAATATTTAGAGTTTAAAATGCTTTCGTTCAAATAGCGTTTCATGCCTATTTTGCCCTGCTTGCATTCAAATTTCATCAATTTGTCCCCGCAGTACATTAAATAGCCCCACTGCTGTTCCTGTACCCTTCCTTTCATTTTTTTGTTGACCGCAAATTTCAGCTCTTCACCGTCCTCGGTTAAAAACACCAGGACCATTGCGGTTATTTTGGAATATACCTTCCCGTCGGGCCCTTCAAATTCAGAGCGTTCCGTTTCTGTTCTTGCCAGCTTGGCACGGACGTGCTTGATGACATTTTTTGCCGCTTTTGTCCGCGCATAAATAAGGATCCCTATCAAGGCCAGTGCGATAATCCCAATTATCAGTGCGTAGTACCACTCCATTGGAATCCCCCCATTTTTCTTCAATTTACATACATTCTAACATAAGAACGCGTTTTATACAAGATTTTCGTCAAATAACATACGGAAAATATAAATTATCAACAATTTATGCTATTCTTTTTATATAGTATTTTCCTTTTGGGTGAATAAAAGGCAGTCCAACTGCGGTATGCCTGCTTTAAAAAGCCGCAGCGCAAAAAAGCAAAAAATATAGTTGATTCTCAATAATATGAATAAAGAAATGAAAATCCTGTAAAATAAAGAAGTAAAAAAATGTTTTATTCATGAAATTTTATTCCTGTTTTTTTCTCAATAAGCAAACAGAGTTTTTCCCATATTTTTGGTATGGAAAGAAATATAAAAAATATTTTCCAAATAATTATTGACATTATTGTTGATTTGAACTATAATAAAATTTACAATTATATATTACAGCATATGATTTTAACGCAAAATAAAAAATATGTATATATTTTATTGTTTGTTGAATTTTTCTTGCTGATAAACCATGTCAATTGGATTTTTGCAGGAATATATAGCTTATCCTGCAAATTCGCACTTTCTTTTAACGCTTATCAATAATAAAATAAGCGTTAAAAGGAGGTACGAACCATACCTCCCGACTGTAAAAGCGTTTGCGTGTACAAAAAGCGTTGTGTAAGCCGCGCCGGAATTTTGCGGCATTTTACACAACCGCGTTTCAATTATTTTGTAACTCTCTCCCCTTTCTCTCTCTCTCTTTAAAAAATATATGCAAAATAATGAAAAAAGCATCACGAATACGCATGAGCCCTTTTCATATCTGTCGAAAAAATTTGAAAATGGGAAAAAAGTCCTGCCTTTTCAAAGGCAGGACTTTTTTTGTCTGTTTTTGTTTTACAAAAGGAACTGTTTCAGCGGTGCGCTGTCAAGACCATGGCATTGGTCAAAAAAGCCGTTCAGCGCACGGGCGATTTGTTTTGTGCCGCCTGTTTGCGCGCTCTCTATGTTCAGCGGCATAATGGGGTCGTGTACGCTCAGGCGCAGCAAAAACCACCCGTCCCCGTGGTCCTTGTCCAGTGCGCAGCGTATGCCCTCGTGGTTGTCCGGCGCCACGCGCCAGTGGGGCTGTTTTGCGGCATATTCCTTCAGCCGGTCAATAACGGCGTTCCCGCAGGCGTGGAAATCCTGCTCCGTGATTGGCAAACGCAGCTCCACTGCCTCGGCAGGCTCCTGCAAGGGACGCAAAATATCTCCCAGCTGTTTGCCTTCTTTTTTTAAATTCACCATTTTGATGATGATTTTTGTTACCAGATACGCGCCGTCGTCTAAAAAATGATTTTCATAAAAAGCCGCGTGGCCTGACGTCTCGATAGCCAGGGGCGACGCTGTACCCTGCCGGTTGAGCCGGACAGCCTCGTTGATGACATTTTTATAGCCCCGCTTGAACCGGTGATGCCTACCGCCCAAATGCTGCTCGATAAACAGCTTCAAGCCGTCGGACGTAATGGAATCCGTCACGATCGTTCCGCCGGGACACTGCTCCAGCGCAATAGCGGCGGCCAGCGCCACCAGACGGTTGCGGTTGATCTCCGCACCCGTGCTGTCTACCGCGCCGCCGCGGTCCACGTCTGTGTCAAAAATCACGCCCAGATCCGCTTTCGCGGCAACCGCAGCCCTGCATATGGACTCCATGGCCTGCGGGTCCTCCGGATTGGGTACGTGATTTGGGAACATACCGTCCGGCTCCAAAAAGCAGCTGCCTGTAACATCGGCTCCCAGCGGCTTCAACACACGGTCCGCGTAGAATCCGCCGGCGCCGTTGCCCGCGTCCACCACGATATGGAAGCCTTGCAGGGGCATCTCCCCGTCTTTGGCTCCCGTCCCATGCAAAATCATGCGCTGCAGCCTGCGGCAATACCTGTCCATGGAATCGCATGGACGGACTGTGCCCGCTTTTTCCGGCAGTGCTTTGTTCTGCTGGGCGTATTGCAGTATTTCCGTAATATCTCCGCTGTCCAGCCCACCCTCTTTTGTGAAAAATTTAAAGCCGTTCCTGTAAAAAGGGTGGTGGCTGGCGGTGATCTCCACAGCGCCCTGGCAGGAAAATTCTTCTATGGCAAAAAACATGGACGGCGTGGACGCAAGGCCGCAGTCCAGCACCGCCGCGCCTGTTTGCGCCAGCGCCGCCGTCATGGCGCCGGAAAGACGGCCGGCGGAAATACGGGAATCGTGCCCTACTGCCACTGTCAGACGGTCGCAGGGGAGCCCGCACTTTTCTTCCAGCCAAAGGGCAAAGCCTTTGGCGATGCGTTTTACCACATCGTCCGTTAAATTGATTGCATAGCCGCCGCCCTCGCTGGCAACGCCGCGAATATCCGTACCGCTTTTCAGTCCGCTCCAAAACTCGTCCAGCATCGTTTCTGCTCCTTTATTTTTGTATTTTTCTTTCGTCCTTAAAGGTCTCGTCCGCAATGGTATGGTTAAACTCGTGCAGCAGCTGCGGCGCGTGCTTGATATGAGAATAGCAGTAATCAAA
Source organism: uncultured Clostridia bacterium (assembly GCA_944384795.1). Taxonomy (GTDB): domain Bacteria; phylum Bacillota; class Clostridia; order Oscillospirales; family Acutalibacteraceae; genus UMGS1071. The sequence continues at coordinate 2,305 of CALWUX010000079.1, read as the reverse complement.
CATTTTTGTAATCATTTCCACCTGGTCCCGGCGGGAGATATGGCAAATGCCCTTGTGGGGCTTATAATATAAATACATATGCATACCGCCTGTTTTTGTAGGCAGGATAAAATCCGTTTTTAAGCGGTAAGCACCGTGTTTTTCGTAAAATTTCAGCCTGCGGGCCTGCTGCCGGGCATAGTCGGGGTCGTCGGAATCCACCCGTTCGGCGCAAAGCAGGATACCGTTAAAGGGCCCGCAGTATTTTTGGTAAATGGCCTCGAACAGCCTGCCTCCGTAACCGTCGTTCTGGTATTGGGGCAAAATCGCAATCAGGTCCAGCCACAGTATTTGCGATTCTGCCATACTGCACACTGTGGCATAGCCAATCAGCTCATCCCCGCGTTTATACAGCAGGATTTTATATTGGTTATGGTGCAGCATTTGCTCCATACGCTCATAATTATAAAACTCATCGGGAGGGAACTGCTCCTGCAGGCAATGAAAAATTACAGGCAGATCCTCCATTGAACCCAACTCCAGCCTGAAAGACGGCTGTTCGGCTGTACTGTCCATACATAATCTCCTTTGATTGAAAATTTAGACTATTATAGCATATAAAAAATTGCTTCGCAATTTCTTTTCTGCTATAATAATCCATAAAAACAAGTAATTTATCAGCAAAAAGGAAGATTCTTATGAAAAAGACACGTTTACGCATATTTACCCTCTTTATGACCCTGCTGGGTATCCTGTTCCTGACAGGGTGCAGCCTTTCCGTCAACTTTTCCACACCCTCCGCCCCTGCAAGCACCGCCGCGCCTTTGGACAAAGCGCAAATCTATTATCTGGACGTAGGTCAGGGCGACGCGGAGCTGATACGCCTGCCTACCGGCGAGAACATTCTGATAGACGCAGGGCTGAAGTCCGGGGACGACCAACTGACTGCGTATTTAAAGGAACTGGGTATTTCCCGGCTGGATATTCTGATTGCGACCCACCCGCACGCCGACCACATTGGCGGCATGGAGGCCGTGGTGCAAAATTTTGAAATCGGCGAGATCTATATGCCGAAAATTGCGGACGACCAGGTCCCCACCACCGTTACCTATACCAGACTGCTGGAGGCCATTCAGGCTAAAAACATGAAAATCAACCAGGCAAAAGCGGGCGAAACCATTTTTGACAACGGCAGCGCCGTGCTGGAAATTTTAGCGCCCAACAGCATAGAATACAAAGACCTGAACGATTATTCCATTGTGACCAAGCTGACCTACGGCAATAACCGCTTTTTATTTATGGGCGACGCCGAAAAAACCAGCGAAATTGAAATGCTGCTGGAGGGTTATGACCTTTCCTGCGACATATTAAAGCTGGGACACCACGGAAGCTCCACCTCTACGACGGACAGATTTTTAGCCGCGGCGTCACCTTCCGCCGCCATTGTTTCCTGCGGGCGGGACAACGACTACGGTCACCCGCACAAGGAAACCATGGAAAAATTAAACAGCCGCCGCGTTACTGTATACCGCACAGACACCGACGGCACCATTTTAGCAGAAAGCGACGGCAACACCTACACGGTAACCACAAATTTAACAAGCGTATCCAAGGACGCGTAAAAAACGGGAGAAGCAACATGGCTTCTCCCGTTTTTGCTGTACAGCGCCGTATAAAACAGGCGGTTTTTGGAAAACTAACTTCCGACAAAGGAGGGCATAGCCATGAAAATCACAAAAGAGGCGTACGGAAAAATGGCAAAGCAGGCGTCGCCCCCCAGCGCGCACGTTAAAAACGCCGTTATGGCATTTTTATTCGGCGGCGCCATTTGCACCATTGGACAGGGCATTTTAGAGGGCTACCTGATGCTGGGCATGGACATAAAAAGCGCGCGTGCCGCTGTTTCCATCACACTGATTGGGCTGGCCGCCGTTTTAACGGCTTTCAAGGTTTACGACAACATTGCAAAAATTGCCGGCGCCGGCACGCTGGTACCCATAACCGGTTTTTCCAACGCCATTGTTTCGCCTGCTATGGAATTTAAAAGTGAGGGACATATTTTAGGATTAAGCGCGAAAATGTTCGTGATTGCAGGACCTGTACTGGTTTACGGCATTTTGTCTTCCGTGGTATACGGTATAATTTTATTTTTTATCCGTCTTGCTGCAGGCTGAGCCTGGCAGGTTAAACCTGCAGATATGCCCCGCCCTCGGCGCGCAGGAAATAGCAACTTGTAGTCAGGTGGGAGTGAGGTTGTAAACTCCCGAAAGCACAAAAGCAGTTGTGTGTAAAACGTAAAAGTTTAGTCAATTTTTTCAAAAATTGC
>CALWUX010000078.1 GCA_944384795.1 uncultured Clostridia bacterium | reverse complement strand
ACGCCCTTTTCAAAATGGATGGTAACATAAGTAGCTTTGTCCGGCGCCTGCTCCGGACAAACGCCCAGCTCCAGTATCTCCCCGTATTTGGGCTCGTTTGCAGGGTCCTCCAAATCCAGCCCCTCATGGGACAGGTGCCACAGGTTCTTGTCCTTGGAATAGTTGGTCTCCCTTGTAATTTTCAGCGGGATATGATGCGCCTCGGCATAGTCTATCTCCTCTTCCCTGGACTTGATGTCCCATTCCCGCCAGGGAGCGATGATTTTGATATCCGGGTCAAACGCGCGAATGGAAAGCTCAAAACGAACCTGGTCGTTGCCTTTTCCCGTACAGCCGTGGCAAATAGCGTCGGCGCCCTCTTTTTTCGCAATCTCCACCAACCGTTTGGCAATCAGCGGCCTTGCAAAAGAGGTCCCCAGCAGATACCTGCCCTCGTAAGCGGCGTTTGCTTTCAGGGTAGGCCAGATATACTCTTCGATCAGTTCCTTTTTCATGTCCTCAATGTATAATTTGGAAGCGCCGGTTTGAATGGCCTTTTCGTTGAGCCCCTCCAGCTCGTCTCCCTGTCCAAGGTCTGCAGAAACCGCAATAACCTCGCAGTTATCGTAATTTTCTTTCAGCCATGGAATGATGATGGAGGTATCCAGCCCTCCGGAATATGCCAATACAACTTTTTTGATTTGCTGTGCCATATCTGTGCTCCTTTTTATCCGAGATTTAAAACAATAAGTATTATTATACACCAAAAAGTGTATAATACAAGGATTTAATGTATAAATATTCATTATTCATAAAATTTGCATACCATGACAAATTTCCGGCTGTTTTCATGGTTTCCTTGTAGAAAATGCAGTAATCCCATCTGCAAACAGTTGCAAACTTTACGGCAAATCTGTAATATAATAATAAAGCAACCGCAAATATACTGTATTGGGAGGAGAAAACCATGGCTTTAAAACCAATCGACCCAAACACACTGACGCTGAACCCCTTCACCACCATAGGCACAGACTGGATGCTGCTGACCGCCGGCAGCCGGGAACAGCACAATACCATGACCGTAAGCTGGGGCGGCCTTGGCGTACTGTGGCGCAAAAACGTAACCTATGTCTTTGTACGCCCCCAGCGCTACACCATGGAGTTTCTGGACAGGGAGGACTACTATTCCCTGTGCGTATTCGATGAAAGCTGCAGGCCCGCGCTCAAGCTGTGCGGCACAAAATCCGGCAGGGATATCGACAAGGATAAGGAAACCGGCCTGACCGCCGTATTCGACCGGGCCGCGCCGTATTACGCCCAGGCAAAGCTGGTGTTCATCTGCAAAAAAATGTCCAAACAGCAAATAGACCCCCATTCCTTCATCGACGAATCCATTGACCGGACCCTCTACCCGCAAAAGGATTACCACCAAATGTTTGTGGGAGAAATCGTAGCCGTACTGAAAGAGGAATAGCAAATACCTTTGCAAAAGGCCGCGTGTAAAAAAACACCGCCTGCCAGGAGGGATTTTATGAAAATCAGAGACGTTTACACCTGCCCCTTGGAGCTGACCCACGACATGATAAAGGGCAAATGGAAGCCAATCATTTTATGGCGGCTGCGGCTGGGGCCCACCTCCCTGTCCAAGCTGGAACGGGACATTGACGGCATTACCCAAAAAATGCTGCTGGAGCACTTAAAGGAGCTGACCGAGCTGGGCTTTGTGGCAAAAAACGTATATGAGGGCTACCCGCTGAAGGTAGAATATTATCTGACAAAGCCCCAGGGAGAAAAAATTTTAGCCGCGTTGAAAATCATGCAGGAAATCGGCATCGATTATATGCTGGCCCACGGCATGGACGACATCCTGATCGAAAAAGGGCTCATAGAACCGCACCCACAAAAAAGTAAGTAATTTACCAAACGGATACCCTGTTTTATAATGAACCTGTCAAATAAATGATTTGGAGGTTTTCATTATGAAAGTAATCAGTCACGGAATCAAAAACGGTGTTATTCAAGACAAATACGGCAAACGCGGGGCATGCAACGAAAACGGAATGCCTGTCTATTCCCTGCCCTTTGAGGTGCTGGACGCGCCCCAGGGTACAAAGAGCTTTGCCCTGCTGCTGGAGGATAAGGACGCGTTCCCCGTCAGCGGCGGCTTCTCCTGGGTGCACTGGGTCGCCTGCAACATGACCCGAAACAAAATAGAGGAAAACGAAAGCCAAACTGCCAAAGACTTTGTGCAGGGCGTCAACAGCTGGATCAGTATGCAGGGCGGCCAGCAAAGCAAGGAGCTTTCCGCGTTTTACGGCGGTATGGCGCCGCCGAACGAACCCCATACTTATGAACTGCACGTGTACGCGCTGGACTGCATGCTGGACCTGCAAAACGGCTTTATGATGCACGAAATGTTCCGCCAAATGGACGGCCACGTGCTGGATTCCTTCACATTGAAAGGAACGTATGCCAATTGAGTATTTTTGAAGCGATCATGCTCCTTTGTTTCGGCGCCGCATGGCCGTTTTCCATTGCAAGATCGATCCGGTCCAAATCCACCAACGGCAAAAGCCTGGTGTTCCTGATCGTTCTGATACTGGGCTACATCGCAGGTATCATCAACAAGCTGCTTTACCACAACGACATCGTATTATACCTGTACATTTTAAATCTCATCATGGTATCGGTGGACGCAGCTTTGTGGATACGCAACAAAAAACGGGAACGCAGGCAGTCCGGCTCGTCTTCCGCATAACACATCCGCCCGCGGGCAAACAATCCAAATGCCGCCCGCAAACCGCGGTATAAGAAAAGCACGTGCAAAATCACAAAAAGGAATGATATTGTGGGAGAACCCGTAACCATTCGCATTGCCCGTATACAGGACGCGCCCGCACTGCTGGACATTTACGCGCCGTATGTAAAAACGACCGCCGTCACATTTGAATATGACGTGCCGTCCCCGGAGGAATTTGCACATCGTATCAACACGACGCTGCAATCCTACCCCTGCCTTACGGCAAGCATCAACGAAGAGACCGCGGGCTACGCGTATGCCGGCCCGTTGCGGGAACGGGCCGCCTACGGCCGTTCAGCGGAGGCCTCCGTCTATATAAAACAGGGGCTGCAAAAAATGGGCATCGGCAAACGGCTGTACCATGCGCTGGAACAGGTGCTGGCTTTACAGAACATAACCAATCTGTACGCCTGCATCGCGTCCACAGAGGATAAAAACGACCCTTACCTGACAAACGGCAGCCTTTTGTTCCACCGGCGTCTTGGGTACCGCCATGCAGGCACATTCAGCCGGTGCGGCTTTAAATTCGGCCGCTGGTACGACGTAGTCTGGATGGAAAAGCACCTTCTTCCCCATACCGTCCCGCCCGCGGCGGTAAAGCCCTTTTCAGAAATACAAAAAAACTTAGACACCCTGCCGCTTTCACTGTAAAAAGAGCGTATGGAATAATCCATACGCTCTTTTTGTCATTTCTGCTCATATTCTTTACGCCGTGCCAAAGGGCGACCCTGGGCACAGCAGTAAGTTTCCCTGCGCCTTCAACTGCCGCCAACGCCCCTTTAAAAAACACAGCTGCTCCGCCGCACATTTACAGTACACGGTTTATTCCTCTCCCAGCACGGCATAGGGCAGTACCTGCTCCAGCAAATCCGGCGTGACCATGGCGGTCAGGCGCAGCCCCTGCTCCACATACTCCTCCTCCAGCACGGTGCCTTCTTTACGAATTTCCGCGGCAAGCCCGCTTTTGGAAAAGGGCAGCAGCAATTCCACCCTTGTATTTTTTACCGGCAGATTTTCCTCAATGACCTCCAGCAAGCGGTCCACACCCTGTCCCGTTGCGGCGCTGATGCGTACCGCCCCGCCGATCATGGGCATATGGTTCAGCTCCGGCACCAGATCGCATTTGTTCAGCACGGGGATAACCGGCCTGTTTTTACAGCCCAGCTCCTCCAGCAAAGACCTTGTCACCTGCAGGTGTACCTGAGATTCCGCACTGGAGGCGTCGCAGATATTCAACACAATATCCGCCATAGCCGCCTGCTCCAGGGTGGACTTAAACGCCTGTACCAGATGGTGCGGCAGCCTGCGCACCAAGCCTACCGTATCGATCAGCATAACGGTTTTGCCGCAGGGCAGGCGCAGCGCCCGTGCCGTTGGGTCCAGGGTCGCAAACAGCATATCCTTTGCCAGCACGCCCGCATTGGTCAAATAATTCATCAGGGTGCTTTTTCCCACATTGGTATAGCCCACCAGCGCCACGGTTACGGTGCCGTCTTTTTTCCGGCGGCGGTTGATTTGCTCCCTGTGCTTTTCCACCTGCTCCAGCTGGTCCTTCAAGAACTCTATCCGCCTGTGGATATGGCGCCGGTCCGTTTCCAGCTTTGTTTCGCCCGGACCCCTGGTGCCAATGCCGCCGCCCAGCCGGGACATAGCGGCGCCCTTGCCGGTTAAGCGGGGCAGCATATATTTCAGCTGCGCCAGCTCTACCTGTAATTTACCCTCTTTGGAAACGGCCCGGGCGGCAAAAATATCCAAAATCAGCATGGTCCTGTCTATCACCCGCACCTCGGTAATATCCTCTATATTGCGAATCTGGGTGGGAGACAGCTCGCAGTCAAAAACCAGCAGGTCTATTTCCTGTTTTTTGCAAATGTCCGCAATTTCCAATATCATGCCGGAGCCAACGCAGGTCGCCGTGTCATATGCTGGCCTTTTCTGCGTCATCGCGCCAAAAACCTCCGCGCCGGCGGTACCGGCAAGCTCATACAGCTCCGCCAGAGAAGCCTCCATATCATAGCTTCCCGTGTCTGCCGCAACCAGCAGCGCGCGTTCCGGTTTTTCCGTATTTTCATGCAGCTCCATTGCGTCGTCCCCCTTTATTTTCCTCAGCCGCCGCTCCAAAATATCGACATTTCTATCATAGTATAATCAAACAGAAAATACAAGCAATTTCCCGTCATTATGACAATTGGGGCAATGCCGACCATTGCCCCAATCCCTTTCTTATTTTATTTAACCCAAAATGCCGCCGCTTATACCGCCGTTTTCCAATTATCCGGTCTCGTTCGCAAAAACAACGGTGCAGTCCGCGTGGGCGGGAGCATACTCCAGCACTGCCTGCTCTGTTTCCTCCCGGGTCTGCCCGTCCGCTGCCGACAATACCTGTACCGTTATCTGCTGCGTTCCCGGCGATTCTGTCACCGACGCCTGAATGCCCGCGGACTCCAGAATATCCAAAAACGCCTGCCTGCTGATAAAATTCACATCAACCGCGCCGCGCATACACAGCAGTCTCCGCCGTTCCTCCCTGGAACAGGCGCCGATGTTCAGCCCGAACAGCGCCTCTCTTGCCTCCAGACCGCAGGATTCCGCCGTCAACACGAACGTCTCCCGCAGCAGCGTGCCCAGCCTGTCGTGCAGGATCTGCAAACCGGCGTCATACGCTTTCAGCTCCGCATACAGCCTAGTATCCTCCGTTATCTCATACAGACCGGTGGCAAGCAGCGCGTTTTCCATGGCCGTAAACGAAATACTCAAGCCATCACACTGCCTTCCTCTATCACCACGCTGCCTTTGGCCGCCAGCTTGTTCTGGGGCATGGCGTAATCCTCTCCGGGCGTTGTAAAGTGGTTCACTATCGCGCCGGAATCCAGCATATTTTTACATACCTCCGCAATACGAAAAACACCGCCCACCTGCATTTGCGCAAAATAGTCGTCTATCACCTGCTCGCATATTTCTTTTGCCTGCGCAAAGGAATACTGCGCCGCCGGCTTTATCTGGAACCGCAGCGGGATCATCTGCAAAACCGCCGGTTTTACCGTTACGGCCACGTTCAGCTCCCGTTCCCTGTCAAACTGCTCCTGCAGCTCCTGCACAATTTCATCAGACGGCACGCCGCCTCTGGAGGCCACGTAAACCGAGACCGTTCCCACGCCGTCCTCCTTTGCCACCACGCCCGCAGAATGGACCGACGGATGCTTCATGGCCAATTCCCTGTAAAACGCGGCGTTGGTGCCGTTGGAAATATTGGCATAGCTTTTCAGCAAACGCACACGGAACACATCGTCCTCCTCCGCGTCCATGCCTCCTGTAAACGCTTCCCCGTTGGTCACCGCCTGAATGCCCGAAGGCGGCGTGATCATGACCTGTACGGTATTTACAGCCGTATTGCCGCCGCGGCCGCCGTCCTTTGCCTTTGCCTTTACCGTCACGCTCAGCGTATTCGCCTTTAAAACAGCCTCCTCTGTGGTAACATACCGCGCCGTGTCCTCTTTATCAACGGCGCACACCGTGCCTGCGGGTACCGGCAAATCATAGCTCAGCGCGCTTGTCCTGGAAAAAGTCAGGCTGCCTGCCGCCGCCTGCGCCTCCTTGCGCGCCAGTCCCCGCTGCGCACCGTGCATGGTCAAATATTCTCCTCCCGCCGTCTGCGGGAGCATCTGCCGCTTTAACCACTCCATATTTGCAATACAGCTGAATATTTCTCCCGCCAGCACCTGCAGCCGTATTTCCAAATCGCTGTTTTTTTCCGCTTCATAGCCGGCCTGCTGTGCAAACGCCTGTTTCATTTTTTCCAAAATCTCGTCATACGTCTCCATTTATCCTCCTCCTTTGAGCAAAAACCGCAGGACATCCTCCCCGTACTCTGTTTTTACAGAAACCGTGACCGACTGCCCCGTAAGGACCACATCGGTTACCGTAACCTGCGGCATTTCCTCCAGCGCTTCCTCTATTGCCTGCAGCGCCTTTTGGCCGCATTTGGCATCCTCTGCGGAGATCCGGTACAGCCTGCTGCCCAGCGTACCGCAGTAAGGAAACGCCCCGCGGTGCGCTGTAAGCTGTATCCAAATCCGCTGGAGCAGCTCCCGCCTGCCGCCAACCAGCACAGCGGAGGTATCTCCGTTTTGTATCAAGCTGTCCATAAAACCCTCCTTATTCCGCCGCCGCGGGAAAGACCTGTCCGTTGATAACGACCTCCCCGTTGTTTTTCAGGTAAATGCAGGCGCCGCCCGCGGAACACAGCAGCAGTTCGCCCTCGGACAACCCTGCGGGCTCCGCCACCGCTCCCGCGCACAATACCGTATCCGCTTCCTCCAGCAAAACCACCTTTGTACCCTTGGGCGGCACATACGTAATGCCAAAAGGGGCCGCCAGCGGAACTGCGCCGTACTGTCCCACAGCCTGTATGGAAAGGCCGCCCGTATGGCCCAGCACCTCTCCCACCTGAATTTGCGCGCCCGGCTGCTCCAGCGCGCCTACTTTCTGCGAAATCCACATCATACCCACCCATT
>CALWUX010000077.1 GCA_944384795.1 uncultured Clostridia bacterium | reverse complement strand
AGAAATATTAAAGCTATGCGCATTGTCGCCGCCGGTGCCGACAATTTCAAAGAGTTGAATATCGGTTTCAACTTTGGTCGCGTGGGCCCGCATGGCTGCCGCACATCCTGCAATTTCATCTATTGTCTCGGCCCTTGCGCTTTTGGTGGAGAGCGCTGCCAAAAAAGCGGCATTTTGTGTAGACGTAGTCTCACCGCTCATAATTTCGTTCATTACGGTATAGGCCTCATCATAGGTGAGATCTTCTTTATTTACGATTTTAACGATCGCTTCTTTGATCATAGCTTATATCTCCTTTATAAAATTTTTAAGCATTTGCTTTCCGCCCGGTGTCATGATGGATTCCGGATGGAACTGTACGCCATAGATGGGATGCTCCTTATGCTGTACAGCCATGATTTCGCCTTCCGCGGTAGTCGCTGTTATCTTCAATTCCTTAGGAATGGTTTCGGCATCTGCCGCAAGGGAATGATACCGCGCCACAGGCGCAATCCGGGGACAGCCGTTGAATAGGGGGGAGTTGATATCAAATTTTACATCCGACTGCTTGCCGTGCATCAATTCTTTGGCGTAGGTTATGGCTGCGCCAAATGCCGCACAAATCGCCTGGTGGCCAAGGCAGACCCCAAGAATCGGAATATCCCTGCCAAGTGTTTTTACGGCCTCAACTATTATCCCTGCATCTTCAGGTCTGCCCGGTCCCGGGGAAAGGATCATATGGTCAGGGTTTAATTCCTTTATTTCTTCCACGGTCATCTCATCGTTGCGGATTACCTTGATATCCGGCTCGATCTCGCCGATAAGCTGGTAAAGGTTATGGGAAAAGCTGTCGTAGTTATCAATCAAAAGAATCATAGTTCTTCCTCCTGTGCAAGCTCCAGTGCTTTCAGTGAAGACTTTGCTTTGTTCAGACATTCCTCAAATTCTTTTTCAGGAACAGAGTCTGCCACGATTCCGGCTCCGCTCCTTACAAACACCTTGCCGTTCTTTTTATAGGCGATGCGGATGGCGATGCAGGTGTCCATATTGCCCGCAAAATCGATGTATCCGATTGCGCCGCCATAGATGCCGCGCTTGTTGTTTTCAAGCGCTCCAATCAGCCGGCAGGCCCTGATCTTCGGCGCTCCGGAGAGCGTGCCTGCGGGCAGTACAGCTTCAATGGCATCCAGGGCGTCTTTATCTTCGCGAATCTCTCCCCGAACGGTAGAACCGATGTGCATGACATGGGAGAAGCGTTCGATGCAATGGAGCTTTTCAACCTGCACGGTGCCGAATTTGCTGATTTTTCCGAGATCGTTTCGTCCTAAATCCACCAGCATATTGTGTTCGGCAATCTCCTTCTCGTCCGCCAGCAGTTCTGTTCCCAGCGCTTTATCCTCTTCATCGTTTTTTCCTCTGGGCCTGGTTCCGGCAAGCGGAAAGGTATGCAGCACGCCGTTTTCCAGCTTGACGAGGGTTTCAGGGGAAGCGCCGGCGACCTCTACGTCGGTACCTGAAAAGTAAAACATATAGGGGGAGGGGTTGATGGTGCGAAGTACACGATAGGTATTGAGCAGGCTCCCTTCAAAGGGGGCGCTCAGACGGTTGGAAAGTACGATCTGGAAAATATCCCCTTCGCGAATATGATGTTTCGCCTGTTCAACCATTCTGCAAAACTGCTCTTTGCTAAACAGCAATGTTACCGCTCCAAGCAGTCTTCCTCCGGGTTCCTTTTTCTTTTCGCCATGCCTGATAAGCTCTATAAGCTGTTTTAACTCCATAATCGCTTTGTTGTAGCCGGCTTCTACATCGTCCAGCGGCATATTGACGATGAGGATGATCTTCTGACGCAGGTGATCAAAAGCGATTACCTTGTCAAACAGCATTAGGTCCACATCCTTGAACGCCTCTGTGTCTTCCACATCGCATTTCACAGCAGGCTCGCTGTACCCGAGGTAATCATATGAAAAATATCCGACAAGCCCGCCCGTAAAAGAGGGGAGATACTCAAAACGAGGACTTTTATAATCAGCGAGGATCTGACGCAGATAGGCAGAGGGATCTTCTGTTTTTACTTTCAGATTGCCGACCTTCATCTCTCCGTCCATGCAGGTGATTTCCAGTTTCGGGTCAAAGCCGAGAAAGGTATACCGCCCCCAGGTTTCGTTTGCCTGTGCGGATTCCAGCAGATAGCAGTGTGTCGATACGTTTTTTAGTATCCTCATGGTTTCAATAGGCGTTGTAAAGTCAGAAAGGATTTCACAGCTTACCGGCAGCACATTATACTTTGCTTCGGAAGCAATTTCCCTGACCTGCGCTAAAGTTGGCAGAATTTTCATTCACTGCACCTCCCAATTGATTTCACTAAGGTGTTTAAAATTATTTTATGGCTCCAAATTTTCTATCGGCGCATGGAGCGTAGTCAATATTTCACAAACATCATATTGCCCCCAGAAAAAGAAAAACTCCTTTGACCTGATATCTCAGTCAAAGGAGTCAAAAAAACAAAAACGCCCTTAACAGAAATATACTCTCTGTCAAGGACGAATAAAACACTTATCCGCGGTGCCACCTTGATTCACGGAATGACCCGTGCACTTAGCAGGATACCAACATATCCCCGGCAAATGACGTCTGCCTGCAACGTCGCAGAATACTTTGTGAAACCACATTTGACTGCGCCCTCAGCGGTCCATTTGACAACTTGTTTCTTACCTGACTCTCAGCACCACAGGCTCTCTGTAAAGGCATCATTGCCGTTATCTCCGCTTCAACGGTTTAGTTTATTAAATTTGTTTGAGATTATAACACAAATATTTTGATTTGTCAACAGCGTCATTTTCCTGCTTTTTCAACGGTTCATAAGTCGGTGCCGCTCAAAGTAGTAAACAGAGAATGGCTGCTGCACAGTAACCAAACCCAAAAAGGAAAGAAGCATTGTGGGTTTTTCCCGCTCCAAGCGATTTAATGTGCTGTTTTTCTGTTTGCGCAGTCACGTTTCATTTTTTACTGCCTATTCACTTGCCAAAACGTCTTTGTTTTGCCATTTTGTGGAAAATACATCAAGCCCGCAAACCCGCGTGAATACTCAGAAAAAAGGTTGACAAAAAGATGTCAACCCTTTCTGGGAAGCGTTGACAAAAAAGATACCTGCTATAAACGCGAGCGGCAAAGTAAAAGAAAAAGCCGAGCCTGGAACGCGAATTGCGTCCAGGCTCAGCCTGGTGGAGGCGAGGGGAATCGAACCCCTGTCCGAAAATCGCTTGCCAAAGCTTTCTACGAGTGTATCCAATTATTTCAACTTCCCGCTTCCGGCCGCCAATTGGAAGGCTGAAGAAAACGGTAGCCTTTTTGTCATGACCGGGTCAAAGGCAGGCTCCGGTTCACGTGCACCACTTGTCGACGCCTTGATCAGAGCCGTGGTACTCTCCAATCAGACGGCAGCCTTAATTAGGCTGCGTACGCAACTTGTTTGTTGTCGTTTAATTTTAAAATACGGCGTTTTCAGTGGGTCCGCACCACTACTCGCTTACTGAGGTTCACAATCCCCGTCGAAACCTTTACGCCCCCATGTTAACTAACGGTAAGGGGTCATCGGTTTTTTTCCTTGATTGCGCGTTCAATGTCCCGTTTAGCGGCTTTTTCCGCCAGATCCTGACGCTTGTCGTACAGCTTTTTGCCTTTGCATAAGCCCACCTGTACCTTTATCAAGGAATTTTTAAAGTATACAGAAAGCGGTATCAGAGAATAACCGTCCTGCTTTACATACCCGTACAGCCGCATGATTTCCCGTTTGTGCGCCAGCAGCCGCCGGACCCGCATCGGGTCCTTGTTGAATATGTTGCCCTGCTCGTAGGGGCTGATGTGCATACCGTTGATAAACAGCTCTCCCTTTACAACAGAGCACCAGGCGTCCTTTAAATTCACTCTGCCGCGCCGCAGAGATTTTACCTCCGTCCCGGACAGCGCGATCCCTGTTTCCAGGCTTTCCTCTACAAAATAGTCATGGTAGGCCTTTTTATTTTGCGCTATGGTTTTTGTCGATGCCTTTTCCGCCATAAAAACGCCTCCTTACTGTAAATTGTAGCATAGCATATTTTTTGCCGGCTTGTCAACGAAAGCGGGGCAAACCCGGCCCGTTCTACAATTTACGGAAAAATCCGCCTGCGGGCAAACACTTTTTTACCGGTACGGATTCGGCCGCGGCGGTGGATTTTTTTGCAAAACTGTGGTACGATGGAAAAAATACAGGATAGCGGAGAATCACATGAAACAAAATTATCAAAAACAACTGGAAGAGACCCTGCAAAGACTGCAGGCGGCAGGGGAGCGCCCCGTGCTGGTGCTGCACTGCTGCTGCGCGCCGTGCAGTACGTACGTGCTGCAATATCTTAACCAATATTTCCAAATCAAAATTTTATTTTACAACCCCAATATTTCACCAAAAACGGAATATGCCCGCAGACTGAAGGAGCTGCGCTCCCTGCTTGAGCAAATGGGACTGGAAACAGAGATCCCTGTTATAGAAGAAGACTACCGGCCGGAAGCCTTCTACCAAAGCGTCCGCGGGCTGGAGGAGGAGCCGGAGGGCGGCGCCCGCTGTGAAAAATGCTTTGCACTGCGGCTGCGGCAGGCGGCGGAGCAGGCAAAGGCGCTGGGCGCGGATTATTTCACGACCACGCTGACCATCAGCCCCCATAAAAATGCCGCTTTGCTAAATGAAATCGGCCAAATGCTGGGGGAGCGGTACGGCATTCCGTATTTATGCTCCGACTTTAAGAAAAAAGACGGCTTTAAGCAATCGCTGCTTTTATCCGCCCAATATGATTTGTACCGGCAGGACTACTGCGGCTGTGTCTTTTCCAAAAACGAAAGAGAGCGGCAAACAGCGCAGGCGGCCGGGGAGGACTGAATATCCATGTAAACAGGAACGACGCTGTATCGTTCCTTTTTTATTTACGGCCGGTGAAAATGGGGCTTATTGCTTATTTGCCGGTCAATAAAAGAGCGGAACTGTCCGGCGACCTGCCGCTCTTTTTGCGCCAAAGCCCCGTTTGCAGCAAAAAAATCGGGGTTTTGGTATATTTCCTCTGCAATTTTGATTGGCAGCGCCGTTAAAACATGCAGGCTTTCCGCACTGGATACCTTGCAGTCCTTTAAAACGCAGGGGGGAGCCATTACCAGTACAGCCAGCTGCTGTGCGTGCTGCAAATCCGCGTCCATATTTTCGCTTTGCAAAATAAATTGGCATATTTCCACACAGTTTTGAAATTTCTCCCGGTCAAAGCGATTCATATGCTCCACACGGTTGACCTTTGCCAAATGAGAGATTTTAATCGGCAGCGTATCAAATTTGCCCTCTGTCAAAATGTCCAAAGCCAGTTCTTCCGGCGTTCTTTTCTGCATATCTGTTTCCTCCGTTTCTTTTCTTTCTATTATAATGGTTAATTATGTCTAAATTATGATTTTTCTTTTCCCCGCAGCAAATTTTCTTTTGGCGTATACGGCGCTGTGCAGAGGGAACATACTATCATAAAGAGAAGGCGCTTGCTGTGCTGCATATTTTTCCTTTGCCAACCGGGCGACACAAGGGGAGCGCTTTTGACCGCTTTCTGGCAAAGCGGCTTTTGCGCAGAATTTATAAATCGTTTAGAATTTTTTTCTTGTATTGCCGGCAGGATATGGTATAGTAAATATGAAACTATGCAGATACCGGAAAAGGTGATAATATGGAAGAAAAGCAAAGACTGCATCCGGATGCCAGAACGGGCCTGACCTCCCGGCAGGCTGCCGCGCAGGCCGAAAAAGGCCTGAAAAACGAGGCAACGGAAAAAATATCAAAAACCACGGGGCAAATCATCAAAGACAACGTCTGCACCTTATTTAATCTGTTCAATTTGATTATTGCGATTGCACTGGCCTGTGTGGGCGCTTTCAGCAATCTGCTGTTTATTGTGATCATCCTTGCCAATGTGCTGATTGCAATCATTCAGGAGCTGCGGGCCAAAAAGCTGGTAGACAGCCTGTCCCTGCTGTCCGTGCCCCATGCCAATGTCATACGGGACGGAAAGGAGCGGGAGCTCCCCGTAGAGGATTTGGTGCTGGACGATGTGATCTGCCTGTACGCGGGCCAGCAAATCTGTGCAGACGCCGTCATTCTGGAGGGGGAAGCAGAGGTCAACGAATCCCTGCTGACAGGAGAATCCGATCCGGTCAATAAAGGCCCGGGCGACCAGGTGCTGTCCGGCAGCTTTGTCATAAGCGGCAAATGCTATGCAAAGGTAGAGCACGTAGGCAACGACAACTACGCCACCCACATTGCCCAAGAAACAAAAAAAATGAAGCAGGTGCATTCCGAGCTGGTCACCTCCATGCGGAAAGTGACCCGCTTTACCGGCTTTTTGATTATCCCCTTAGGCATCGTGCTGTTTTTGGAAGCATTTTTCCTGCGGGGCGGAGATGCGACCACCTCGGTTATCTCCACAGCGGCGGGCCTGCTGGGTATGCTGCCCAAAGGCCTGGTACTGCTCATCAGCATCAGCCTTGCCGTGGGTGTTGGCCGTTTGGCAAAGCGCAAGGTGCTGGTGCAGGAGCTGTATTCCCTTGAGACCCTTGCCCATGTAGACGTGCTCTGTCTGGATAAAACAGGCACCATTACAGAAGGCAACATGAAGGTAGAAACAGTTTACCCTCTCAAAAAAGAAGAGGACATTCCATGGTTTGACGACCTGATGGGCTCGTTCCTTCATTATACAGACGACAACAACGCGACCTTCCAGGCCATCAAGGGCTATTATCAGGAATGCAGCCGGTACGAGCCGGTGCAGAAAATCCCGTTCTCCTCCCAGAGAAAATGGAGC
>CALWUX010000076.1 GCA_944384795.1 uncultured Clostridia bacterium | reverse complement strand
CCGGCGCCGGCTGGATACATATGGTGGATTTGGACGGTGCGAAGGACGGAAAGCCCGTGAATAGCCGACTGGTATTTGATGTGCTTGCCCATACGAATTTAAAAGTGGAAATCGGCGGTGGTATCCGCAGCATGGAGACCATCGCGTTTTATTTGGAGCAGGGGGTCTCACGTGTGATTTTAGGTTCTGTGGCACTGCGCGATTCCCGGCTGGTAAAAGAGGCTGCAGCGAAATATGGGGATAAAATCGCGGTGGGTATCGATGCGCTCAATGGCAAAGTGGCGGTACAGGGCTGGACGGAGCAGTCGGAAATAGATTACCTTACGCTGGCCGGGGAAATGGAAACAGCGGGAGTCAAAACGATTATTTTTACGGATATTTCCCGGGACGGTACACTGACAGGCCCGAATTTGGAAATGCTGGACCGATTGAACCGCGCCGTTTCCTGCAATATTATAGCAAGCGGCGGCGTCAGCAGTCTTGAGGATATTTGCCGTCTTAAGGAATTGGGGCTGTACGGTACGATTTGCGGCAAAGCGGTTTATACGGGTGATTTGGATTTGTCCCGTGCAGTGGCTGTGGCAGAGGAGGGTTCCGTATGAGTGAGATTTTGGCGCAAAACGGGATTGTATTCTCGTCTGCGGCCCTGGACGCTTTTTTTCAAAAAGGAGAATTGATTCCCGCTGTTGTGCAGGAAGCAGGGAGCAAAGAGGTGTTGATGCTAGCGTATATGAACCGTGTATCGCTGCAAAAAACGCTGGAAACAGGCTACACCTGGTTTTACAGTCGTTCCCGTCGGACTCTTTGGAATAAGGGTGCTACCTCAGGGCATTTGCAGAAGGTTCTCCGCATTTACGGGGACTGCGACAGCGACACGCTGCTGCTGGAGGTGGAGCAAACAGGCGCAGCCTGCCACACCGGTTCTCACACGTGTTTTTTTAACGAGCTTTGGAAGCGATAATATTGGAAAAAGAGGTACGGCTATGAGTGATACCATAAAAGTGTTATACGATACCGTTCTTGCCAGAAAAGAGGCAAGGGAGGAGGGTTCCTATACCAATTATCTGTTTGAAAAGGGACTGGACAAAATCCTGAAAAAATGCGGAGAAGAATGCAGTGAGGTGATTATCGCCGCAAAAAACAACGACCGTGATGAATTGATTATGGAGCTTTCGGATTTACTGTACCACCTGACGGTGCTGATGGTGCAGCAAAATGTGACGGCAGAGGATATTCAGGCGGAGCTGGAAAAACGCAGCGGTAAATCCAATAATTTAAAGCAGTTCCATTCTGTGGATAAAAACAGCTAAAAAAGAGAGCATTGCGCTCTCTTTTTCTGTTTGTTATAAAATCATGCAGGGTATTTACTAAGGGAATTGCCGGAATTCCTTTAAAAACCAGACGTCACGGACAGCGAATTCTTTTTGATTTAAATAGTCCAGTATGCCTGCGGGGGTTTGAAAAGAAAAGCGCAGCTTGTAAGAATACAGGGCCTGGTAACGGAAAGGGTTTGTTCGGTTGATTGTGTTGGTCCCGTATTTGCCGTCGCCGGCCAATGGGTGCCCTGCAGAAGCCAAATGGGCGCGTATCTGGTGGGTTCTGCCGGTCAGCAGTTCAATTTCCAGCAGACTGTAAGCGGACTTTTCTTCCAGCACGCGGTAGCGGGTATAAATACTTTTAGCACGGCTTGTGGACCTTTGCGAAATATATACCCGGTTCTGATTCTCGTTTTTTTCCAGATAGCCTTTCAGGGTATCCTCCTGCTTGGGCATATGGCCGTGGACGATACATAAATAATATTTATCTATTTCCCGCTGTTTTACTTTTTCATTCATTATACGCAGGGTCTCCGCGTTTTTTGCCGCCATGACAATACCGCCTGTATTGCGGTCAATACGGTTGATCAAAGCTGGTGCAAAGGATGCTTCCTGTTCCGGACGGTACTCTCCCTTGTCGTATAAATAATGCTGTATGCGGGCAATTAAAGAGTCAAAATGATAATTTTCGTCAGGGTGGACAATCAGGCCCGGCTTTTTGTCCAAAAGCATCAGGTTGCAGTCCTCATAAAGGATATTCAGCTTTGCGGGCGCTTTTAAAAAGTCGTATTCCTTTGCTTCCTTTTGGAAAAATTCGTCCTTTAAATACAGGGTCAGTACGTCGTTGACTTTCAGACGTGTAGAATTTTCACAGCGTTTCCCATTGCATTTAATGTCTTTTTTTCGTATGCTTTTATACAGCATGGACATTGGCAGATTAGGAAAAGTTTTGCTTAAAAATTTATCCAGCCGCTGTCCTGCGTCATTGGTACCGATTATTACCGTTTTCATGTAATCACCAGATAAAAGTATAACGGGTTTATACGAGGGTTGCAAGTCTATCCTTGCAAAACCGTAATTTAATAGAGCTTTCTTCAGCGTGGAATGCTGCGTATAACCATACTGCGGAAAGCTCGGTCGGGTCATACAGAAAGGAGCTGTTAGTTTTGGCACGGATACATGACGAAACCGCAGAAAGCCCGGACAGGGAGAAAAAGGCGGCAAAAGAGCCTTCTGTCCATCAGGGGCACAGAGAGCGCGTAAAGCGGCGATTTTTAAAATATAGCCTGGATGTGTTTGAAGAACACCAGATTTTGGAGCTGCTGCTGTTTTACGGCTTGCCAAGGGCGGATACCAATCCGATTGCCCATGAACTGCTGGCTCGCTTCGGGACGATTTCCGGCGTATGCGACGCTCCTGTTGAAGAATTGACAAAAACAAAGGGTATTACCCAAAACGTAGCTATATTACTCAAGCTGATTCCTCAGCTGAGCCGGTATTATATTGATACGCAAACTGCTGACAAAGAGCGTGTTTATGACACCGCTTCTGCGATACGACTTATTTCACCTCAGTTTATCGGCAGGAAAAATGAGCTGGTTGTACTGGTGCTTATGGACAGCAAAAACAGAGTGCTGTACTGCGGCGTTGTAACGGAGGGCAATGTCAATACTGTTCCCCTTTATGTACGGAAAATCATTACGCTGGGGGCAGCTTATAATGCGGCAGAGGCGATTATCGCCCACAATCACCCCAGCGGTAACGTGATGCCCTCGCCGGGAGACATTACGGCAACCAGAAAGCTGCACGCCGCTATGGAAACCATTGATATGCGTTTGCAGGACCATATTATTTTCGGGTATCCGGATTGCCTTTCCATGAAGGATTGCGGACTGCTGGCTCATATCCTGAACGAGGAGCATACGGTTATGGAGACAGCGGCAGGCGCTGAAATGCAGAGCGGCGGAAAAATCGTGAGAATCAAAACGCTGTTCGGAAAAGGGCAGATAAAAAGCGCCCGCCTTGCTTTCTTTGAATCAAAGCGCAGGCGCAGGCAGAGCAACGGGGATTAAACGGTACGGACGGCTTCTGCACAGCACTGTGTTTGATACAGGCGGCAAACAGCAGGCACTACACAGCGTGCACCTGTTGCAAGAAATACAGCCGCCTTGTTTTGTGCAGCCAGCGACGCGCAGTTTTCCAATATTGTACCGCAAAGCCGTTGCTGTAGAAATTTTCCGCCACGGAAGTGGAAAAGGAAAGTATAAGCAAAATCTGTAAGAAACGAACTATGTCCCATGTAACCGATGCCGTTACACGGGATGTTTTTATTTTTTGATGTAAAGGAGAAGGTACGGAAACACAAAGCAAATGCATTATTCTGCAAGGGTGCTGCGGTACGGAGTCAGTTCTTCTTGAGCGTACCAGTTTTGCTGCTGCGCACTGAAGCGCACCAAGTATTTCTTTGTTTTCGTATTAAAATGCACAACGGTACCGGTTATAGACAAAGTTCCGAGCTTGACAAGTACCAGATCGCCCGTTTTGTATGCTTCCATTTTGTTTTCTCCTTTCATATGGCAGGAATTTGTTTCTTTCCGGATTGAAACGTCTGTTTTATCATATGCTATTATAAAAGTCGGTGGCCGGTTTTGCAATGGTTATGCGGCGCTTATATCCCTGTTTTTATCCGGAAGGAGATCGGAAGAGCACACGTCTGAACTCCAGTCACCTTGTAATCTCGT
>CALWUX010000075.1 GCA_944384795.1 uncultured Clostridia bacterium | reverse complement strand
TAACCGCCCAGCCCAAAGCGCCCGCGGCCTTGCGCGGGTCCGTCACCTCCGGCACCAGCAAATGGGGAATGCCGTTATACACTCCCAGCTCCACCACCTTGGGGTCTATCATCAAAAAGCGCACCTCGTCGGGCGTTGCCTTATACAGCAGACTGATGATCAAAGAATTGATGCAAACGGATTTACCCGATCCCGTAGAACCCGCAATGAGCAAATGGGGCATTTTCGCCAGATCCGCCACGGTCACCTGACCGGAAATATCCCGTCCCAGCGCAACGGTCAGCTTGCTTTTGGCCGAGCAAAAGCGGTTGGATTCTATCAAATCGCGCATACGCACAATGCCTACGTTTTTATTGGGCACCTCAATGCCCACAGCGGCCTTGCCGGGAATCGGCGCTTCCATACGCACGCCGGGCGCGGCCAGATTCATGGCAATATCGTCCGCCAGATTTGTGATTTTGCTGATTTTCACACCAGCGGCCGGCTGCAGCTCATACCTGGTCACGGCAGGGCCGCGGCTGATGTCCAGTATCTTCGTCTGCACCCCAAAGCTTTTCAGGGTATCCACCAGCAGGCGCCCGTTCACCTGCAGCTCCTCCGTTACATTGCGGGCATCCATCTCCTCGCTTACCGCCAGCATGGAGACCGGCGGGAACCGGTAAGTATCCTTTTCCCCGGCCTGCTGCTCCGGCGGGGCGGTCATGTCCGCCGTAGCCTTTTCCACAGCTTTTGCCGCAAAGGCCGCGGCCTGCGCGTCCGTCTCGGTCTGCACACCGCCGTCCGTTTGGTCGGTATCGTTCTGTCCCTGCGGTCCCAGCGGAATATCTATCGGGTCCCGCGGCCGGTCCACACGTACCAGGGGCGGCTCAGCCTGCTCCGAGGCGTCTATCTCCACATCTAAAAAATCCAGCGTCTGCGCCTGGCCGTCGTCCTCCTGCCCGCCAAAATGGAACACCTTTTCCAGCCGCTTGAGCTTTTCGCTTTTCGGCTTTTTTTCGGGCTTTGGACGGTACTTCATGTAAGCGGGCAGCTCCTCGTCGTCCAGCGCAATGTCAATAGGCGCCGCGCCGCGCGCCGCTTCGCTCCTGTACAGCGGCGGCTCCTCCGTCTCCGGCCCGCCGTGCGTTTTCTGCACGGCCCTGCGCTCCCTTGCCTCCTGAATATTCGCCGCCGCCTTCACGGCCGGCTTGGTAAACGCGCGGATCAAACTGGGCAGCGTCATGCCCGTCAAAACCATCAGCAGCACAAACAGCACAATCAAAATCACGATTTTCGCGCCCGTAAAGCCCAAAATGGAAACAATGGGAATACCGAACAGCCCGCTGAACGCCCCTGCGCCCGCGTTCGCCGCGCCCTGTTCATACAGCCTTGTCATATTGACGGTAAACGGCAGGCTCTGCTGGTGCTCCTCCGCGGTAAAAATATACACCGTGGCACACAGCACCACAATCAGCAGCACCGTCATAACAATGCGGGACACCGCCCGCGCCTGGGTCTTGCCAAACGCAGTCACAATAGAAATATAGCAAAGCAAAATAGGCCATGCCAAAGACATAATGCCAAACAGGCCCAAAAACACATAGTGCATCCAGGCCCACGCGCTTTCTCCCCGAATACAAACTAAACAGCCCAAAAAAACCGAAAACGCAAACAGCAGTATGGCCAGTATCTGGCTGCGCTGCTTATGTACCTCCCTGTCCCGCGGCTTTCTTGCGGCGGCACGGGTTTTTCCCCGGGCATTTTTCTGCGCCGTCCGTGTTCGCTTTGCCTTGGCATTGTTTTGATTGTTTGGTCGTGCCACTGTCTCACCTCTTGTTTTCGTTATACCTATGTAAACAGGGCGGGCATGGGGCGGTTCCCCTGTATGCCTTCCCGTTCCTTACGCTTTTTCCGTCTGTTTTTTTGTTTTGCGCGCCGGCTTCGCGTTTTTACGCGCTGTCTGTCCCCTGCCGCCGCTTTTGCGGGCGTCTATCATGTCATATAGACATGCCAGCGCGTCCGAAAGGCTGCCCAAGGAATCTATCAGCCCTTCCCGCACCGCGTCGGGCCCGTCCAAAACGGTGCCCACGTCCATCACCAGCTCCTCCGTGTTCATGGCAAGCTGGTAAAAACGCTCCGGCGCCATTTTAGAATGCGCGCTGACAAACGTGGTAATGCGCTGCTGCATTTTCTGAAAATACGCAAACGTCTGCGGCACGCCCAAGGTCAGGCCGTTCATGCGCACGGGGTGTATCGTCATGGTAGCCGACGGCGCGATAAACGATTTCTGCGCGGCCACCGCCAGGGGCACGCCAATGGAGTGCCCGCCGCCCAGTACAAGAGAGACCGTAGGCTTTGTCATGCCTGCAAACAGCTCGGCCAAAGCCAGGCCGGCCTCCACGTCGCCCCCCACGGTGTTGAGCAAAATCAAAAGCCCCTCTATTTCCGGCGCTTCCTCAATGGCCGCCAGCTGCGGGATAATATGCTCATATTTGGTGGTTTTATTCTGGCTCGGCAATACGTAATGCCCCTCAATTTGCCCGATAATGGTCATGCAGTGTATTTTATACTTGCCGTTATCGGTCAGCACAGAGCCGGTTTCCTGTATTTTGCGCGCCTGCGTGTCCTCGCCGCCGGGCGGCACAGCGCCGTCCGGTTCGGGGTCGTCCGCGCAGGCAAAGCGGGGGCTGTCCCCGTCAAGGGCGGCATATCCGCGTTCCCTGCGCCGTTCCTGAAAAAATTGCTGCTGCTTCATCAAAGCACCTCCTGCCACACATAGTGTGCCGTAAAAGGAGGAAAAACATACATAAAAACAAAAACAATCCCAAAACGCCGCAGGATATTCCTAACATAGTATTGTAACACAAAAAAAACTCCTATGCAAATAGCCGCGCTTCTCCGGCCCATAAACGCCCGCCGCCGGCATGCGGCCGGCCATGCTGTAAAACAGCAAACCAACAGTGTGCGTGCCGTAAAAGAAGGAATGCACCGGCAAAAGACAAAACATATGCACCATAAAGCAATGGCGCAAGTAAAAAGCAAGAAACGCCCTGAATATAAAATTCAGAGCGTCCATTTTTGCACTCGCTAAACGAAAGTGAAATATATTCACGCGGTGGTTTTTTTAATGCGTACCGGTGCAGCCACCGCAAACCAGAACTTGTTCATAGTGGCCTTTTTCTTCGTGGTTAATATATTCTGTTCCGGATTGACTTTTGATGGTTTCAGAGTGATAGCCCGCTTTTTTATCACCGTTAATCAGATGTTGATAGGTGTGAGCATAGGCATCGTCAGTTATGTCAGCACCACAACTATTGCAAACATCTATGACCTTTGTGGTATAAATCGGTTTTTCTTCCGTCCATGCGGCTTGGTCTACCACATATTTTTTTCGTAAATAGGTGCGTGCACAGTTGGTTGGGGCTGCGCAGGGGCTTGTGGTTGTTGTTGCTGTGGCTGCTGTGCGGGCGCTTGGGTTTGTGCCTGCACAGTGTTGCCGGTGTTGGTGTTTGGCTGGGTGGTGGTTACGGCTTGGTTGTTGGCCGCCGGCTGTGTGTTAGGGGTGCCGGTTGTTGTTGTTGTTGTTGCGGCCGCAGGGTTTGCGGCTGTGTTTTGGGTTTCGGCCTCCTCGGCGGTGTCGTTCACCACAACCTTGCAGGTGGCAGCTGCGCCGCCTGCTTTTGCAGTGGCGGTCACGGTTGCTTCGCCGTTTGCCAGCGGGGTAATGCTGCCGTTTTCTATTTTCAGCACGTCGGCGTTGTCGGTGGTCAGTTCAATTTCCTTGGTGGTGGCGTTTTCCGGTGTAATTACAAGGTCAAGGGCAAACGCGTTTTCCGGGTCGGGGTGCACGGTTTTTTCTGTTACCGTAAAGGCCAGCTCCGTTACAGGCACAAAGGTTTCCGTTTGCGCCATTGGCAGCAGCAGGGCTTCGCCCTCGTAAATGCCGTCTTCTTTCAGGGTGTACAGCTCGCTGAGGTCAGCACCGTAGCGGTCAACTACTTTGTCCGGGGTTCCGTCGTTATCCGTATCCTGCACGTAAATGCCAAGGCTTGCGCTGGTCTCGGAAGTAATACTGCTTTCCGCTCCGCTGCTTGCAGCCGGCTCCTCCGGGCTGCACGCCGCCAGCATAAGCAAAGAAGCTCCCGCCGCGGCCAGTAACATCCAATATGCTTTCTTTTTCATGTTATCCTCATTCCTTCCATATCAAATAAAACACACAGCGTGTAAGCTCATTATAAACAAGCCTGCCCGCACTGCTGTAAAAAGTTGTATATTTTTCACATCACAGCACGGCGCAAAACAGTCCGCCGTTTTTATATCAATGTTTTATTTTCATAATATTATACAGCAAACTGTATCCATTGTATATTCACTCTTTGCACAAAAACAACGGCTGGTTTTTGTCGCCGCCCCTGCCCGCGCCGCCCAAACAAGCCGTTTTCCCGCCCAAAAGCGCCGCCGCCCCCCGTGACGAAAACTTGTTAAGAAGTTGACAAGCAAATGAAA
Organism: uncultured Clostridia bacterium; assembly: GCA_944384795.1. Lineage (GTDB taxonomy): Bacteria > Bacillota > Clostridia > Oscillospirales > Acutalibacteraceae > UMGS1071. Next base: position 537 of record CALWUX010000075.1, on the reverse strand, counting down.
ATAGTAGATAATATGAATAATTATTGATATTGCACAGTGAAAAGCATGCTGTACAAACAGCTTTCGCGCACGGAAAGGGGTATAAAATGGGTTACACAATAGCTCAAAAAATCATCAAATCACACTTGCTCAGCGGCGCCATGACCGCCGGCAGCGACATCGGCCTGAAAATCGACCAGACCCTGACCCAGGACGCCACGGGAACCATGGCCTACCTGGAATTTGAAGCCATGGGCGTACCAAGGGTAAAAACGGAACGCTCCGTTGCCTACATCGACCACAACACCCTGCAAACCGGCTTCGAAAACGCCGACGACCACAAATTCATTCAAACCGTAGCCAAAAAGCACGGCATTTATTTTTCCCGTCCCGGCAACGGCATTTGCCACCAGGTACACCTGGAGCGCTTCGGCGTGCCCGGCAAGACCCTCATCGGCTCAGACAGCCACACCCCCACCAACGGCGGCATCGGCATGCTGGCCATGGGCGCAGGCGGCCTGGACGTAGCGGTAGCCATGGGCGGCGGCGCGTACCACA
>CALWUX010000074.1 GCA_944384795.1 uncultured Clostridia bacterium | reverse complement strand
GTAATCTTATATGGAAGGAAAAAAACGCAGTACGATTTTATCCGGCGCTTCCATTGGCGTGGCTTTGGGCGCCATTGCGGGCGGACTGGTCGGTTATTACGGGTTTGGCAATTTGCCTGTGGGATTGGCCATTGGTGTTGCGGCCGGTGTGGTGCTGGGCTCCGCATTTGACTTTTTTATGGTCATGATGGCGCGCAAAAAGAAAAAGCAATCGGAGGACAGGGAGCTGATGCGCGAAATTGAAAAGGAAGAGCATCCCCACCGCAAAAAGAAGCATCATCATTGATGGAGTACACGTGAGCATTTGGCCGGCCGCCGCTCACGTGTTTTTTTGAGGTAAAGGTGTTTTGCGTCCGCGGCCGCCGCAAAGCAGAAAGAAGGGAGGTATGCCCGAGCCTATATAGCAGCGCCGGTGCGCAGCGTTTTGCGGGCAATCTGGCTTTTAAAGCGGTGCGGCGGGGCAATACGGATATTTGCGGCAGAAAACGGTATGCTAATCAATATGGCGTTTTGCAGGCGTGTAGCGCGGTTTGCGGATATGCCGGGAGTTGTGCGCTGTTTTTTTGTTAAGGATATTTGAGGCTTTTATACAAAACTTCTCCATGCAGAGGGGTGTTTTTGCAGTCGACATTATTTTTGGTTTATGCTAAAATAAATTTAAAATCCATAGACAGCATAACGATGAAATGAGGTTTTATTATATGAAAGTTTTAGTGACCGGCGGCGCAGGCTATATTGGCAGCCATACCTGTGTGGAATTGCTGCAGGCAGGCTATGAAATCGCAGTGGTTGATAATTTTGACAACAGCAAGCCGGAGGCTGTGAACCGCGTACGGGAGCTTACGGGCAAATCATTTTCCTTTTATGAGGCCGATGTGCGTAATAAAGAGGCCTTAAGGAAAATATTTGAAAAAGAGAAAGTGGATGCAGTCATTCATTTTGCGGCCCTGAAGGCTGTGGGAGAATCTGTGAAATTCCCTTTGAAATATTATGATAACAACCTGATCTCCACTTTGACGCTGCTGGAGGTCATGGACGAATACAGGGTGAAGAATTTTGTGTTCAGCTCTTCCGCTACGGTATACGGCAATCCGTCTAAAATGCCGATTACGGAAGATTTCCCTTTGTCTACCACCAATCCGTACGGTACCACAAAGCTGATGGTGGAACAAATTTTAAAGGATACTGCAAAGGCGGACCCTGCTTTTAATCCGGTGCTTCTTCGTTATTTTAATCCCGTGGGCGCCCATGAAAGCGGCCGCATTGGTGAGGACCCCAATGATATTCCCAATAATTTGATGCCGTATATTTCTCAGGTGGCCATTGGGAAATTGGAAAAATTGCGCGTATTCGGCGGCGATTACGACACAAAAGACGGTACAGGCGTACGGGATTATCTCCATGTGGTGGATTTGGCAAAAGGCCATGTGGCGGCGCTGAAAAAATTTGAATCCCCGTGCGGCCTGCAAATTTATAATTTAGGTACGGGCCAGGGGTATTCCGTACTGGAAATGCTCCACGCCTTTGAAAAAGCAGTGGGCAGGAAGATCCCCTATGAAATTGTTGCACGCAGGGAGGGCGATATTCCCGTATGCTACGCGGACCCGGAGAAAGCGGCCAGAGAGCTGGATTGGCACGCTGAAAAAAATATAGACGATATGTGCGCGGACGCGTGGCGCTGGCAGACCATGAATCCCAATGGATATGATTCCTGATTTGGGCGTTTGTTTTGCCTGCGGCGAGAAAGGGCGTTTTCCTGCTGTGCAGCAGGTGTAGGGATGTAAGGCAGTTTTGGAAAAGGAGCGTTTTTTATGCACTTTGGTTCCCGCATTTATCAATATGAAAAAGCGTTTGTGCAGGATTTGGAAAAGCTGGTTGCGATTCCTTCTGTCTGCACGCAGGCGGCGGGGGAATACCCGTTTGGAGAGCACTCTGCCAGGGCTTTGGAATGGATATTGAAACGGGCGGAGGAAATGGGCTTTGCAGTGACGAATGTGGGCCATTACGCGGGCCACGCGGAATTCGGCGCAGGGGAGCGTATGTCCGCTGTGCTGGCCCATGTGGATGTGGTGCCCGCAGGAGAAGGCTGGGACAGCGACCCGTTTGTGCTGACGCGCAGGGGTGATTTGCTGTTTGGCCGCGGCGTGCTGGACGACAAAGGCGCCGCCGTTATGGCGCTGTACTGTCTGAAAGCGTTAAAGGACGCTGGTATTGTGCCGCAGCGCCGTCTTAGAGTAATTTTCGGTGCCGGGGAAGAGGTAGGCATGGATGATCTGCGGGTGTATTTTCGCCATGAGCCATTGCCCGACAAAGCGTTTACGCCGGATTCCGAGTACGGTATTTGCAACAGAGAGAAAGGAATATTGCAATTTTCCCTAAGGGACGGCAGGTATCACGCGGGGATCGTCCGGCAATTTCAGGGCGGTACCGTGATCAATGCGGTGCCGGGTGCCGTACAGGCGGATATTTGCTGCACGGAGCAGGAGCTTGCGTTATTGAAAGCGGCCGGAGAGCACCAAGTCGGCTGTTTTACCTTTGAGGAAAATCCGGGCGGTGTTGTGATTCGTTCCCGGGGCAGGGCGGCCCATGCCATGGAACCGGAGGCGGGCGTGAACGCTGTGACCCATTTGGCAGAAT
>CALWUX010000073.1 GCA_944384795.1 uncultured Clostridia bacterium | reverse complement strand
AAAAGGGCGCAATATCCCTGTAAAAAGCACGTTTTAGTCTGCAAAAATATCCAGCAGGCGCGAAAGTTCCTGTTGTTTTTTCTTTAAGCCTGTGGTATTTCTTTCTTTGTCCGTATCAAATCTTTCTCTGTTTGTATTGTTATAGAGGGTATTCGTTAATAGGGGTGACATACGGCGCAGTACCCCGGTGACACGGGAGGGTAAAATATGAAATTCCGGCAGGGTAAATTCATTTTTCCCCCATTGCGGATTGCCCCATTTTGAGACGGCGGTTTTTGCTTTGTACAGCGCAAGTTTTGCTTTTGCCAGCACTTTCAGCGCCTTACGTACAGACGTAATGCTGATACGGCAGTGGCGGGCGATTTCCTTTACGGAAAGAGTGCAGCGCCGCTTAAATGCGGACATACTCTCCAAATAGGTATAAACTTTCAGCGCAACGCCCTTTATCCGGCTGTTTAAGGCGTTTATATGGCAGTTGACGGTAAAAGCCTTTTGCTCCTTCTTAAACGGCTTTAAGGGCGTGTAGAGGCTTTGCTGCGGCTGGTCTAACAGGGTGTATCGGTTGGTGGTTTGTCTGCCTTTGGCAAATTGGGATTCGATTTTGAGCAGCCCCTTTTGCGCCAGCTCCTTTGTGCCGCGCTGAACGGAACGTTCGGAAATAGCAAGCTGCCGCGCAATGGTACGTACGGCATAAAAGCAGCTGCGTTTTTTATAGTCCGCGCGGGAAGCCAAAAAATGGTATACCTGCAGGGAAGTGGCTTTTAAATCCATTTCCAGCACTGCGGAAGAACATTTGTAATATTGCATGATGATACTCCTTTTCATAAAAAAACGGCCCCTGTTGGCGGAGGCCGTTTTGCTTTTTTACTATTGTGGCAGCGGTCGTTTGCACGAAGACCGTAAAAAACAGATGCTAAGAAAGCATCTGTTTTTTGATTTCTTCAATCAGACTTTGTATGTTGTTGTCAAATTTAAAATATTTGTAAAAGGATAGACCGTCGTAAATATCATCCACATTTACGTGGTCCAGCAACACCAAAAACCATTTTTTCTTTTTGGTGATCACATAGTTCCAAATACTGGAGAGCTCATGCTTTCCGTAATAGGAGTTTTGGAACTCTTTGCTCAGAAAAAATATACATAAATCGGATTCTTTCAATCCCTGCGAAATTTTCTCTATTATTTTTTCGCCATAGTCAATGGACCGGTAATCAACAAAAACATTCATTTCGCATTCCAGCAGCTCGTCCACAATGCTGCGCACAATATCCTGATTGCGGTGGGAATAAGAAATAAAGATCTGCTTTCTTTTTGCCTCGTTGTCCCAGTGGTATCCTTTTGCCTCCAGATTTTCAATGGAGGGAAAAGTAAACATAGCGTTTATGCAGGTATCAAGCTCTTTTTCGGGCATTTTAGATAACGTGATGATATTCCATATACGGTTTGCTATATCCCGCGAGATTTCTTCCAGACCCTTACTGTAATCACAGGACAAATGCTCTTTTTCAATCAGCTTTTTGATTACATTTTCTTCTCCGTCCACACATTCAATAATCAGCTTACACTTTAGAAAATACGGGATATTGGATACAGCCAGGATCACAGTGCCGTTTTCGGAAACGGCATGATTGATATCGGCGATCATGCGTTTGTATTTTTCCCGAGAACCATAGGGTATGTCAATGCAAAAAGCTTTTCTCATCGTGTCCCATTCCTTTACGACAAAAAGGTATTTTTTGTCATGGTAGCATAGAAATCCCAACAAATCAATATGCGCCAGTTTCGCTCTGGCTAAAAATCCGGGCAGGATAAGAAGCATCTCCGCGGCGGTTCGGTGTTCTGTGATTCCCAGCTCTGCAAAGGTGACAGAAAAAACCTGACGCCCTTTTGCTTTCTGTTTTAAAAAATCGCGGAAAGATACTCGAAAATAGCTGTTCTCCATATTCTGCATAATAAACCTCCTGTGGTTTGCAGGGAAAGCCGATCCCTGCTGTCATGATGTGGCAGCGGTCGTTTAACGCCAAGACCGCCAATGCGTAAATATTTAATTTTCAGTTTAAGGACGCAAGCTCGTAAAACGGTGTGCCGTAGCCCATAATTACACCGCTGTCTGCCGGGTAGGACATTCTGGCACAGGTGTCGCCGCTGTTGCCCTCTATGGTATGTACCACGCCGTTCATGGTGTATTCCACAATACCCACGTGGTCGGAAACACCGTCGCCGTTCCAGTCAAAGAAAATAATATTGCCGGAAACAGGCGTGTAGCCGCGCTCCTGCCATAAGTTATTTTCCTTGAACCAGGCAATGCCGCTGTCGCAGTAAGAGAATTTGGGGATTACGCCGGCGGCAATAAACCCGTTTTGCTCCGCGCACCAGCTGACAAAGCAGGCGCACCATTCCACACGGCTGGAGAAGCCGTACCAGCTCCAATACGGCTGGCCGCCTACATTGCCCAGCTGAGATATGGCGGTCTCCACAATGTCGCCGTTGGCAGACACGAGGCCGTTGCCGTAGCTGCCGTACAGCAGCTCCCGCCAGGCGTCGTCCATGTCAGGGGAGAGCAGCTGTTCCAGCAAATCCCGCTGTTCGGCGTCAAAGCCGTAGGTTCCCGTCATTTCGGCGCCTGTTTTCGCGGTCACTTCCACGTTGAGCACGCGTTTTTCGACGGTCGTGGTGCCGCCCTCGCTGTTGGGCACTTCCTCGGTGGAAACAGAAACACTGCCGGACATGGATACCATGTCGAAAAAGGTGTTTGTCAGCATTTCCATTCGGTATGGGTCGGAAAAATCAATGGGCATGGAGGCGTTGTCTCCCGTGGCGACACGCACGGAATAGACAGCCAGTACCTGTTTCCAAACGGTGTTCATATCTGTTGCGGCAGAGCCGTTGATTTTGATGACAGTCTGGTCGTAAGGCTCTGCGCCCGCCAAATCGCTGATACGGCGGTTATATTCCGCGTTGACCTGCGACATGGCGTAAGAGAGGTTTTCTCCGTTGTACGCGCTGCCATTGCCGAAAAAAATGCCCAGCACAGAGCCGATGAGCGCGGCAATCAGGCCTGCAAACAGAACAATGACCAGCACGAGCCAGCCGCCCGCCAGCAGAAACGCAAGAAAGGATTTCAGTGCCAGGGCAATGCGTTTTAAAGCGGCCGCTAAGGTGTGCACGGTGTTTTTGGCGCCCCTGGCCGCCTGTTTTGACCTGCGCAGGGCCGCTTTTGACCGTTCCGCCGTCCGCCTGGCTTTGCGCACGGAAGCAACGGAATATTTCCTTGGAGCACCCGCGGTGCTTTTGGCGGCTTTAAAGGGGGCAGGGTTTGCTTTTACCGCGCCGGACGCGCTTTTAAAGGAAACCTTGGCCGCAGCCGTGCCGCCGTTTTTTCCCATAACGGTGTTTTTTACGGTTTTAACACTCCATTTGGTCATGTCCACGGCCTTTTCCCGGGCTTTGGCCTGCGCTTTTCCCCTTAAATGGTTGGCGGCCTGTTCCAGCTGGGTAACGGCAAATTCGTTTTCATTGCCGCTGTCCCCGCCACCGGTTCGGGCGGCGCCGTCGGCCTTTTGCGCCAGCCATTTTCCTTTTTGCGCGGCCACAGACGCGCCGCGTACGCCGCGCCGTATGCCTCTTACGGAAAGCCGGGCGCTTTTGACCAGGGCGCCGCCCCGTTCTTTAATGTGCACGGCCTTTTTTGTTTTGACGGAGGAGGAACGGATTTTTTGTTTGATTTCCAAATTTTCCTCACCTACTTATTCCCGTAAGTATTCCAGGTTATTGTCTTCGATTTTGGTGGTGATCATTTTGTAAATGCTTGTGTTTTTGTCGATTTTGTTATTAAAGGGGATAATGGATTTATTGACCTTCAGCAGTCCGCAGCCGGGATTGCTGTTGTCCACATAAGCCATTTGTTCTTTGGATATGTTCAGCAGCTCGGAAAGGATATCCTGGTCGTCCGGCGATTGGGAAAGCATGACAATCAGCTCCGAATTGGAAATGAGCGTACGCGCATAGCTGCTTTGCAGCATTTCAGAAACGTTCTGCGTAAGGCCTGTACACAGGCCGCCGTATTTGCGCACGCGCTTCCACAGGCTTTTGGTGTAGACGGCGGAATATTCCTGCTGGAACAGAATATGCAGCTCGTCTATGACAATGTAGGTGCGTTTTCCCTGAACGCGGTTGCGGGTGATTTGATTGAAAATAGAATCCAGCACCACCAGCATACCCAGTCCGTACAGCTGGCTGCCCAGCTCCTTGATGTCATAGCAGATAATGCGGTTGTTTACGTCCACATTGGTCTGCTGGGCAAAGGTGTTCAGGCTGCCTACGGTAATCAGCTCCAGCTCCAGCGCGATTTTTCTCGCCTCGTCTTCCGGCTGCCGCTGCAGTTCGTGGTACAAATCCACAAGGGTAGGGGGCTGGCCCTGGTAGTTTTTTCGGATATAGGCTTCAAATACCCGCCGGCAGCAGCGGTCTATCAAAGATTTGGCCGCGCCGTCCATGCCGCCAGTGCCGAGCAGCTGCTCGCACAGGGAAAGCACGAATTCAATTTTCGCGTTCAGCGGGGAGGTGTCCTCGTCACCGTAATTTTCGTTGAGCTCCAGCGCGTTGATGTGGGTCCTGGAGGACGAGGAAATGCGTATCACCTCGCCGCCGCAGCCTTTGACCAGCGGGGTGTACTCATTTTCGGGGTCAATAAAAATCACATCGGCTTCGGTATCGCTGAGAATCTCCTGCAATGTGATGAATTTACCCTCCATGGATTTGCCCGCGCCCGGCACGCCTAAAATAATGCAGTTGCCGTTTTTCAGCTGCTTGGGGTCCACTAAAATAATGCTGTTGGTAATGGCGTTCCTGCCAAAGAAAATACCGCCCTGGTGCGAAATCTCCCTGGCGCGGAACGGCACGAATACGCCCAGCCCCTCCGTCAGCAGTGTGCGCCACGCTTTTACGGAGATCAGCCCGTAGGGCAGGGCGGTGTTCAGCCCCTCCAGCTGCTGGTAGCGCAGCACGCCGAACTGGCACATATGCTTTGTGCCCACGGCCATCAGCTTTTCCGTGTCGCTGTCCAGCTGTTTTTTGCTGTCCGCCAGGTGCGCGGCGGTAATGACCACCTCCATCATGCGTTGGTCCCGGTCGGACAGCGCCGCGTAAAATTCGTCCGCTTCGTCCCGCTGCTTTTGCATTTGAAAGGGGATACCGCTGACAAAATTGTTGTTTTTCACCTGCTTGTTGTTGCGCTTTTCAATATTGGTTTCTACGGCCATCTGCCGCCGTTCGGCCTCTTTAATGGCTTCCTCCATGGGAATCGGGACAATATCGATACTGGTGCACATGGTCTGCTCCAGCTGGCAGAACTCCTGGAAGAATTTATCCTTGATATAGTTTGCGTAGGACTTTAAATAAATGGTGCGGCAGAATTTGCCGTCAAATTCCAGGTAATCCGCCGCCGGCGCCGCAGCGTCGGGGCAGATATAGTCCCTTGGATTTTCCCCGCGGCGGTTGGCGCTTTGCAGGTGCAGACTGAATTCGGATTCCTTGCCGGAATGGAAAAAGCTGTGGAAGATTTTCAGCCGTTCCTCGCCGTTTAAGGGAGCAATGCTGCTTTTCAGGTTCATAAACTGGCCGGACAGCTCCGGTACCAGGCGCTTGAAAAATTCCCTGGCCTCGTCCACGTTTTTCCGTACAATGGTCAGGGTAAAGTACTTGTTCTGCACAATGCCGTTTTCATCGGCGGCAAAGCCAATCAGCATATCGTTGAGCTCATTCCTGTACGTGTCCAGCTTGTCCTGCGCCAACGGGAACAGCACCGAGGATTTAAAATCCTTCATGTTGCGCTTGTGGTTGAACACGGTGAGCTTACAGCGTACATTCAGCCCGGCTATCCAGTTCAGAATCCCCAGGTATTTCATAAACAGCTGTTTTTTGTCCTCCAGCGAAAGGCCCTCGTAGTTGATGTCCTCAATTTCGTAGGTGACGGAATACTTGTTTTTTTCCGACAAAAAAATGCCGTCGTCCCAAACGCGGTCAATGGGTATCATGGTTTGCACGCTGGAGGGGAAGAACAGCCGTTCCAGCAGCGGCTTTTTATCCTCTCTTTTTATTTTTGCCAGTGTTTTCAAGTTTTTGCTCCTTTCGTTTTATATGATTTTGCGTTTTCTGCTCCGAAACAAACACCACGTGCTTTGGCGTAAACAGGTACCTGATGAACACGACGATAAATTCCTCGGCACACATACCGTTGTATTTGATAAAACCCAAAGCGGCAATGGGCGTTGCGGCCAGAATGCAAATCAGCGACCAGACGGCTATCGGCAGAAAGGGGGAGAGTATCACATAAATCAGCACCGAAAAAATCAGCGCCAGTCCCGAAAAATACACTGCCGCATAGTCAGGCCGAAGAAAATGCTTTCGTTGTAATTGCGTATTTCCTTGTTGATTTCAATTTCCATATGCTCGTTCCTTTCCTGCGGGACGTACGTCCCGTAAATTTTACAGTCCCAGCATTTCCCTTGTGACCCTGTCCGCCATTTTTACAATGCCCACCAGAATCAGCATATTGAAAATCACGCCGCCAAGATAAGAGAGCAGCGCCGCCCATACGTTGCTGGTATCCATGGGGAATACGGACGTTGAGGCAAACAGCGAAAAAATAATGCACGCCAGCACAATAATGGCCCCCTCCAGGCAGACGGAGGCAAAGCCGCGGATAAAGCTGATACCCGTTTTCTGCGTGGGTTCTCCGGCAAAGGTGGCAAAGGGGATAGGGGCCAGCGCAATGTAAAGGTAAATGCGGAAAAAACGGCCGTATACGGACAGCACCACCATAATGGAAAGAACCATAATAATCAGCGTGCCCACGGCGGCCAGTATCCAAAGCAGAATGGAATTGAGAAAGCCTGCGTGGTCCAGCTGGTTTTTCAGCTCTGCGGGAATCGTCAATTCTGTATTCTGAAAGCCGGAGGTCAGCAGTATCTGGTTTATCAGCCCCTGGCACACGGTCCATATCCACATCAGCAGCTGCATACCGAACACAATGACCGCCCAGGAAATGCAAAAGCGCATAATGGCCTTTCCAATGGCCTCCGGCCGCTTCATTTCAATAAAGGTAGCGGAGGCCTTGACCATGCCGAACATAAAAAAGACGGGAATCAGCGCAAGGCCAATGGCCTGCAAAGCGCCGTTGATATTTGAAATGACCGACCATACGCCGTCCTTGCCGAATTCCACCGGGTCCATGCCGAGGAAATTGGAAATCAGGCCGAACATCATGTTCCAAAAGCCCAGGGCCGTGTTTAAAATGCCTTCTACCAAATGGGTTCACCTTCTTTCCTGAAACAATTCCTTTCGGCTTACACACCGGCAATGGCTTTTACGATCCAGGGCGCGCAGATAAGCAGGATACCGGCGCCGATACCGATAACGGAGCTGGCGCGCTGGCCGGAATCGTGGCCCTTGAGCGCAATGGTAAACTGGACAATCGCCCACAGCAGTACAATAGCGCCGATGGCGGTAATCACACTGCATATGATGGTATAAAAGTTATTGATATAAGAGACCGGGTCCACATCGCCGTTCATGGCAAAGGCCGGTATCGCCGCGCCGAAAACGGTACAAAAAAAGACGCCGCAGAATGTCAGCGTCTTTTGGTACAGGGATAACAGCCTGTTTTTTAAGGTCGTCTTTTTTATGGGATTGCTTCTCATGTTATATTCCTTCCTTTTCCAGTAAATTTTCCAATTCTTTTTCCGTTAAAATTTCCATGCCGTCCTCTGCCGGGAGCCCTGCCACATCATATACCGTGTCCGCTTCGTCGGCGGCGTCTGCGGGCTCCAGCACGGCGGTGGGGCAAACAGAGGAAACGCCGTGTTCGTAAATCTCCCCGCCCTGGTAAGGGGTAAGGCCAATGCGCGGGTGCCTGAACACATTGTATTTGCTGTCGATGACCGGGCGTTCCCCGCGGATAAACAGCAGTGCTTTTTTGTTGTCCAGCAGCCGTATTTCATCGGCTGTCATCAGCTCTCTGCCGGCATTCTGGCTGTTGGTGGTAAAGCTGCCGTGAAAGCCTTTGCTTTGGCCGTAGGTGTTGGTGTCTATGGTTTGTTTGCCGAGCATTTTAGAGATATATTCATGGGTGCCCTGTTCGTTGTTGCCCAGGTATAAAAACTGGTCGCAGTTGCCTATTATGCTTTCCCAGTTATCCTTGAACATGGCTTTTAGCTGGGCCAGGTTCTGCAGGATAATGGAAACAAAAACGCCTCTGGAGCGCATGGTGGAAAGCAGGGTCTCAAAATCGTCCGGCAAGGCGACGTTGGCAAATTCGTCCATTAAAAAATGGACGGGGACGGGCAGCGCGCCGTGGTATGTTTTGTCCGCAAGGTAAAA
>CALWUX010000072.1 GCA_944384795.1 uncultured Clostridia bacterium | reverse complement strand
CCACACCGTCCAGGGTGGTAATCGTCTCACCGTTGTTGGCGAGGCGCACACGGATTTTTCCGTCCTTGATAAATCTCAAGTCAAAGGCGTGCATGGGCTGTCCATATTCCAGCATGACATAGTTTGTAATGTCTACAATATTGTTGATTGGCCGTACGCCCATGGCCCGCAGCCGTTCGCGCATCCAGCGGGGCGAGGGCTTTACCCTGACGTTTTCTACGATTCTTGCGCTGTAAACAGAGCACAGGGAAGGCTCTTCGATTTTAACGTCCAGCATTTTAGTGCAGGAGCCGTTGCCTGCTCTTACAACAGGGGTGTGCAGCTGCAGCGGCTTGTTGAAGGTGGCTGCCGCTTCTCTTGCAAGGCCGATAACGGAAAAGCAGTCCGGGCGGTTGGAGGTGATTTCAAATTCCACCTTGGTATCATTATATCCAATGGCCCGGCAAATGGGTTCTCCCGGGCGGCAGTCTTCCTGCAACACGAAAATGCCGTCCTCTATGGCGTAAGGAAAGTCATGCAGGGTAAGGCCCAGCTCGCCCAGAGAGCACAGCATACCGTTGCTCTCCACGCCGCGCAGCTTGCCTTTTTTGATTTTCACCCCGCCGGGCAGGGTAGAATTGTTCAGGGCGGCGGGCACCAGGTCCCCGACAGTCAGGTTGGAAGCGCCGGTCACGATTTGTACGGGCTCGCTTTCTCCCACGTCCACTTGACAGACCACCAGGTGGTCGGAATCCTCGTGGGGAACGATGGACAGAATCTTGCCTACCACCACGTTGGAAATTTCAGCGCCTTCTGTTTCGTAGCCCTCTACCTTGGAGCCGCTGATGGTCATTGCTTCGGAAAATTCTCTTGGCGTTACATCTATATCGACGAATTCTTTCAGCCATTTCATGGATAAATTCATTGTGATTGCAGTCCTTTCTGTTTGCTTCTATTTAAAATTGTTTTAAAAATCTCACGTCATTTTCGTAAAACAGACGCAAATCATCAATGTTATAGCGGCGCATTACGACTCGTTCCAGTCCCATGCCCAGCGCAAAGCCGCTGTATTCTTCAGGGTCAATGCCGCAGTTGCGCAGTACGGCAGGGTGCACCATACCGCAGCCTAAAATTTCTATCCAGCCTTCATTTTTACACAGACGGCAGCCTTCGCCGCGGCAGCTGAAGCACTGTACGTCCACTTCGGCAGACGGCTCTGTAAACGGGAAATGATGGGGGCGGAAACGTACCACGGAATCCTCTCCGTATAAGCGTTTGATAAAGGTTTCCAGCGTACCCTTGAGGTCGGCAAAGGTGATGCCTTTGTCAACGACCAGCCCCTCGATTTGATGGAACAGGGGAGAGTGGGTCGCGTCCACCGCGTCAGAGCGGTACACGCGGCCGGGAGAAATAATGCGGATAGGCGGCTTGCGGTTTTCCATGGTGCGTATCTGCACGGGAGAGGTCTGGGTGCGCAGCACCACGTTTTCGTTGATATAAAATGTATCCTGCGTGTCGCGGGCAGGGTGGTTTTTGGGAATGTTCAAAGCCTCAAAGTTGTAATAATCCGTTTCCACCTCAGGCCCTTCCACAATATCAAAGCCCATGCCCACAAAAATTTCCTTGATTTCATCCAAAACGATGGAGAGCGGATGTTTGGCGCCCAGTTCCCTGCGTTTGCCGGGCAGGGTCACGTCTATGGTCTCGTGTTTGAGCCTTTGCTCCAGGAGCAGTTCTTTTAAATGGGCTGTTTTGTCGGCAAAGGTCTGTTCAATGGCCGCGCGTACGTCGTTGGCCAGCTGGCCCATGGCGGGACGCTCCTCTGCGGACAGCCTGCCCATCTGCTTTAAAATAGCCGTAAGCTCTCCTTTTTTTCCAAGATATTTTACCCGCAGGTTTTCAAGACCCTGCTGGTCTTTGGCTTCGTCAATGGCTTTTAGCGCCAGCTGGCGAATGGTTTCAAGCTGCTGCTTCATACAATGCTACTTCCTTTCAAGCTGTTATGATAAACGGGACTGCCGCGGCATAAAAAAAGCCCTCGTCCCTGAACAGGGACGAAGACGTATGCTCCGCGGTACCACCCTTATTTTTGTAAAACAAACACTCGTTTGACCGTTAACGGGGCCTGCCGTCACGGCTTACTGTTTGTTCGGCCGTGCCGCTCCAAAGGGAACTTCACCGTTTCCTTACTGTAAACCTGCTTCCAGCTGCTGCAGGTCCTCTCTGGACAGGGGCAAACGGTTACTTTTCTTTTTCATCACGTTATGGTATTTACTATACCACGTTTGTCCGCTGTTTGCAAGCGTCTTTGCACTGCCTGGCGCAGACCGGGGGAATTTGGGATATTGCCTGTTTGCCGTATGCCGGTGCGGATTGAAAGACAGTGGTAAAAATGCTATAATCATACCATAAAAAAGAAAGGAGGCGCCAGCTGTATGGAAAACTGCCGCGGCAGAGGCGCGGGCGTGCTGCTGCCTGTCAGCGCGCTGCCGTCGCCTTACGGCATTGGAAGCTTGGGTGACGCCGCATACCGTTTTATCGACTGGCTTTATGAAGCGGGGCAAACGTACTGGCAGGTGCTTCCCATGGGGCCTACGGGCTTTGGGAACAGCCCGTACCAGTCTTATTCCGCGTTTGCAGGCAACCCGTATTTGATTGATTTGGATACGCTGGCACAGCAGGGTCTGCTTGCGCCGGAGGAGCTGACAAAAACGGACTGGGGCTGTGACCCGGCCTGCATTTCTTATGACAAAGTAGCGGAGCACCGCTTACGGCTACTGCAAACGGCGTATGAAAACAGCAGCCATTTGCACAGCGCCGGCTATACGGCATTTTGCAGGCAGCAGGCGCACTGGCTGGAGGATTACGCGCTGTTTATGGCATGCAAGGCGCATTTTGGACAGCGGGATTGGCTGCAATGGGAGCAGGGAATCAAAGACCGGGAGCCGTCTGCAATGATGAATTACCGGGTTCTGCTGAAAGAAAAAATACAGTTCTGGAAGTTTTGCCAGTACCACTTTTACCTGCAATGGCACAGCGTCAAAGCGTATGCCAATGAAAAAGGAATCGCTGTGATTGGAGATATTCCTATTTACCTGGCGTTGGACAGCGCCGACGTGTGGGCACAGCCGGAGCTGTTTTTGCTGGACGGAGAAAAAAAGCCGAAAGCGGTGGCAGGCGTACCGCCGGACGTTTTTTCGGAAACCGGCCAGCTGTGGGGCAACCCCCTGTATGACTGGGCACAGATGGAACGTAGGGGTTTTGCCTGGTGGAAGCGCCGCATGGCTGGATGTGCTTTGATGTATGACCTGGTGCGTATAGACCATTTTATCGGTTTGGTGCGGTATTATGCAATTCCTGCCGGTGAGGAAAATGCGGTCAATGGAAGCTGGCGGCAGGGACCGGGGGAAAAATTGCTGCACGCAATCCATGAGGAGATAGCGCCGGACCGCATAATAGCCGAGGATTTGGGGGCTTTGACGGCGGAAGTTACCGCTTTGCGCAAAAAGATGGGGTATCTGGGTATGAAAGTGCTGCAATTTGGATTTGACGGGAATCCGCAAAACAGCCATCTGCCGCATAATTACGAGCGTGATACCGTAGCTTACAGCGGTACCCATGACAACGAAACGGTCATCGGCTATTTTTCCGCCCGCCAAGAGGAACAGGACAGAGCCTGCTTTTACTGCGGCATTAAAACGCCGGAGGCGCTCCCTGTTGGGTTTATGCGGGCGCTGTACGGCAGTGTGGCCAATATAGCCGTACTGCCTGTGCAGGATATTTTAGGGCTTTCCAATACCGCGCGCATGAATTTTCCTTCTACCGTAGAAGGGAACTGGCAATGGCGGCTGCAAAGCGGACAGCTGACGGAAGCCGTGGCACGGGACATCAAACGGCTTGTTCATATTTACGGCAGATGAGCATATATATGGTGCAAAGAGCAGGAGGGGCATATGAAAGTATTCAATCAACAGCAAATAAGGGAGTTGGAGCAACTGGCAGTGGATGAAGGGATACCGTACCTTACCCTGATGGAGCACGCAGGCGCCGCTTTGGCGGAGTATATCAACAGTCATTACAGTATACGTGATAAACGAATCGTACTGCTGTGCGGCAAGGGCAATAACGGCGGCGACGGCTTTGTGGCCGCAAGACGGCTGGATACGGCAGGCGGAGAAGTTGTCATTGCGCTGGTGGACGGCCTGCCGAAAACAGAAATCGCCAAAGAGGTGCTGGCACGTATCCGGCATACCAATGTGCAGGCGTTCAGCATTGCAGACGACCGGGATTTTGTTTTTGAGCTGATACGCACTGCTGATATTCTGGTGGACTGTATTTACGGCATCGGCTTTAAAGGAGAGCCGGACAGCCGCATGACACAGGTGCTGGAAGCGGCGAATTTATCGTCAGCGGTAAAAATAGCGGCGGATATTCCCAGCGGCATAGAATGCGACACGGGTCATGTGGAAACCGTTTGCTTTCGGGCGGACGTGACCGTAACGTTTACCGCCATGAAAACGGCACAGCTGCTGTCTCCGGCAAAGGAAGCCTGCGGAGAGGTTGTAGTAGCTGATGTGGGGATTCCCAAGGAGCTTATCGCGCGGCAGAAAGCGGATATAGAGGTAACGGAGGAATGGCAGGTCGAATCGGTGTTCCGGCCGAGAAAAAACAATACCAGCAAAGGGGATTACGGTCATTTGCTCTGCGTCTGCGGCAGCGAGGGCATGGCGGGCGCGGCGGTCATGTGCGGCAAAGCGGCGCTGCGCAGCGGAACGGGCCTTGTGCATATGGCGGTTCCCGGGGAAATTTACCCTATTGTGGCAGGTCAGCTGACAGAGCCGATTTATACGGTATTGAACCGGGAACAAATGCTCAGGCAGTTAGATAAAGCCATGGAGAAAGCCACCTCCTGTGTCATCGGCTGCGGTATGGGAACGAGCAGGACGGCAAAAACGGCGCTTGACTATATCCTACAGTCTTTTCGGAGACCTGTTTTGCTGGACGCCGACGCGTTGAATATGGCGGCGGAGGATACGGATCTGCTGCGCAGTACCACGGCGCCGCTGGTGCTGACGCCGCACCCCGGAGAAATGGCCCGTTTACTGAAAACTACTGTGCAGACGGTACAGCAGAACCGTTTGCAGCTGGCAAGGGAGTTTGCGGAAAAGCATGGTGTAACGTTGGTACTCAAGGGCTTTGGTACACTTATTGCGTCTCCAAACGGGAAAATCAGTTTAAACCCCACAGGGAACGCAGGCATGGCCAAGGGCGGCAGCGGAGACGTGCTGGCCGGTATGATCGGCGGGCTGCTGGCCCAGGGGAAAAGCCCCTTTGAAGCCGCAAGGGCGGCGGTGTACCTGCACGGCATGGCAGGTGACTGCTGTGCCGACCGTTTGGGGCAGACGGCCATGCTTCCCACAGATATGATAGAGGAGCTGCCAAAGCTGTTTTTTAAATTTGAGAAATAGGGGGATCGGGTTTGAAAAAGGCAATGCGGGCTTTTTTGTGTGGCGGACTGGCGCTGGTCATGTTGCTGTTTGCCGCGGGTTGTCAGTCGCCAGGCAGCGGCGGGTCGTTAAAAGCAGAGCAGATTGTCTTTGATACAGAATGTGAAATAGCAGTAACAGACGGAGAAAAAGAGCTGACAGCAGGGATTTTGAAAAACAGCGCCACCGAAACGGTTTTTTCCGTAACAGCGCCGGAAGCGGCAAAGGGACTGCGCTATCAGGAAAGCGGCAGGGAAGTCCGCATCGATTTTCAGGATTTGTCCCTAAATGGGGCGCAGGCAGTCTTGCCGCAAAACAGCTGGTTTTTACAGCTTACCGCCGTACTGCGCTTTGCGCAGGAACAGCCGCAGCTGCTGGAGCCGCTGGGCGGCGGCCGGTTTTCCGGCAGTACGGAGCAGGGAACAGAATTTGTGCTTACAGCGGGCAATAAAGGGACTCTCCTGTCCATCTCCATAGACCGGTATCATATTCAGTTCAAATAAGCAGGGCGTGCAATGGGCACGCCCTTTTTTCTGCCTTTCCGTATCAAAGAATCGCACGCAAAAACAGGAAAACATAATATTATGGATTAGGGAACCGTTCATTTTTATTTTTTATGATTAAAACCAGCCGTTTCAGGCAAAAATAAACGCAGGGCCCAAAATCATGATTATTGATGCGGAGTGTGAAAAAATTGAATATCAGAAGAGGCGATATTTTTTATGCTGACCTTAGTCCGGTTGTCGGCTCTGAGCAAGGCGGCGTGCGTCCTGTGCTGATTGTGCAGAACGATGTGGGCAACCGGTTCAGTCCCACTGTGATCGCCGCGGCCATAACCAGCCAGCGGGCAAAAGCGAATTTGCCTACCCACATTGTGCTTCAGGCGGAAAATACAGGGCTGGCACGGGACTCCATTGTGCTTTTGGAGCAAATCAGAACCATAGATAAACATAGATTAAAGGAACGTATGGGACGTTTAGACCCCAACGCTATGCTGCAAATCGACCAGGCGCTGTCCATCAGCTTTGGACTGGACGCAGACAATGCGATGCCACAGGCTACATAGACGCCTTCATCGCATGGACCAATACGTGAAAGGAGATATGATATGCTGACCGCCAGGGAATTATCCGCTATTGAGGAACAGCTTAAGGCGGAAAAACTGCTGATTACCAAAAATAAAGCGTACGCACAGCTGTGCGACGACCCGGAACTGAGAAAAAAATGCGAGCAAATGGCCGCCAAGCACCAGGAACATTACCAGACGTTGCTGGCGCTGCTGGATTAAAGGAGAACGATATGGGCAGAACATCGATGAAAGAGCGGGAATTATTTGAGGATATACTGACCAATCAGAAATATATTACAGAAACGTACAATGCTTTTGCAAACGAGTGTAAAAATTTATCTGTACGAAATGATGTGCTCAATTTGCTCAATGAGGAGCACCAGTTAGAGTCGGACGTATTTGACGAAATGCACCGCAGGGGCTGGTACCCTACCGTATTGGCTGCGCCCTTGGCAATCGACGAGGCAAAAACAAAATATGAGCTGGAAAAGCCGTAAAGCAAACCAGCGGAAAATCAAAAAAACAGCATGGCCGCGGCCGTGCTGTTTTTTACGTACATTTTTTGACAGAATTATACTGTCCCGCCGTCTATAATAATGTTACAGTTTTTTGGCAAAGGGGGGACTATGTGAAGCAGACTGTTTATGTTGACGTTCTGCTTGCGGTCAATCTGTTCATCAACTATTTTTTATTGCTGGCCGCGGCAAAATTTTTGGCGGTGCGCAGGCTGCGGCTCCGGCTTTTGGCGGCCGCGGCGCTGGGTGCGGCGTATGCTCTGACCATGCTGCTGCCGCCTGTTCCCATGGCGCTGGCGCTGTTGATGAAGCTGGCTATGTCCGCTTCACTGGTGCTGGTTGCTTTTCCGTGGGGAGGCAAAAAGCAGTTTTTCAAATCCCTTGCCTGCTTTTATATCATGAATTTTGCCTTTGCGGGATTTATGATGGCGCTTTGGTATTTTATTTCGCCCCAGGGTATGATAATCAAAAATTCCATTGTGTATTTTGATATTTCCCCGGTGATTTTGATTGCCGCCACGGCGGTATGCTACGTTATAATACGTCTGATTTGCCGCCTGACGAGCAGACATGCACTTTCCGGCGGTTGCTGTACCGTGACCGTTGTCTGGAGAGAAAAAACCGTGGAATGCAATGCAAAAATCGATACAGGGAACAGCCTGGTGGAGCCGTTTTCCCATTATCCCGTCATCGTCATGGAATGGGAGCCGCTGTCGCCGTTGTTTTCCCAGGAGGCGCGCGCGTTTTTTACGGAAAAGCAGTGGGAAAAGGCCGGCGCCGCCGGGAATGAGGAAATGCCGAAAATCAGGATGGTGCCCTTTCAAACCATTTCCGGCATAGGCGTACTGCCGGCCTTTTCGCCGGATAAGGTCATGCTCCGTTCTGCAAAAAAGCAAATAGAGGCAACGGATGTTTATGTGGCGGTATGCCGGGAAAAAATTACGGGAGACGGTTTTCGGGCGCTGCTGAATCCGGATTTGTTTTCACAGGGAAAAGAGCTTGCTATGGGGAGGAAAAGCAAATGAAACAATTTTTTCTGCATATTTTTCTGCAAATGAAATGGGTGCAGCATTTTCTGCGCTGGTGGCTGCGGGTAAAACAGCGGGAGGCAGTCCATTATATCAACGGGCCGGAAACCCTGCCGGCGCCTCTTTCTCCGGAGGAAGAGGCGAAAATCATGGAGGACATCAGGAATAATGTGCAGGGCGCCCGGGAGCCGCTGATCACCCACAATTTGCGGCTGGTCGTTTACATATCCAAAAAATTTGAGTCCAGCTTTGCTGGCGTAGAGGATTTGATTTCCATTGGCACCATTGGGTTGATCAAAGCGGTCAACACGTTTTGTCCTGATAGGAATATCAAGCTGGCGACTTATGCCTCAAGGTGCATTGAAAACGAAATCTTGATGTACTTGCGCAAAAGCGCCCAGTTAAAGCATGAGATATCCATTGACGACCCGCTGAATGTGGACTGGGACGGCAACGAGCTGCTGCTGTCCGACGTGCTGGGCAGCGACCCCAACCTGGTGAACCAGAACATTGAAAAGCAGGTGGAGCGCGATTTACTTATGGCGGCGGTTTCCAATCTGTCCCAGCGGGAAAAAACCATTATGCAGCTGCGTTTTGGGCTCAATCAGGAAACAGAGCATACCCAAAAGGAGGTTGCGGATACGCTGGGGATATCCCAGTCCTATATTTCCAGGCTGGAAAAAAGAATCATGGAGCGGCTGAAAAAGGATTTGGAACGGGTAGGGTAGCGGCTTGTTTTGCTAAATGCAGCAACGAAAAAGGAGACGAATTTTTTCGTCTCCTTTTACAGCATGGGCGCAAAAATACGCAGAATAGAACGGCCCAGGCGGGTGTACCACGGCACGGACCGGCAGGCTTTCAGAGTGATTTCCTGGCTGAGCTTCTGGGTTTGCAGAAAATCCTCTTTTACTTCAAATATGCTGGCCATGTCATACAGCCATACACCGCATTCAAAATGCAGGTACAGGCTTCTGTAGTCCAGATTGATGGTGCCCACCGTTGCAAATTTGTCGTCTACCGTAAAGGTTTTTCCGTGGATAAATCCGGGCAGATATTCATAAATTTTCACGCCGCTTTCGATTAAAATCTGGTAATTGGCTTTTGTCACGGCGTGCACATACCATTTGTCCGGAATATGCGGTGTGATGATACGCACATCGACGCCGCGTTTGGAGGCATTGCATAAAGCGGTCTGCATCTCGTTGTCCAGCACCAGGTACGGTGTGGTAATGTAAATATACTCGCGGGCGGAGCCAATAAGGTTCAAATAGACGTTTTCTCCCACAGCCTCGTAGTCCAGCGGACTGTCCGCATAGGGCTGTACGTAGCCGTTACAGCGAAAGCGGGACAAAACCTGCGGGGAAGGACGGAACTGTTCAAAATCCTCGTTGGTGCCGTTCAGGTAATTCCAAAGGGAAAGGAACATGACGGTAAAGCTCCAGGCGGCCTTGCCCTGCACCACAATGGCAGTGTCTTTCCAATGGCCGAACCGTTCGATGACATTGATATATTCATCAGCCAGATTGATGCCGCCCGTAAAGGCCGTATGGCCATCGATAACGGCGATTTTACGGTGATCCCTGTTATTGAGCTGCGTGGAAAGCACGGGTATGAACGGATTGAATACCAGGCATTGGATACCAAGGGAAACCAATTGTTTTTCATAACCCAGCGGCAGGGTGCGCAGGCAGCCTACATCGTCGTAAATGACGCGTACGTCCACGCCCTGGCGCGCCTTGCGCACTAAAATTTCCAAAATGGTGTTCCACATTACGCCTTCCTGTACAATAAAATATTCCAGAAAAATATAATGCCTGGCTTCTTCCAGCTCTCTGCAAAGGCGGGCGAATTTTTCCTCGCCTACCTTCAGGTACTTTGCGGTGCTGTTCTGAAACACGGGGCAGCCGGAATAATCTATCAGATATCTGGCCTGATTTGCCGCGTCAAGGTCTCTTCTTTGCAGGCTTTCAAACACCTGCTTATCCTGGTGGAGATTGAGCGCCATTTTATTGCCGATGTGTTTTAGCTTCTTTTTGGTGCGGCGGCTGGCTTTGTTCCTGCCAAAGAAAATATAAAACAGCCCGCCGAACATGGGGAAGATCACGATAGGCAGTATCCATACGATTTTATAGGCAGGATTGATACGGTCGTTTAAAATCCACAACACTGCCGCTACGCTGATGGCTGTAAAAAAAACATAGACGTAAAAATAGTAATTGCTGAAATAAAAAATAAGCGTGACCAGCAATATGATTTGCACCAGAATGGTCAGTCCCACCAGGCACAGCCTGCTGAATAACAGCTTAAAAAATTTGCCGAACAGCTTTTTCAATGCTCCTGCTCCTTTCGTAAGAATAGACCTGTTTAATATTATAGTTTACTCTAATCGCCCTGTTTATGTCAAATTTTGAATAGGGTACTGCGCTTGTTTTGCGGCCTATTATACACAAAAAGCAGAAAATTTTTGCGTTTTGCGCAAATTTTCTGCTTTTATTTCTATGTGATAAAAGATAGCAGTCATGTTTCCGTAAACAGCCGCTGGTTTTGCGCCGCATAATGGAGCAGCGCGCTTTTTTCGTTTTTGCACGCTTCATGTATCACGGCGTCCAGCAGGAACTGTAAAATTTGCCCGATGACCTTTCCCTGCGGAAAGCCGGCCTGGATCAAATCGGAGCCGTTGACGGCCAGCTGTTTGAGGGAAAAGCAGGATTCCCGGCAAATGATTTCCTTTGCCATGTCTGCACAGGCGTCAATATCTTTCAGGCGGTACAGCAGGTCCGGATTTTGTCCCGAGATATCCGCTTTATGGACGGCCAGCAGCTGGAAAAACAGCGGTTGGCCGAATTTACGTAGCTGTTTTTTGATCCATAGGGGCGAGCGCTCGCAGCGAATATCGTGGTACTTTACCAGCTGTGTAATCGTTTCTTTGGCGCGGCGGTCAAATTTCAGGCGTTCCAGTATTTTTACCGTCATTTCCGTGCTGACGGCGCCGTGGCCGTAAAAATGCCCTCGGCCCTGTTCGTCCCGGGTAAAGGTACTTGGTTTTCCTATGTCATGCAGCAGCATGGCAAAGCGCAGAACGGGCACGGGCGCTATGGCCTGCACGGTGCGGACGGTATGCTCCCACACGTCGTAGGCGTGGTAAGGTGTATGCTGTAAAAAGCCGACCATAGGCAGTAGCTCAGGTATCCAGACGGCCAGCACGGTGCAGTATTCCCTTAAAATATCTCCGCAGTTTTCCCCGCACAGCAGCAGGCGCAGCTCCTCCCGCACCCGCTCTGCCGCAATGCCGCGCAGCCGTTCCTTTTCCTGTTGCAGTGCGTTTGCCGTTTCGGGCTCGATTTGAAAATGCAGGACAGAAGCGAACCGCAGGGCGCGCAGAATACGCAAAGCGTCTTCTGTAAAGCGGGTGCGGGCATTTCCCACGCACCGTATGATTCCGCGCAAAGCATCGCTTCTGCCGCCGAACGGGTCGGTCAGTCCCTTTGCCGGGTGGTACGCCATGGCGTTGACGGTAAAATCACGGCGGGCCAGGTCCTCTGCCAGCGACGGGGTGAAGGTGACCTGCTCCGGCCTGCGCCCGTCTGTGTAAGCTCCGTCAATGCGGTAGGTGGTAATTTCCACAGGATACCCGCGGCTGATGACCGTAACGGTACCGTGGCGTATGCCTGTTTTTATGGTGATTTCGTTCCGGAACGCCTCCAGTATCTGACCGGGTAGGGCGGATGTGGCAATGTCCCAGTCATGCACCTCCTTTTGCAGCATGGCGTCGCGGATACTGCCGCCTACCACGCAGGCTTCATAGCCGCACTGCTCTAACCGGTTCAAAACGGCAAGTACGTAGTCCGGAATCTCTATTTTCATCAAATCACCTCCCGAAAAAGCGTAAAATAAAGGTATGGTACCACAGAAAAATACCGGACGGCTTTTGCAGCATACCGCAAATATTTACTTGCCGTTGACCGGTTTTAAAATCAAGTTTAGTGTAACACAGAGGACCCGGTTTGTATAGACGGCATAAAAAAACAGGGAGCATATGCCCCTGTTTTGCCGGTTTTTCTGTATAAATTTTTTTAATTATAAATCTTTTTTGATTATAAATCTTTTTTGATTTTGTCCAGCGCGCATTTTTCCAAACGAGATACCTGCGCCTGACTGATGCCGATTTCGGAAGCGACCTCCATTTGTGTTTTTCCCTGAAAAAACCGCATACCCATAATTCGTTTTTCCCGGTCGCTTAGTTCATTCATGGCTTCTTTAAGGGCAATCTCATCCAGCCAGTTTTTGTCGTCGTTTTTATCGCCCACCTGATCCATAACATAAATGGTATCGCCCCCGTCTGAAAATACCGGCTCGTATAAAGAGACCGGCTCTACAATGGATTCCAGCGCCAGCACGACGTCTTCCCGGCGCAGTCCCAGGGATTTTGCAATTTCATCTACGGCAGGCTCTTTTCCGTTTTGCGCAGTCAGGCGTTCTTTTTCCTGCATGGCCTTGTAAGCGGTGTCCCGCATGGAACGGCTGACCCTTACGGAATTGTTGTCTCGCAGATACCTGCGTATTTCGCCGATGATCATGGGGACGCCGTAGGTGGAAAAGCGCACGTCCTGGGAAATATCAAAGTTGTCAATGGCTTTCATCAGGCCGATGCACCCGACCTGGAATAAATCGTCCGGATTCTCTCCGCGGTTGGTAAACCGCTGGATTACGCTGAGCACCAGGCGCAGATTGCCGTTGATCAGTTCTTCTCTGGCCTTTTTGTCTCCGGCCTGTGCTTTTTTTAACAACGCTGTTTTTTCTTTTTCGTTGAGCACTTTCAGCTTTGAGGTATTCACGCCGCAGATTTCCACTTTGTTATATTGCAAATTCCATTCCTCCTTAGCAGCAACACTTTCAGTATTGCCATTGCCGGGAGGCTTCATTCACATTTTAAAATCTTTGCGGGGGCTTGTTCAACATATACTTTTACTGTATAATAAAAAGAAATATTTAAAGGACGGAACAGCGATGAAGCATTTTGATAAGCCGCAGGCGCATACTGCGGAAAATGACCCGTACCGGCCGCATTTGTTTCGCAGGCAGGAGTTTCAGCCCCTTGCGGGCTGCTGCGCAAAGGGCTCGTTTTTTTATCCGACCAATTTGTATATTACGGCGTACAATCCTTTTGCCGAAAAAGAGACGGAATTCGATATTTATTCCTGCTCCCAATGCGGCGCTATGTATATAGAGGCGGGGGACAGGTACCGCAAAATGGAAAATCTTTTAAAATTCGAGGTTAAATTGAGGTAATGGATATGGCAAAACGCATGGGGTATATCGGCGCTTTTTTGGCGCTTGCGGCGGTTTGCAGTTTGTGGTTTACAGGCTGCGGCAGGTCGCTGCAGTCCCAGTCCGCTTCAAGGACAGAGCTGGTGATGAGCACAGTGGCGACCGTTACCCTTTACGGGGAACGGGCACAGGAGGGTGTTGACGCCGCTTTTGAAAAAGCAAAGGAGCTGGAAATGATCCTTTCTGCCCAAAATGAAGAAAGCGAGCTGTATCAAGTCAACCAAACCGCCTATGAGCGGGAAACGGAGGTTTCCGAAACACTGTTTACGGTCACCCGGCGCAGCCTGCAGTATTGCAGGGAAACAGACGGCGCGCTGGACTGTACTTTGGGAAAAATCAACGCCTTATGGGCCTTTGGCACGGAAAACGCAAGACTGCCTGCACAGGAGGAAATCACGCCGCTGCTGGTGGACAGGGGCTATGAGCAGGTACAGCTCAATGAGGAAACACGTACCATACGTTTTTTGAACCCCAATATTCAGCTGGATTTTGGCGCCACGGCCAAAGGCTTTGCCGCCGATGAGATGAAACGGGTGCTGACCGAGGAGTACGGCATTACCTGCGGCATTATCAATTTAGGCGGCAATATCATCACCATAGGTGCAAAGTATGACGGGCAGCCGTGGGGAATCGGGGTGACCGACCCGGACGACCATACCCGCGTCGTTTCCACGGAATACATTACCAACGCAACGGCGGTCACCTCCGGCAATTATGAACGCTATTTTATACAGGACGGCGTCAGGTACCACCACATTTTAGACCCTAAAACCGGCTATTCGGCCAATAACGGGCTGATAAGCACAACGGTGCTTGCTGAAAATTCCATGCTGGCGGACGCTTTGTCCACAGCTACGTACGTAATGGGGCTGGACAAGGCCGTTGCATATATTGAGGCCATGGAAAATGTGGAAGCAATTTTCATCACAGAGGACAGGACCGTTGTGAAAACCGCGGGGCTTGCAGATGATACATTTGAGGGTACAGCATGAAAAAGAAAGTAAAGTATGTCATTGCGGGTACGGCTGCCGCTGCGGTCACAGCCGCGCTGATTGCAGTCTGGGTGATGATTACCCAAACAAAAGTAAGCAACGCGGTGGCGCGTGTTTATCAAAACGGAACTCTGCTGCAAACCATTGATTTAGAAGCGGTGCAGGAAAGCTATACCTTTACCATTGAAGGGAGCAACGGAGCGTACAACACCGTTTTGGTAGAGCCGGGGCAAATCTCTGTTACAGAAGCCAGCTGCCCGGATAAGGTTTGTATTTCCCAGGGAAAAATCAGCGACGGCGTACTGCCCATTACCTGTCTGCCCAACGGCATTGTGATTCAAATAGAGACAGGAAATACGGCAAACAGCGCCCTGGACGGTATGACCAGATAAGCGACAGGAAAGAAAGGCATGGTGACAAGGCTTGAATATTAAAAAAATGATTCTTTCCTCCATGCTTATTACCAACGCACTGACGATTTTTATCATCGAAGCGCAGCTGCCGCCCATTGTTCCCATACCGGGCATCAAGCTGGGGCTTGCCAATATCGTTACACTGTTTGCGATTTATTTATTGGGATACGGGCAGGCTGCAAAAATACATATTCTGCGCATTGTACTGGGCAGCATTTTTACAGGACAGACCATTTCGTTTTTATACAGCATCAGCGACGGCATTTGCTGCCTGCTGGTCATGATGCTGTGCAGGAAGCTTGTATCACGGGATTTTATCTGGCTTGCAGGGATTTTCTCGGCCATTGCCCATATTATAGGCCAGCTGGCGGTAGCCGCGCTGGTGCTGGGTACGGTAAGCGTACTGTTTTACGCGCCCATTGTGCTGGCCAGCAGCATCATTACCGGTTTTTTTACAGGCTTATGCGTACAATTTTTGCTGAAAAAGCACGAGAAAACCTTTTGTAATATGCTGAAAAAATAAAAACGTGAGAATAAGTAAAAAACAGCAGACGTTTTGCGTCTGCTGTTTTTATCGGGAAATATTTGCCTGGCACAGGGACGGACTTTTCCGATGTAAAAACAGAAAAGCCGCTGTTCAGGCGGCTTTTGCATTCCCATTTATTTTCCGAATTTTTCCTTATAAGCCTGAATGCAGTCGGAAATAATTTTAACGGCCGTTTCTCTTCCGCTGACCTCTTCAATTGCAGTAACCTTGTGCTCTAACTCCTTGTATACGGAAAAGAAATGGGACATTTCGTCAAAAATGTGTCTTGGCAGCTCATCAATGTCCTTATATGTGTTATAAGTCGGGTCGTTAAAGGGGATCGCGATGATTTTTTCATCTTTCTCGCCCCCGTCAACCATGCGGATTACGCCGATGGGGTAGCAGCGGACCAGGGCAAGGGGTACAATATGCTCCGAGCACAGTACCAGTACATCCAGCGGGTCGCCGTCTTCAGCGTAGGTGCGCGGAATAAAGCCGTAGCTTGCAGGATAATGGGTAGAGGTATAAAGCACGCGGTCCAGCTTTAAAAAGCCTGTTTCCTTGTCCAGCTCATATTTTGCCTTGCCGCCCTTTGTGATTTCGATCACCGCGTCAAAATCCGTTTCCTTTACTCTCTCGGGAGAGAGGTCATGCCATATGTTCATCATGATAGATATGCCTCCAAAATTTGTCTTTTTTCACTTCTAAAACTTTTACCGCACAATTCTACCATATTTTCGGTCAAACATCAACCGTCATTTTCATACCGCAGATTTTTCAGGTCAGTTTTCCGTTTGTGCTGCATATCAATTACACACGGAGGTGTATCTATATGAGATGCAGTATTGCAGACATGAGAAACAAGGAAGTCATAAATCTGCAGGACGGTACACGGCTGGGATTTGCAGGCGATGTGGAAATCGACACGGAAAACGCCAGGCTGACGGCAATCATCATATACGGCAGGGCGCGCTTTTTCGGCCTGCTGGGCAGAACGGACGACATTGTAATCCCATGGGAGAATATCGACGTCATAGGCGATGAGACCATTTTGGTCAAGCACACGCTGTATGCGTCTCCGCAGCGCAGGAGCCAGAGTCTTTGGAACCGTTTTTTTGGCGGATAAAAGCGGAAAAATATACTTGCAATTTCGTGTTTGCCGTGCTATAATAATACGGTTCAATATAACACACGCCGCAGTATGACGAAGCTGGTGCTTAATATTTTAAGTGGAATTCGTATATCGCCGCGGCGGCGGATACAACCAAGGAGGATTTTAAAATGGCAGTCGTATCTATGAAACAATTACTGGAGGCCGGCGTGCATTTTGGCCACCAGACAAGAAGATGGAACCCGAAAATGGCTCGGTACATTTTCACAGAGCGCAACGGTATCTACATTATCGATTTGCAGAAAACCGTGAAAAAATTAGAGGAGGCTTACAGCTTTATCCGCGATATTTCTGTTGAAGGCAAGCCGGTTCTGTTTGTAGGCACCAAAAAGCAGGCGCAGGATTCCGTAAAGGAAGAAGCAGAGCGCGCAGGCGCATATTATGTAAACGCCAGATGGCTGGGTGGCATGATGACCAATTTCAGCACCATTCGCCGCAGAGTAAGTCGTTTGCAGCAGCTTAGAGCCATGGAAGAGGACGGCACATTTGATTTGCTGCCCAAAAAAGAGGTCATCAAGCTGCGTTTGGAAATTGAAAAGCTGGAAAAATTCCTGGGCGGCATTAAAGAAATGAAACAGCTTCCCGGCGCGCTGTTCATTGTAGACCCGCGCAAGGAGAGAATCGCCGTGGCGGAAGCGAAAAAACTGGGTATTCCCATCGTTGCAATCGTTGACACCAACTGCGACCCGGATGAGATCGACTATGTGATTCCGGGCAATGACGATGCGATCCGTGCGGTAAAATTGATTTCTGCAACCATGGCAAACGCCATTATTGAAGGCAGAGAAGGCCAGATGGGCGCCGCAGCGCAGGAGCCTGCGGAAGAGCCGGCACAGGAGGAAGCAGAGGAAGCTGCTGAATAAAATCGGCATATCAAAATATCCGTCTTTTGCGACGGATATTTTTTGAATACGGGCAAGGACAAGCTATAATTATGATATTTTGATAAAAATCGGAGGAATGAAACATGGCTTTTACAGCAAAAGACGTTGCACAATTACGCGAAAGAACCGGCTGCGGCATGATGGACTGTAAGAAAGCGCTTACGGAAGCAAACGGCGATATGGACGCGGCCATTGACTTTTTAAGAGAAAAAGGTCTTGCGGCAGCCGCTAAAAAGGCAGGCCGCATTGCTGCCGAGGGTGTTGCTTATGCCGCTACAAACGACGCAGGCAATGTAGGTGTTGTGATCGAAGTAAATGCAGAAACAGACTTCGTTGCCAA
>CALWUX010000071.1 GCA_944384795.1 uncultured Clostridia bacterium | reverse complement strand
CCCTTTGGACCCTCATAGCGAATGATCACCACATCGCCCGCTTTGATTTTGCCGCCGAGAATGGCCTCGGAAGCGTCCTCTTCGCAGTTGAAGCAGCGGGCCGGGCCGCTGTGGACCATCATTTCCGGCGCAACGGCGCCCTGCTTGACCACTGCGCCCTCCGGCGCGATATTGCCTTTTAAAATGGCAATGCCGCCGTCCTTGCGGAACGCGTTTTCCACCGTACGGATCACCGTGCCGTCCGCCGCGGGATAGTGCTTCATTCTCTCGCCTACCGTACCGCTGACGGTGGGAATGTCCGTATGTACCAGCCCTGCTTTTGCAAGCTCCTTGAGCACGGACTGGATGCCGCCGACCTCATTGAGGTCGGTGATAAACACCTCGCTTGCCGGGTTGAGCTTGCATAGCTGCGGCGTCGTTTTACTGATTTCATCGATCAGGTCCATGGTCACGTTTACGCCTGCTTCGTACGCAATGGCCAGCAAATGCAAAACGGTATTGCTGGAGCAGCCCAGGGCCATATCGCTTCTCAGCGCGTTTTCAAAGGACTTTTCGTTTAAAATATCCTTTGGACGCAGATTTTGCCTGAGCAGCTCCATGATCTGCTCGCCTGCCTGCTTTGCCAGCGCAGTCCTTGCGGACAGCACCGCCGGAATGCTGCCGTTGCCCGGCAGAGCCAGGCCGATGGCCTCGGTCAGGCAGTTCATGGAATTGGCCGTATACATACCGGAGCAGGAGCCGCAGCTGGGGCAGGCGGATTTTTCCATGTCCGTTAATTCGTCCAAATCGATTTGGCCCGAAGCGTAGCTGCCTACCGCCTCGAACATTTCGGAAAGGCCGAAACGGGTATTTTTATGCTTGCCCGGCAGCATGGGGCCGCCGCTGACAAAAATGCTGGGCAAATTCAAACGGCACGCGGCCATCAGCATACCCGGCACAATTTTGTCGCAGTTTGGGATAAACACCACCGCGTCCAGCGGGTGGGCGGTGAGCATCACCTCTACGGAATCCGCAATCAGCTCGCGGGAGCAAAGGGAATATTTCATGCCCTGGTGCCCCATGGCAAGACCGTCGCAAACGCCAATGGTCTCAAACTCAAAAGGAACGCCTCCGGCATTGCGGATGCCTGCTTTTACCGCCTCCGCGATCTCGCCCAGGTGCTTATGTCCCGGAATATAATCGCTTTTGGAGCAAACCACGCCGATAAACGGGCGGGTCAGTTCCATATCCGAAAGTCCCAGCGCGCGCAGCAGGGAACGCTGCGGTGCGCGGCTGGGGCCGCCTTTCATTAAATCGCTTCTCATGGTATCGTCATCTCTTTCCTGTATCAACATTTATTCTTTCGGCTTCATTGTGGGGAACAGCAGTACGTCGCGGATAGACGCGCTGTCTGTAAGCAGCATGGTCAGGCGGTCTATACCCATGCCCATGCCGCCTGTGGGAGGCATACCGTACTCCAGCGCCGTAATAAAGTCCTCGTCTATCTGGTTGGCTTCTTCGTCTCCCTGCTCCCGCAGCTTCATCTGGTACTCAAAGCGCTCCTTCTGGTCAATGGGGTCGTTGAGCTCCGTATAAGCGTTGGCAAATTCGCGGCGGGTAATAAACAGCTCAAAACGCTCTACCAGCTCCGGCCGGTCCGCTTTCCGTTTTGTCAGCGGCGAGACCTCCACGGGATAATCGCAGATAAACGTAGGCTGCACCAGATGCTCCTCCACCTTTTCCTCAAAGGCAAGATTCAGAATATCGCCCCAAACATGGTGCTTTTCCACGGGCAGGCCCAGCTCCTTTGCTGCAGCGTGCGCCTTTTGATCGTCACCTGCAAAGGCGTCAAAATCCACACCCGTATATTGCTTTACGGCCTCGATCATGGTCAAACGGCAAAACGGCTTTTGCAAATTGACTTCCTCGCCCTGGTATGTGATCACGTCACTGCCGCAGACGGCCCGGGCACAGGCGTTGATCAGCCGTTCCGTAATATCCATCATGCCGTGATAATCCGTGTAAGCCTGGTACAGCTCAATGGTGGTAAATTCCGGATTATGCTTTACGGACATACCCTCATTGCGGAACTGCCGCCCAATCTCATACACCTTTTCCATACCGCCTACAATCAGGCGTTTTAAATACAGCTCCGGCGCAATACGCAGGAACAGATCCATATTCAGGGTATTATGATGGGTGATAAACGGCCTTGCAGCGGCGCCGCCGGCAATGGTATTCAAAATCGGGGTCTCTACCTCAATAAAGCCCATATCGTCCAATACGGCGCGCATGGTGCTGATGATTTTGCTGCGCTTGATAAAAGTGTCCTTGACCTCCGGATTGACGATCAAATCCACATAACGCTGGCGGTAGCGCAGATCCGTATCTTTGAGCCCGTGGAATTTTTCCGGCAGCGGCAGCAAAGATTTGGAAAGCAGGCGAATGGATTTTGCGTGCACGGAGATTTCTCCCCTGCGGGTGCGGAACACATAGCCCTTGACCTCGGCAATGTCGCCCAAATCCCAATTGGAAAGGCCTTTGTACACGTCCTCTCCCACTTCATCTATTTTTAAATACACCTGCACCCGGCCGGAACGGTCGTGAATATCCATAAAGCTGGCCTTGCCCATGTCGCGCCAGCTCATAATACGGCCGGCAATACATACGTCTTTTCCTTCCAGCTCCTCAAAGCGGTCGTGTATCTCCTGCGCGCTGATGTCCTTGTCGCAGGTATTGACAAAAAACGGATTTTGTCCCTGCGCCTGCAGCGCAGCCAGCTTGTCCCGGCGAATTTGCAGCAGCTCACTGACGTCCTGCTGCTGTTCTTCCTGCATAGCCTCTTTTTCCTTATCGCTCATGTTATACTCTCCCTACATCAACATCTTAAAAACAAAAGGGCGGTGAAAAACTCACGCCGCCCCTGCCATCTTACTTTGAAATACTCAGCACTTCATACAGCATAACCCCTGCAGGTACTTCTATTTCCACCTTGTCCCCCACAGTATGCCCCAGCAGAGATTTGCCGATCAAAGACTCGTCAGAGATTCTGCCTGCTTTGGGGTTTGCTTCATTAGAGCCTACGATACGGTACTCTTTTACACTGGTTTCTCCGTTTTTGACCACCGTCACCTTTACCTCTACCTTAGAGCCAATGTGGATATTTTCCGTGCTCAGCTCGCTTTCATCAATGACCTGCACGTTCTTGAGCATCACTTCAATATCTGCAATACGTGCCTCTACAATGGCCTGGTCGTTTTTCGCCTCGTCATATTCACTGTTTTCGGACAAATCGCCGAAAGACAGCGCGACTTTGATTTTCTCCGCAATTTCTTTACGCTTGACGGATTTCAGATCCTCCAGCTCCTGCTCCAGCGCCGCAAGGCCTTCTTCTGTCAAAAAAATCGGTTTAGACATCTGTCAATAACCACCTTTATGCAAATTGATTTAAAATGGGTGTGCCGCGCAAATAAATTGCCGCGTACTTTGATTTATACTTATGTTCTATTATAGTAAACGCACCCGTATCTGTCAATGATAATCCATGCCTTCCGGCAAAAATACCCGCTTTTGTCCCGCCGCGGCAAAGCACGGCCGGTAAAACCGCAAAAAGCACGGGACAGCCCCCTGCGCAAAGCATTGATAAAAAAGAAAAGCCTCCGCACCCGGTGCGAAAGCCTTTTTCTTAATATCCCACAAATTGCTGCGGGTCTACCTGCCGGCCGTAGTAGCGCACCTCAAAATGCAGGTGCGGACCGGTGGAATAGCCGGTGCTTCCAATATACCCTAACGTTTGTCCCTGGCTTACATACTGGCCGGCAGAAACGATTTTACTGCTCATATGGCCGTAAATGGTCACATAGCCGTCGCCATGGTCCAGCATAACGTAAATGCCGTAGCCGTAGGGGTCCGGCATGGCGTTCATGACCGTGCCTGCCCGTGTGGCAACAATCAAGTTGCCGTAGCAGCCGCCGGAGGAAATATCCAGGGCACCGTGCGCGGACGGCCTGCCTGCGGAATCATAAAATGTAGAGGTGATGCCGTAAGTGCCCGGCGCGGGCCACAGCCAGCCGCCGGTGCTGGGCGCCGCTACAACATTGCCGCTGCCGCCCTGCTGGGCATAGTACTGTGCAAACCACTGGTTTACCGCGGCGGCGGCTTCAGCGCTCTGCTCATCCAGCGCGTGCAGATGCTGGTTTTCTTCCTCTATATTCGCGTTGAGCTGTGCCAGCACCCGGTTGCTTTCCTCTACCAGCGCGTTGATTTCCGCCTGCTTTTTGTCCAGCTCCAGCTTTGCGGCAGCCACCTCGTCACGGCTGGCCTCTATCACCGCTTTTTCGTCTTTAATGGAAGCGATTGCCTCCTGCAGCCGGTCGATCAGCTGACGGTCATGCTCTGTAATGCTCTGCACCACTTCCATGTTATCCATCAGCTCCGTAGCGCTGCCGGCATGGAGCAGTACCTCCAGCGTTGTTGTCTCGCCCGCCAGGTAAATGGCCTTGATACGCTGGCCCAGCTGGTCAAAGTTGTGATCGATTTCCGTTTGCCTGCCCTCGATTTGCGTCTGCTTTTCCCTGATTTGCGCGTCAAGGGAGTCAATGCGCTCCTGTATCACGTATTTTTCCTGCTTTACATTATACAGCTGCTGGTCAAGGGTATTTTTATACTCCTCCTGCTGCGCCTGGTCTGCCTTCAGGCTCTCCAGCTTTGCCTTTGTTTCCTCCTGCTGCTGTTTGATTTCCTCCTGCTTTTGCTGCAGCTCCTCCAAAGAGGAGGCGGCGTGCGCCGCGGGGGTCAGATACATTTGCAGCATGGGCGCCGCAGCCACGGAAACAGCCATAGCCGCAAGCAGCGCGATTTTCACCATTTTGTTCCTCAAAGCCTTACAAAGCAAATCCCCCTACTCCTTTCCATATGCAAATCCTTTTCCATATCGTTTGGCAGGCTTCCCTTCAAGCGGACCGTCAAAATATTGTAACGGTCAAAAATATTTTGTCAACGAGCCGTAAATATCGGAATAATAGTTATACGGGTCCTGCTTTACGCCCATGTAACGAATTTCAAAATGCAAATGGGGGCCGGTGGACTGGCCGGTGGTACCAATGTACCCAAGCACCTGTCCCTGCTCCACATAGTCGCCCACGTTGACGATCCTTGCGCTCATATGCGCATATACGGTAATGTAACCGCCGCCGTGGTCCACAAACGCGTACGTGCCGTAGCCGCCGCCCCAGCTGTCCGTATTTACATTGACCACCCTGCCCGCTTTTGCAGCCACAATCGGATTGCCGCTGCAGCCGCCGGTGGCAATATCCCACGCGCCGTGGTTCCTGCCGTCGCTGAAGTCAGAGGTCAGGCCGTAGGTCCCCGGCGCGGGGAACATCCAGCCGGAGGTACTGGTACCGCCGTTGATGATCGCACCGCTGCCGGCGCCGCCGCTTACAGCACCGCTGTTCTGGCTCTGCTGGGCGTAGTAGTCCGCAAACCACTGGTCCACAGCCGCGGCCGCCTCGGCGCTTTGCTCGTCCAGCGCGTGCAAATGCTGGTGCTCCGCCTCAATATTGGCGTTGAGCTCCTCTAAAATACGGTTGCTTTCTTCCACCAGCGCATTGATTTCGTCCTGCTTTTTATCCAGCTCCAGCTTTGCGGCAGCCACCTCGTCGCGGCTGGCCTCTATCTGCGCTTTTTCGTCTTTAATAGAAGCAATGGCCGCCTGCAGCTGTTCAATCAGCTTTCTGTCATGGTCGGTAATGCTCTGCACCACTTCCATATTGTCCATCAGCTCCGTAGCGCTGCCGGCATGGAGCAATACCTCCAGCGTCGTTGTCTCGCCCGCCAGGTAAATGGCCTTGATACGCTGGCCCAGCTGGTCAAAATTGTGATCGATCTCCTGCTGGCTTTCCGCAATGGCCGCCTGTTTTTCGCTGATTTGCGCATCCAGCACATTGATGCGCTCCTGTATCACGTATTTTTCCTGCTTGACGTTTGCAAGCTGCTCGTCCAGCGCTTTTTTGTATTCCTCCTGCTGGGCCTGGTCCGCCTTGAGGCTGTCTATTTTGGCGTTTGTTTCTTCCTGCTGCCTGCGTATATCCTCCTGCCTCTGCTGCAATTCGTCCAAAGAAGAAGCAGCGGAAACCGCGGGCGCCAAATGCATTTGCAGCATGGGCGCCATGGCTACGGAAACAGCCATAGCCGCAAGCAATGCAATTTTGATGATCCTATTTTTAAAAGCCTTACAACGCAATGACCTTGCTCCCTTCTTTATTCAAATATTTGCCGATGGAAATCAGGCCGCCGATCAGTCCGAACAGAATGCCCGCTCCCACAAACGCCAGTATGGTCCAGGGTATCACCGTTGCCAGCGGCAGCGGCACAAAGGAGGACATCAGGCCGGAAATGACCTGCATCACGTAATTATACGCCAGCGCCACCAATCCGCTGGAAATCAGGCCGGAAATACAGCCAATCAAAGCGCCCTCGACCAAAAACGGTATTCTTACAAAGCCGTTGGTGGCGCCCACGGATTTCATAATGCTGATCTCCAGTCTTCTGGAATGCATGGTCACGCGAATGGTATTGGCAATGATGAACAGGGAAACAATACCCAGCACCGCCACCACGCTGATAGCTACGATCTTTACCATGGTATCCAGCCTTGTCAGCTTATTGGCAACCTCCGAATAATCGTTGATTTTCTGCACGCCTTCTATACTCATGATCTGCTGCGCCGTTTCCTCGTAAATGGACAGATCCTTGAGCGAAATACGGAACGCATCCGGCAGCGGGTTGTTTTCTCCCGTCAGGCCCGCCAGAATATCGCCGTCGCCGCCCAGGGCGTTGATATAGCTTTGCACCGCCTCGTCCTTGGGAACGAATTCGCAGCTTTCCACATTTTCAATGGCCTGTATCTGCTCCCCTATTTTCACGGACTCCAGCGTGGGCATACCGTCATTCAAATAGACCTGAATGGAGTTGCCTCCCTGGAACACCTCCATGGCCCGGGCAAGGTTCAAAGAGAACAGCACCGCCGAGCCGGTCAGCAGCAAACAGGAGACCAGGACCGCAATGGAAGCAATCGTCATGGTACGGTTGGACCAGGCGTTTTTTACGCCCTCTTTAAAAAGGTAGCCGAATTTCATCTGCCCGCCACCTCCTTATCGTCCTGCTCATGCTCCGCCGTTTCCTCTCTCAGTGCGGTTTCCAGCTCCTCCAGCCCGTCGTCGTAATGGATCACCGTTTCTTCCGGCTGAGAGACTGTCTCAATATCCACCACGTGCTCTGTCATATGGCCCGGCACATACGCCTTAGCGTCTTGCTCCGGCTCTGTTTCAGACACCGCGCTGTATTTTTTCAGCATTGCCTGGTAATCGGTTTCCGGCAATACCTCCGGCTCCGGCCGGTCGCTTTCCCGGTACAGGCTGTCCGCCTGCGCAGCCGCAGGCGCCGTCTCCTCGGGGGACATTCCCCGGATATACGGCTGAGGCTGTGTTTTTACATTGGTATCCGCAACCACAACGCCGCCGTGTATTTCAATGACCCGTTTATGGAAATGCTGCACCAAATCATGCTCGTGGGTAACCATAAGCACCGTGGTGCCCCGGCGGTTGATTTCGCTGAGCAAATCCACGATCTCAAAGGACAGATCCGGGTCCACATTGCCCGTAGGCTCGTCCGCAATAATGATTTTCGGGTTATTGACCAGCGCCCTTGCCAGGCCGACACGCTGCTGCTCACCGCCGGAAAGCTCATGGGGCTTGCATTTCATTTTCTTTTCAAGGCCCACCAGCCCGCAGATATACGGCACACGCTTTTTGATCTCGCGGTTGTTTGCCCCTACCACGTGCATGGCAAAGGCCACATTGTCATATACGGTCATATGGTCTATCAGGCGGAAATCCTGGAACACAATGCCCATATTGCGCCGAATGTACGGCACCTCTCTTTTGTGTATATTTGACAAATTTCGCCCATTGAATATAATATCGCCGGACTCCGGCTTTTCCTCGCACATAATCAATTTTAAAAACGTACTTTTACCCGCGCCGGAAGAACCTACGATAAACACAAATTCTCCCTTATTGATATTGATGCTGACATTCTTCAAAGCAACCGCACCGTTGGGATATACTTTGGAGACATTCTTAAATTCTATCAAAACAAATTCTCCTCATTGGTATCAAAATTCAGGACAAGTTTTTTGAAAATAAATGAAAACCCACTGATATCATATACAATCATACCAATGGGATTTTCTGTTTTAATTCTTTAATAGAAATTTTCTGTAATTATTTTGTAATAATTTTGTGAACTCCCGCGGAAACAGGAGTATACAGGGGAAATTTATTCTAAAATTTTACAGGATTGGAAGAAAGGTACTTTTTCACCATCAACGCGACCTTGAACACAATGGCGTCCTCAAATTCGCGCAAATCCAGGCCTGTGATTTTTTTGATTTTCTCCAAACGGTACACCAGCGTGTTCCTGTGGACAAACAGCTTGCGGGAGGTTTCGGACACATTCAGGTTGTTCTCAAAAAACCGCTGAATGGTAAACAACGTCTCATGGTCCAAAGACTCAATAGAGCCCCGTTTGAATACCTCTTTCAGGAACATATCGCACAAGGTGGTGGGCAGCTGGTAAATCAGGCGGGCAATGCCCAAATTGTCGTAGCTGACAATGGTTTTTTCCGTATCGAACACCTTGCCTACCTCCATTGCCACCTGGGCCTCCTTAAAGGAACGCGCCAAATCCTTAATGCCCACAACAATGGTGCCAATGCCAATCACGCAGTGGATATAATATTCGCTGGAAAGGGTATCTACAATCGAGCTTGCCAGCTTATCCAGGTCTTTCATCTCAATATCGTTGCGGATTTCCTTAACAAGGGCAATGTCCGTTTCATTGATATTGATGATAAAATCCTTTGTCTTGTCCGGAAACAGGTTCTGAATCACATCATACGCGGACACGTCCGATTTATTGGTGATTTTGATCAGCATGCAAACGCGGCTTACGTCCGTATTAAAGCGCAGCTCCCGTGCCTTTAAGTAAATGTCGCCGGGCAGGATATTATCCAGGATCACATTTTTGATAAAATTGCTGCGGTCATATTTTTCGTCGTAATACTGTTTGATGCTGCCAAGGGAAATTGCCAGCAGATTGGCGTATTTTACGGCCTCCCCGTCCGTACCGGACACAAACACGGCAAATTCCGGCTTTGGGCGGCTGCCAAAGGATTTATACGTATAGCCGTTGAGCACAAATGTATCCGTAGAGGCCATGGTCTCCGCGTTTACGCTTTCGTTAACTTCACCGATTCTGCCAAGCTCACTGCACGCGATGATAACGGACGTTTCGTCCATAACGCCGATGGTCCTGTCAATGGCGTCACGCATTTGGTGAATGACGCCCTGGAATAATCTGTTCGACATATGGTTCCCCCTCACTTTTTATTGTAAAATTTGTGCAAAGCAATTTGTTGATGAAAGCCTTGATTTTTTTTGAACATTTGGTAAGTTTGTCAGCACAACTCCGGATTGTATTATTTATTTTACACAAAGATTATGTTTTTTTCAACCTGTTTCGCATAAATTCATATGATTTTTTTCAAAAATCCGAGATTTTTAAAATTTTCCGCCCGCTCTTTTTTTCGGTTGATTTGTGTATTTTGTATATAAAAAAAGAACTGTCACAATATACAGTTCTTTTTACCGTAATTTATGCAAAAACCGCAAATCGCTCCTGTTCTGTCAATTCCCGTGTTTCTCCCGGGGACAAACGGGTATCCAGCGCCAAATTTCCTATTTTTATCCGCTCCAGGTATTCCACTTTCCTGCCGCGGCAGGCAAACATACGCTTTACCTGGTGGAACTTTCCCTCGTAAACGGTCACCTGCGCCCAGGGCGCGCCGTCTGTTTCCAGACGCTCCAAGCGGGCGGGCAGACAGTGCAGATCCCCTATCACAAGCCCTGCCTCAAAGGCAAGCACATCCTCGTCCGTTACCGGCGCGTCCAGCCTTGCCCGGTATACCTTGGGTATCCCGCTTTTGGGGGACAGCATACGGTGGGCAAACGCCCCGTCGTCCGTAATGATCAGCAGCCCGCAGGTATCCTTATCCAGCCTGCCGGCGGGAAACAGCCCCCTGCGGCGGAAGGTCTCGGGCAGCAGGTCCAGCACCGTTGCCATGCGGCTGTCCCTGGCCGCGCTCAGCACGCCCGCCGGCTTGTTCATCATCAGGTACAAACGGCGTTTATACCGCAGCGGCGCACCATTGACGCAAATTTCGTCCGTATCCCCGTCCGCCTTGCTGTCGGCCTGCTTTACCACGGCGCCGTTGACCGTCACCGCTCCCCTGCGTATCAGCAGGCCCGCTTCTTTCCGGCTCCCTATATTTTGAGAGGCCAGTATTTTATCCAAACGTTCTTTCATGTTCTATCCGCTCCTGTTGTCAGCAGCTTTATTTTACCATACTTCGCTTTTGGAAAAAAGCCCTTTTAATCCGTAGGGTACACCTCTGCGGAAAGCGCCTGCCGCGGCTGCTGCACCGTCTCCTGTATACCGGAGGACGCGGCATCCGGCGCCGCGCCGTTTTCCTCGGCCTCCGCTCCCGCAAAGCCGTACATAAAGCCGTCCAGCTCAGCCGAGCTGATATCCCCGCCGATGACCCTGTCCCGGTAAATCAGCAGTGTCGCGTGCACAACGGTATCCTGCCGC
This sequence comes from uncultured Clostridia bacterium, assembly GCA_944384795.1. Lineage (GTDB taxonomy): Bacteria > Bacillota > Clostridia > Oscillospirales > Acutalibacteraceae > UMGS1071. The sequence goes on along the minus strand of CALWUX010000071.1, from coordinate 14,735 downwards.
TGGTAATTGGTGACCCGGTAAACTACCTTTTTCACGGTTTTTCCCGCGTATGCTTCCAAATCCAGGCCCTGTGCTTTCTGCAGTTCGTTATAGCGCCGGTACACCTGGTTAAACGCCGCGGGGATCACCACCTCCTCCACGGAGACCGGCTCCGGCTCCACCTCCCAGCCAAACTGCCGCAAAAAGCCGACCCGTTCTTCATTTTCCCCCGCCTGCACGGAATACCGCGTCCCCGCGGCCATAACCCACGTTTCCCCTCTGAAATTAAAATAAATAATCAAAGTGACGATCACCGCCGCGGCAATTCCCAAAAGCACAATAACAGCCGTTTTGATTTTCGGCTTTATGGAGCATATGAACACAACAACCACACCTTTCCGTGCTATATCCATATGTCGCGCCGGGGACCGTCATGCCTCAAACGGAAAAAGATTTCCTGCCTGCCGCCGGCGCAAAATAAAAGGGCTTTTCCAAAAGAAAAGCCCTTTTCCCGTTACTGATAGATAACGTAAATGCGGTATTCCCCGTTATTGTCTCCCTGCAAAACCACATGGAAGCGGTGGCCGTCCACGCCGCCGGTGCGCTCGGTCACAGCCTGGGCCGCGTTATCGAGCATCCAGGCGCATCTGCTCCACAAGGATTCCGGCGCGTCCTGGTACCAGCCGTCCCCTGTATATTCTTCAAAATACGCGGCGCTGTCCATGGAAAGGGAGGTATCCGGCGTAAAGCCCTTGCCCGTACCGTAGGCCACCATATCCGCGTAGATGGCGTCCTTGTCATAGGGGGCGTCATAAGCGGTTTTGGCCCGCACCGTTACCACGCAGGCAGAGGACTTCCCGTTGGAGGCTGTGGCTGTGATCACCGCAACGCCCGGGGTCCTGCCGGTGACCACGCCCCGCTCTACCGTGGCAACCGCCGGATTGCTGCTTGCCCACGTCAGGCTTTTGTCCGCAGCGTTTTCCGGCAGTACCTCCGCCTGCAGGGTGACCGTCGTACCCTCCAGCAGCTTTTTATCCACGGCGTCCAGCACCACCTTGCCCACAGCCGTTTGCGCACCGTTTTGATCCTGCTGCGCACCGCCGCCGTCCGCCGCCGTGCCGCCACCGGCGTTACCGCCCGCCAGGCCTGCCTGGGCGCCGCCTGTTACCCCGTCATAGTCCGGGTCGATATAAACCGGCTTGTGCGCGGTGCCTCCCGCCGCTGTCTCCTCTTCGCCGGAGGCCGTTTCCTCCGCGCTTTCCTGCTGTTCTGCATTTCCCGCGGCCGGACGCTCCGTCCCCGGCTGCCCGCCCGTTAAAAAGACAGAGCACAGCGTGACGACCAGCACAATCAAAACACACACAATAATGGTGATGATAATGGCAATTTTTCTTTTCTTACGCTGCTCCTCCGGCGGCTTTGGCTCCTTCTGCACCTTTGGAAGCTGTTCTTGTTCGCTCATGTTTTACTCCTTCTTCAATCAAAACAACAATCAAATATCTGCCGCCGCAGGGGCAGCAAATGAAAACGCTATTATTTTAACACAGGAAAGCGGTTTTTTCAACGAAAAATTATACTAATAGTAAAAATCAAAATGAATATTCCATTTGTATGCACCGGCGGCGCCGTACATTCCATATAAAAAACAGCAGGGCAACTGCCGCTGCTGTTTTGCCGCCGCTGTGCCGGCGGCGCTATGTACCGGTCTTTTCCGGCAAAAGAAGCGGCAGGCGCACCGTAAACGTACTGCCCTTGCCCGGCGTGCTTTCCACGCTGACCTCTCCGCCGTAAAGCACCGCCAGATGCTTTACAATGGAAAGCCCCAGGCCTGTACCGCCAATGGCCCTGGACCGGCTGGTATCTACACGGTAGAACCGTTCAAACAGCCTGTTAAAATGCTCCTCCTCAATGCCGATACCCGTGTCCTGAATGCGTATGACCGCCATTTGGCGGGATTTTTCCGCCGTGATTTTGACCGAACCGTGCGGCTGGTTATATTTGATGGCGTTTTCGATCAAATTGCCCAGCATCTGCTGTAAACGGGAGGGAGAGCACGCCACACAAATGTCGTCCTGCAAATCCAGCTGTAAGGTAATGTGCTCCTTTTCCGCAATGGGCCGCAGCCTTGCGGCCGTCTCCCGAATTTCCCGGGCAACGTCGCAGCGCTGGTCCATGCCGTCCGGCCTTGCGTTCTCAATTTGCGAAAGCACCAGCATATCGTCTATCAAATGGTGCAGCCGTTCCGCCTCAATATCCAGCACATCGTAAAAATAGCGGCGGGTCTCCTGGTCTCTGTCCGCGCTTTTGAGCAGCTCAATGCTGCCCCGTATGGCCGTAAGGGGCGTTTTCAGCTCGTGGGTCACGTTGGCTACAAACTCACTGCGCAGCTGCTCCAGCCTGCTTATATGGGTCACATCGGCAATCACCGCCAAAACGGCCGAGGTGCGGTTGTTTTGAATGGGCGTGGCGTATACGGTAAAAATCCGCTCTCCCTGCGGGCTTGCCGCGGACACCGCCGAATCCTCTATGATTTTCCCCTCCCGCAGCGCCCGGTTGATGACCGCGGAGATTTTACCCACCAGCAGGCTGCCCTCAAACGGCTTTCCCGTCTGCAGCGCGGCAACGCCGAGCATTTGCTTGGCGCTGTCGTTTAAAAACAGGAGCACATTGTCCCCGTCAACGGCAAGCACACCGTCGTGCATACCCTGCAAAACGCCCTCCAGCTGGTGCTGTTTGCTTTTCATTTCGTCAATGGCACGCTGGGTATTGTCCGCCATCACATTGAACGTGCGGGCCAAATTGCCCATCTCGTCCCTGTATATCCCCTCCACACGGCTGGTATAATCTCCCGCGGCCAGCTTCAGGGAAGCATCCGACAGCTGCTTGAGCGGTTTGGAAAGCCGCGTGAAAATCAGCCATGTAAGCGGCACCACCACCACGCAGCCGGCCGCCGCGGCGACCATGGCGTATATCCACACCATAGAGACCGCGTGCCGCATTTCTTCCGTGGGCAGCGCCGCCCTTAAAAAATAACGGTCCCCCACCTGCACGGCCGCATAGTAGTATTCCCGGTCCGTGCTGTCGCTTTTTCTTGTGTCATAACCAACAGCGCCCTGCCGCGCCTGCTGTACCTCCGGCCGGTGCAGGTGGTTTTCCTGCGGCAGGCTGTCCTGTCCCTGTGCCGCGCTGTCGCCTATGACATTGCCGCCGGCGTCCAGCACGGTAATGCGTATCTCCTGGTTTTTCAGCCGCAGCTCCTGCCCGATTTTCACAGCAAACCCCTGAGGGTCCTCCCCAATGGCGCTTTCCTGAGATTCCATCATGGCCAGCACCGCGTCCAGCCTGCGGGTAAATTCCAGCTGGTACTGGTCCTGCACCAATTTTGCCGCCAGCGAAAACGCAACAAGAAAGCCGGCTATGATGATCGCTGCTGTACCTGCCATCAAGCGCTTCCTCATAACCGGCCCCCTTTATTCACCCACAAATTTATAACCTACCCCGCGCACCGTTTGCAGCAGCCGCGGCGTATCCGGATTATCTTCTATTTTCTGACGCAGGTAACGCATATGCACATCCACCGTGCGGGTATCGCCGAAATATTCCACGCCCCATACCCGGTCAAGCAGCGTGTCCCTTGTCAGCACGCGGCCCGCATTGCGCATCAGCATGACCAGCAGGTCAAATTCCTTTGCCGTAAGCTCTACGGCCCTGTCCCCTTTAAAAACCGTGTGAGAAACAATGTCCACGGTAATGCCGCCGCCTGTGATTTTCTCTTCCTGCCGCGCCTGCGCCCGGCTTTCCGTACGGCGCAGCACCGCGCGCACGCGGGCGCATACTTCTTTTACCCCAAAGGGCTTTACAATATAATCGTCCGCGCCCATTTCCAGCCCCAGCACCTTGTCCACCTCGGCACCGCGGGCCGTAAGCAGCAAAATGGGGATATATTTGGTATCCTCCCTGCCCCGCAGGGTACGGCAAATGGTCAGGCCGTCCGGCGGCGGCATCATCCAGTCCAGGATCACAGCGTCCGGCTTACGCTTCTCCATTGCCTCCAGCAAAGCGTTCCCGTCCGTAAACGTAGCGGTCTCAAAGCCCTCGTCCCTAAGTCCGAACGCCACTAATTTGCAGATATTCTCTTCATCGTCCGCCACATAAACCAGCGCCATTTAGCTTCCACCCTTTCAAGACGTCTCCTGCCCGGAACCGTTTTGCCCGTATATGTTTGCGCCGGCCAATGCGTGCTTGTTCAGGTCAGGGTGCTCGCCTGTTTCAATATAAATGACCCATTCTGCAATATTCGTCGCGTGGTCGGCCAGCCGCTCTGCGTATTTTGTAATCAGCAGCAAATCCACATCTCCCATAACATTGGAGCTCTGGGTAATGGTGCTGCTGATTTCCAGAATGATTTTAGAGAACATATTGTCCACAAAATCATCGCTTTTGCAAATATCCTCCGCCTCTTTCACGTCACGGCTGATAAACACGTCCATGGCGCGGCGGAACATATCCCGCGCCGCCTCCATCATCTGTATGATTTTGGATACGACCAGGCTGTTGCCGTATACCTGTCCCGTGCTTAAAATCTCGCAAATATCGGCGCACTGGTCGCCCTCACGCTCAATATCGGTCAAAATTTTCAGGCACGCGGCAATCATGCGCAAATCCTTTGCAATAGGCTGCTGCAGCGCAATCAAATTCAGGCACACAATTTCTATTTTATGCTCTTTTCTGTCTATTTCAAAATCATGCTCGGCAACATATTTGGCTTTTTCTATATCCACCGTACGCAGGCATTCAATGGTTTTTTCAAACCGGTCGTCCACGGTATTGCCCAAATCGGTCATTTCTCTTACCAGCTCTTCCAGCTCATGGTCGAATAATTTTCTCGGCATTCCTGTTACCTCCAGCCAACGAAACAAATCGTTTCATGTAATATATCCATAATAGTTTAGCATTTTTCCGTAAATTTGTAAACATTCTCCTAATGGAACGCAAAATCAACCAAAGCGGCCGGTAATGTAACGTTCGGTCCTCTCGTCTTTCGGGTTGTTGAACATGGTTTGTGTATCCGTATATTCCACAATCTCCCCGGTCAGGAAAAAAGCGGTGTTGTCCGCAATACGCGCCGCCTGCTGCATATTGTGGGTCACAATGATGACCGTATATTTTTCACGCAAATCGTCCATCAAATCCTCAATTTTCAGGGTAGAAATAGGGTCCAGCGCAGAGGTCGGCTCATCCATCAGGATAATATCCGGCTCCACCGCCAGCGCGCGGGCAATGCAAAGCCGCTGCTGCTGGCCGCCGGACATACCCAGCGCCGATTTTTTCAAGCGGTCCTTTACCTCGTCCCACAGCGCCGCGCTGCGCAGGGAATTTTCCACAATCTCGTCCAGCTTTGCCTTGGACTTGATCCCGTGCACCCTGGGGCCGTAAGCAATATTGTCGTAAATGGACATGGGAAACGGGTTCGCTTTTTGGAACACCATGCCCGCGCGTTTTCTCAGCAGGTTGATGTCCGTGCGGGGATCGTAAATATCCTCGCCGTCAATGGTGATTTTGCCTGTGATCTTACAGCCGTCCACCAAATCGTTCATACGGTTCAGCGTTTTCAGGCAAGTAGATTTGCCGCAGCCGGAGGGGCCGATAAACGCCGTGACCTTATTGGGCGGAATGTCGATATTCAGGCCCTTGAGCGCGTGAAAATCGCCGTAATATAAATTCAGGTCCCGAATGGAGACCTTTGCGTTGGGATTGATCTCTGTACTACTCATGTAAGACTATCCTTTCTTTAGCACCTTGGAAAGCAGGCTTGCCAAACGGTTCAGAATAAAAATAAAAATCAGCAAAACAGAAGCCGTGGCAAACGCAATGCTCAGCGCGTCAGGCGATGCCGCCTCTCTGGCCGTTTGGTACAAATGCAGCGTCAGCGTCCGTCCGCTGGACATGATTTGAGAGAAAAAGCCGTTGGGCATATTGTAAGAAAGACCCGAGGTAAACAGCAGCGCGGCCGATTCTCCCACAATGCGGCCCATTGCCAAAATCACCGCAGTCAGCACGCCGGGCATGGCGCAGGGCAGCACAATACCCATAATCACGCGGAACTTGCCCGCGCCCAAAGCCAGCGCCCCTTCCTTATAAGAGCCGGGCACAGCCAGCAGCGCCTCCTCCGTGGTGCGGATAATGGTCGGCAGCACGCAGATGGCCATGGTCAAACAGCCTGCAATAATGGACGTTTGCAGCCGGAACAGAATGCAAAACACCGTATAGCCGAACAGGCCGAAAATAATGGACGGAATACCGGAAAGCACCTCCGTTGTAAACCGAATGGCGCGCACCAGCTTGCCCTGCTTTGCGTACTGGGTCAGGTAAATGGCCGCAGAAATCCCAATGGGCGCCGAAATCAGCAGGGTAATCACCACAATATACAGCGTGTTGATGATCATGGGCAGAATACCCTTCATGCTCTCCCTTGTTTCCGAATAAGCCGAGGAGAGGAAGGACCATGTAATATGGGGCACGCCGTTCCACAAAATATAGCCGATGATGCCAATCAGCGCGGCTACCGTGATCACCGTCGCCGTATAGATCACGACCCTGAGCACAATGTCGGACTTATGGCTTTTTTTCCGGTACAAAGACTGGGGCTTATGCGGCTGCGGCGGCTGCGCCGTCTGTACCGCGGCAGTATTGCTACGCATTTACTTTCGCTCCTTTCCTTGAAATAACCGTAAAGGAAATATTGACGATCATAATAAAAATAAACAGCACCAGCCCAATGGCAAACAGCGCCTGACGGTGCAGGCCGGAAGCATACGACATTTCCATGGCGATGCCCGTTGTCAAAAATCTGGTCGTGCCCAGCAGCGTGGGCATATTGGCAACGTTGCCCGCCACCATGATCACGGCCATGGTCTCTCCAATGGCCCTGCCCACACCCAAAATCACACCGGACAAAATGCCGGACCGGGCCGCGGGAATGGTCACCTTGAAAATCGTTTTAATGGGCGTTGCGCCCAGCCCCAGAGAAGCCTCCCTGTAAGACTTGGGCACGGCCCGCAGCGCGTTTTCCGTTACATTGACAATGGTGGGTATAACCATAATTGCCAGAATAATAATAGCGGCCAGCAGGCTGTCACCAATGGTTTTCCCGGGAAATACCGCCCGAATCGCCGGTACAATGACCAGCATACCGAAAAAGCCGTATACCACCGAGGGGATACCCGCCAGCAGCTCTATGGCCGGGTGAATGATTTTCGCTACCTTCGGCTTTGCAATTTCCGTTAAAAACACCGCGGTCAAAATACCAATGGGCACGCCTATCACAATGGCCCCCGCCGTACCGCAAATGGAAGCCAAAATCAGCGGCAGAATACCAAACTGCTCAGTGGAAGCGTCCCACGTGGTGCCGAACAGGAACCGGAACACGCCGATTTGCGCCATAGCGGGAATACCCGCCGAAAAAATATAAACGGTAATGGTCAGAACCGCGGCAATGGACACACACGCAAAGGTCAGGAAAATCGCTCTTGCCAGCTTCTCCACACCCTGTGTGGAAAGCGCAAGCACCGCGCAGGCAAGGCCCGCTGCCAGTACATAGACAAACGGCGCCATATAGCCCACCGTCACATTGCTGATATTCAAAGCGGTCACATCCGCCTGAATGCCGGCGGTGGAAAGCAGCACCACCAGCGGCGTCACGGCAGAAAGCACAAACGACAGCCCGGACAGCACAGGCCGCTTAAAAAAGATAAGCACCGCGCCTGCCAGTGCGAACACGGCGCCGGCAACTGCCGCAATACGAATCAGCACCGGAATGCCCACCAGCGCGCTGACCGTGCCGGTCTCCACGCGGAACCCGCTGGCAATCAGCAAATCCAGCCCGCTGGTCACATACTTTGTATCTTTAAATACAAACTGCGCGTACGGCAAAAAAAACATGACCACAGAGCCGGCGCCCAGCACCATCGCAATAATACGCTTTATCAGATTTACCTTTTCCAGCCTTTTTTGGGCTGTCAGGTCACTCATTGAAATACCCATACTTCACCAATTCCTTTTTTCGCTCACGGTTCTGCGTAAGGCTCCCGGCCGGCGGTGCCGATCAGGCCCACGTCCCTGATGATCTGCTGTCCCTGCGGGGATTCGATAAACGCAAACCACGCATCGATCAGCGCGCTGTCCGTCCCCTTTTTGTAAATCTGGATAAAGGGGCGCTGTACGGTATACGTACCGTTTGCTATGTTTTCCTCCGTCGGCTGCACGCCGTCCACCTTGCAGGCCACCACATTGTCATTTAAGGATTCCAGCGAAACATAGCCAATGGCGGAGCTGTCGCTGGAAACCTTCGTCACAATTTCGCCTGTGGAAGAAAGCTCTGCGGCATACACGGGAGATTCAATGCTGAAAATAGACTCAAAGCCGTCCCTTGTGCCGGAGGCCGCCTCCCTGCCCAGGGTGGTAATGGACTGGTCCAAACCGCCCAGCTGGCTCCAGCTTGTAATTTCGCCTGTAAATATCTGTTTTACCTGCTCCGTTGTCAAATCCTGCACAGGATTGTCCTTATGGACCGCAAGGGCAATGCCGTCAACGGCAATCTGCCTGATTTCAAATTCCTGCGGATTTTCACTGTCCTTGAGCTCCCGGGACATATCGCCTATCAGCGCAATGCCCGAGCGCACGGAGTTGGGCGCATCACCCGAGCCCGTGCCGCTTTTTTCCACCGAAACACCGGCATATTTTTCGCTGAACGCCTCCCCCAGCGCCTGGCATACCCTTGTCATGGAAGTAGAGCCGTTCAGGGTCAGCTTGCCCGCAACGGTGCTGCTGGTATCCTGGCTGCCGGACAATTTGGTACCGGTCAGCTCCGGGCCGCAGGCCGTAAGCAGGCCGGCTGCAGCTGCTAAAATCACTATGGTAAGCAGGGACAAAATCCGTTTCATCCTTGTTTGACCTCCAACCCTCATCGTTTTTTCTATCTGTTTTATTGTAATGCCCCAATGTTAAATCTATGTTAAATTCCCTTTAGAAAGTTCTAAAAAAGTGCGCATTCAAAAAAATATGATATAAAAAACAAAGCAGCTATTTTATATGTATAAATACGTATTATCCGCAATGCTTCCCTTAAAAAAGCAAAAGCACTATGCAATTCATAGTGCTTTTGAAATATCCCACCGCACCCGGCCGCAATACCCCTCAGGCCTGATCCTCCATAATCTCCTGCAGCTGTTCGGGGAACACCATTCCCCTTACCAGCCGATTGCATAAACGCATTGCTCCAACGGTGCTCCTGTCCACGCACGCGCATTGGGCGCAGCGAACCTCATGCTCTTTCGTTTGCCGTATGGTAATGGCATAGCCTTCTTTCCGGCTTCCTGTTAAGTAATATGACAATATATTGTTTTCGTAATGGACCACCGTTTTTCCAAATAATCTCCGCATTCACATTCTCCTATTTTCAAAACTTTACGGCAAAACGGCGCAGTGAAATATTTTCACCATTATCATACGGAATCCAAAGCCAAAACACAATAAAAATCACGCAAAAAATATGTAGAAAATGTAAATACCTCCATATATATGCATTCTGTGCAACAGCAACTGCATATCTTGTTGCCATAAAAATGTTTCACGGCCGCCGTTTGCAAATATGTGGAAGAAAAGAGAAAAACCTTGCATAAAAAGCATAAAAAAAGCGGTGCTTTGCAAACAAATCAGAATACAAAAACATATTTTGTCAAAAAAAGATGCACGGACCCTCCTATGGAGACGCCGCGCTTTTATTTCAAAAAAAATGAAAGAATTTCACACTTTTTGCCTTTACACTGCAATTTTTATTATAGTAGTAGTCATCAAAATGGTAAATTCTGTATCAAAGAGGGAAAGAAAATGCTGAAAACTATCTGCAGAAAACGGCGGCTTGTACTGCTTGTCATCGCGCTGCTTTCCGTTGCCAGCCTGCTGTGCGGCGCGGCCATGGTGGGCATCTCTGTCAATATGCCCGCCGGCACAAAGCTGAACATCACCGTCAACGCCTCCACACAGCTGGTACCCGGAACAGACCAGGGGTATTTCCTGGTGCAAAACAGGGACGACCGTATGTATATCGCAAAGCTCAGCCAGCAGGGCTACCTGCTGCAGGAGCATACCTTTGACACAAATTATACGGAGCTCTGCCATACCGACGGCCGTTTATATATTTTGACCGCCGAAGAAAACGGCCGTTCCTCCATGATCGTTTACGATTTATCCGGCGCCTCGCTGGCCGATTTCCACACCACAGAGCTGAGCGCCTCTTTATATACGTTTACCGTTGCGCAGGACGGTACCGTTTACGGCATAGACCACTGGAACCGGCAAAACCTGGTCGCCTACACCAATATAACGGAACAGGATACCGCGCAGCCTGTTTCCCTGCATACCTTTACGGCGCCGCTGGACAGGCTGTGCGTTGCTTCCGGCAACACCCTTTACATCACGCTGAAAAACACCGCGCAGATATTTACCGCATCAGTCTCCCAGGGGCTGCCTTACCGTTTCACCCCGCATAAAACCGACGAAAGCGTACCGTCCCTGCCGGCCCATACCCTTACCGACCGCCTCCTGCTGGACCGCAGCGGGTATCTGTACCGGCTTGCTCCCAATGATACCCCATTATTTTCCCGGCAGGGCAGCACGGCTTATACCGCCGCGTGCCCGCTTTCCGAAGCAGAGGTCCTGCTTTGCCCCGCTGCAGGCGGTTATCTGGAAACAAGAGACGCCGACGGCAATCTCACGGACCGCCGTCCTATCGCGGGAGAATGCGTCGCCATGGCGGCAAACGCGGCAGACGCCGGTATTTTGCTCCGGCGGGAAAATCAAATCTATTTCACCACCCTTTCCGAGCTGGACCGCACCGAACCGCCGTCAGAAAGCGCCGTCTCCGGCGAAACCGTCAGCATACCGGCAGAAAGCGACTACGAGGACGCGCTCTCTTCCGCACCCGCCCCGTCGTCCTCCCACATACCCGCGCCCGATTATCCCAATCAGCTGGAAAGCGATACCTTTTTCATTGACCGCGGCAGACGCATTATTTTTCTGCCGCCCTCCACCACCTTCGCGGTCCTGCGGGACAGCCTGAATTCCACAAAGGACGCCATTGTAATGAAAAACCTGAGCGGCTCCATAGTCAAAAGCGGAAACCTGGGCACCGGCTATACCGTAGCGCTGCAAATCAACGGCACGGCTGCAGATATGCTCACCATTGTGGTAAAAGGGGACGTCAACGGCACAGGCACCGTCAATTCCAGAGACGTACAAATGCTGTACGAGCATCTGAACGGGGAAGAGACCCTGTCCGGCATCGAGCTGATCGCCTGCGACATCAACGGCGACGAGCTGGTGGATACCAGCGACCTGCTGCTGTTAAAACAGCAGATTGCCTCCGCCCAATAACAGTCGCAATAAAAAAAGGACGGGAAAATCCCCGTCCTTTTTTTGCGCGCAAATTACAGCGCCGCCAGAATCTCATTGCATTTTTTCACAACGTCCTCGGCAGTAATGGCACCGCCGCCGCAGCCACAGCCGCAGCCGCCGTCCTTGCCTTTTTCAAATACCGTAACGATATTTTTGTTCATATCGTAGGTGGTGTGGTTAGCTTTCGGGCAGTCGTTGGTATCCTCAGCCCAAATGTACCCGTTGTCCGTATTAAAATACAGCCTTACCCAGCCGGTTTTCTCATTGTATCTGCCGGTCTCGTTTTCAATGTCTTTGGAAAGTGTTACTGCTTTTACTGCCATAACGAATCCTCCTCCGTTTTTTCATCCTTTATGCTACCTTAGTGTATCATATCAACGGCAATAATTCAATACTTATTCCGCTTTTCAACAGACGCTTCCCGCTCTTTTTCATCTGCGCAGAAAGCACCTTGCAGAACACGTCTCATTTCATAGTCTGTTGTATGATTTTTATAAACAGCAAACAGAAATCTTGTTATTTCCTATGAAAATAATAATAAATTGAAGATTCATATTTACAAAGTCATTGAAATGTGGTATGATTTGTCATATTTTTTCGTGTAAAAATTCCGTTTCTGTAAGCGGAATGTGAAAAATTTTGATTACAATAAACACCATACAGCTCATTTCATATCCTGTAATTCCGCATCTGCTGTAGGGTTTATTTGTAACCTTTTTTTACAAAATTTATTATAAAAAATTTTTTTACCGCATATTCTGACAAGATGCGACACGTTGGAAACGGCGCATTGCCTTGTGTTTGCGCTGTTTTTGTATTTTTCTCCTGCATTTATTTTTTCTTGAAAAAATGAGTGATTCTGGAAGAAACAGGGGTGTTTTTCGGTTTTACCGGCCAAAATCTGATTTTTTGCTGTACCATGAAATACGGTTCCGCGCTGTGCCGGGGGGCTTTTCCCTTTAGGGCGCAGCTGTTTTTTTCTGCACGGATTTTGGCAGGAAACGGTTTTGGGGGCATAAAAAATCCCGGCCTTTTCATTTGAGAAGGCCGGGTCCTTTTTTCTGCTTTCCATTTAAAAAAGTTGTGTTGCATTTGTTGTTTCTCCTTTGTGGTCCGTCTGTTTACGGTTTATGATTTTTTGTATGCCGCGGGGATGTTCAGCCCCTGACCTTTTGGTTCGTAGGGAGTAAAATTCAGTTCCTTTGTGTCAGAAATTGTTCAAATTTGCGAATATCGATTTTTTGAAAGGAATTCTGGATATGGGTATAAATTTGCAGGGTCGTTTTAATATCGGCATGGCCAAGCAAATACTTCATCGTCAGTAAATCAATACCTGACAGGTAAAGCATTGTTGCATAGGTATGCCGAAACATATGCGGCGTAATATGAATGCTTTTGGGAAAGCCCTAGGGATGAAACTTGCTTTGCACCTCTCCCCTCTCGTTGCACCAGTACATATAATTGAGATGATTGATATAGCTGTTCCAGCCCTGCTTCCAGCTGGTGACGGTATGCATGCTGCCGTCTGTTTGGCTGCATACGAACACAGAACGGCAGGCCATCTCCTCTTCCTTTAGGACATGGCATAAAATACCCGGTATTTTAACGATTCGCTGGCCTGCTTCTGATTTTAAGCAGTCCTGCACAATAAATTTGTTGCCGGACTGGTAAACGGAACGGGTAATGCAGATCTCCTGATTGGCAAAATCAATATCGGTCCATTGCAGCGGGATCAGCTCCCCTCTTCTCAGGCCGGCGTACAGGAACACAAGCGCGGCGATATACATACGGTAGCCTTTGGACTGCTCCACCAGCTTGATTTCGTAGTCATGCAATGGACGGCGCTTTTTTTGCGGCGCGCGGCGCGGGATTTTACGGCCCCGGGCTGGGTTATGGATAAAAACCTCGTTTTCATTGGCGAAGTCGTAAACAGCGATGAACGCGTTGCGAATGGACGTCAGCGTCTTTTTGGAAAGCGGCTGATGATTGACGCGGTTGACCAGCCGGGGTGATTTTAAAAACTCGTCGATTTCCAGCGCGCGCAGGCTGTTGAGCGGCCTGTCTCCAAAAAAGGCGTTGATATGCTTTAGGCAGGCTTTTAGGGAACGGAAGTGCCCCATTGACACTTCTCCCTGTTTTTTATGAAGAAACAGTTCGCCCCAGGCGCGGACAGAGCTGGTCTCTGTTAATGGAAACATGATCTTCTCTCCTTTGTGATTTTTATAAATATTTGGTATATATACAATTTATCACAAAATCTATCAAAATTTTCATGTTATGTAATAAAAGCATGTTTCTTTGACTGTAGCGAAATTGATGTAGAAAAATATTTTTATTTTTTGTATGAAATTACCAACGGAAAGGAGCCCATTATGAAAAAAACGGAAAAAAATTGGAATGCAGCCGGATACAAAGTAAAGGACGCCCAACGGGATAAAGGAGAAACTGTCCGCTGGAAGCAATATAAATTCACCTACGTTTTATACGATGAAACGCAGGTGAAAAAAATGACCGAGAAGCAGCTGCAGGCATACAAGCGTAAAGCGGCAAAGGAACGGCGCGCCGCATACAAGGCGCGCATGGAGAAAAAAAGAGCAGAAGAAGCGCTGAGAAAACAGGAAGAGGAAAAAGAAAAGCAGCAGGCATTGGAAACGCTGCAAATGCTATGGCAAGACACAGCCGCGTGCCTGCTGCTGGGCGGCGGCACAGCCTGGCAGTGGCTGTACTGGCACAAACGGGTCATTGTACCTGCGGCGAGGCATTTTGTAAAGCCGGACAATAAGTTCCACTATTACCGGTACGGGGATACCCGGCAGGTACGGTCTGAGGAGGAATACGAACGGCTGAAACAGCAGTACATTGAACAATTCGGCGGCTGGGAAACAATCGACCTGGACAGCACAAAGTACATAGGCGATCCGTGGTACCAAAGATGAACCGGCAAAAAGAAAGGGAGGAATAAAAATGAAATTGAGAATTATGGGAACCGAGGAAAACACCGCACAATTCATTGAAAAATTAAGAAGCTGCTTTGACCTGATCAGCGTCAGCGGGTTTTACCCGAACCGCAACGCAAAAGAAAGCAGGGAGGGCAGGGTTTATTATCTACCCAGTCGTCGCTGTCCACGACTTTAAAATACTTTCCTGTGGCATGGGCGAGTCCGCAGTTGACCGCGTCGCCGTGTCCGCCGTTTTCTTTATTCACGGCTTTGATAATCGTCGGATACTTTTCGGCGTATCTGCGGGCGATCTCTTTCGTCCCGTCTTTGGAGCCGTCGTTTACTATAATAATCTCCACATCT
>CALWUX010000070.1 GCA_944384795.1 uncultured Clostridia bacterium | reverse complement strand
GACCCTGTTAAAATTTATGTGGAAAGCAAATATGTACGCGCCGTAAGAGGCGGTATGGGCTATGCCAAGACCGGCGGCAACTACGCGGCCTCTTTAAAAGCGCAGGACGAAGCGGAGGAGCAGGATTATACCCAGGTGCTGTGGCTGGATGGTGTAGAACGCAAATACGTGGAAGAAGTGGGTACCATGAATGTCTTTTTTGTGATAGGAGACGAGATTGTAACGCCAGCGCTGCAGGGCTCCATTTTGCCGGGCATTACAAGAATGTCCGCCATTGAGATTTTGCGGTCCTGGGGCATGAAGGTATCTGAGCGTCCTATTGAGATTCAGGAAATTTACGATGCATATCAAAACGGCAGATTAAAGGAAGCTTTTGGTACGGGTACGGCGGCGGTCATTTCTCCCATCGGCCAGTTAAAATGGGAGGACCGCGTTATGGAAATCAACCACGGCAAAATCGGCGATATTTCACAGCGTCTGTACGATACGCTGACCGGCATTCAATGGGGTGAGATTGCAGATACCATGCATTGGACGGTAGAAGTAAAATAAAGCCTGTTTTCAGGTGGTGGCAGCAAGGCTGTCACCTTTTTTATTGCAAAGGAATGAGCTATGAGAACGTTGACCTTTACAGTCCCAAAGGAATGGGAGCAGACAAAGCTGAAAAGTTTTCTGCGTGGCTATTGCCGTTTATCTGCAAGACTGCTTGCAAAGCAAAAGCGTGTGGACATGGGGCTCACCATAAACGGCAGGCACGGCAAAGCCAATGATATGTTAAAAGCGGGAGACGTAGTACGCGTTCATCTGCCCGAAGTAAAAAAGCGGATAGAGGCGGTTTCTCTTCCTCTTTCTGTGGTCTATGAGGATCAGGATATCATCGTTATCGATAAGGACTGGGGTATGCCGGTGTATCCCGCGCCGGGGCATGACCGTGACAGCCTGGCCAATGCGCTGGCGTACTATTACCGTACAAACGGTGTAAGCGGAGGTTTTTATCCTGTTTACCGTTTGGATAAGGATACCACCGGTCTGATTGTGCTGGCAAAGCACAGCTATGCAGCGGCCGCGCTGCGCAAAGCCATTGAAAAGGAATATACGGCGGTGTGTCAGGGCGTCCTGACGGGGAAGGGCGTTATCGACGCGCCCATTGGCCTGAAGGAAGGACATACGATCCAGCGGGCGGTTTGCAGCAGCGGCCGGCGGGCGGTGACCCATTGGCAGGCAATCGGCGGCACAAGCAAGCATACGCTGCTGTGTATCCGGCTGGAAACCGGGCGGACCCACCAGATACGCGTACATTTTTCCCACATTGGACACCCTCTTGCGGGAGACGATATGTACGGCGGCAGTTTGGAGCATATCGGCAGGCAGGCGCTGTGCTGTTCCAGGGTGCGATTTGCCCACCCGGTCACAGGCCGGTGTATGGAGCTGACCTGCCTGCCCCGGGCGGATATGCTGGCACTGGTAGAATCACATTGATTTCTGAAAAGAAAAGGTTTTCTATTTTCCTGTTTTATGCTACACTAATAAAACAAAGGAGGGGCAGTCTGTGTTTACATTGATATGCCAGTATTTATACGGAGAGCAGATCGGCGCTTACGCTGCCTCTCAAAGCGTAAAAAAGTGGAACCAGAACGCTTTTTTATGGGGCGTGCAGGGATACGGCTTTTTGGCCTTTCACCGCTTTTTATTCTGGCAGTCGGGCATTATGCTCAAATCCTATGCGGAGCGCTTCGGCCAATTGGAGCCGTCTGTTTTGCACAGCGCGGTCGACAGTTACAGGCAGGGCAAGGCTTCTGCGGTTTTGGACTGTTACCGCTTTGGCCTGGCGTGTTTTTCCGTGCTGAAAGAGCAAACCGAGCCGTTTATAGCATACGGTCTGCATATGCTTGCGCAGGCGCATCCAAAGGAACAGGCGCTGTCCCTGCGAAACAAAATCGAGACCTCTCTGGATATTATCATGCTGCGTTACCTGAAAGGACAGCTGCCCACGGAATTTGATATGAAGCAGGTATTTCCAAAAGATGAAGAAGTGCAGCAGGAGGTAGCAGGCTTGTACCGCTATTTGCTGGAAACGCTGTTTGACGAAAAACAGGACATATCTGTGCTGCTGCAAGCGGTACAGGACGCAAGAAAAGCCTGCGGTATGCTCAATGACCGCTCTACCTTCAAAAAACTTTTTCTGGAGCGTATGGAGCGGGGCAGGGAGCATAAAAGGCGATTGTCCAGCTACTTCAGAGGCGTTCATGAGGGCAGCGCATACGATTACGCCAATACGTACCATGCCCAATGGCAATGGCCCATAGAGGGCGGCACCATGCGCACAGAGAGCTATATGGATTTATTTGCGCGCGCCGTGGAGCAGTCCAAACAATTATTACATCAATCACAAAAGGAGCGATAAAACCATGAAAAGAATTCCAAGCTTTTGCGTAGACCATACAAAATTACAGCCGGGTATTTACACCTCACGCATAGACGGCGACATCATCACTTATGATATTCGTATGATAAAACCAAATGTACCGCCCTTTTTGCCTACAGCTTCTATCCATACCATTGAGCATTTGTTTGCAACCATTTCCCGTAATTCTGAATTTGAGCATAAAATCATTTACTTTGGCCCTATGGGCTGTAGAACAGGCTTTTATTTTCTGGTGCGGGACATGAAGCCGGAGGATACCATTGCGCTGATTCAAAGAATTATGGGGGAGATTGCTTCCTATGAAGGCGAAATTCCGGGAAATACGGCAGTGGAATGCGGGAATTATTTAGAGCATGATTTGGAAGATGCAAAAAAACAGGCCAAAAACTTCCTGCCTTATATTGCAAATTGGACAGTAGAGAAGTTGAAATATGAATAATTTATAGTAAATTTTCATATAATTTTCTTATCGTTCGTAAAAATAGTTGCAAATTTGTAATTTTTATAGTAGTATACACAGAGAAAGATTACACGAATGTAACAATTTAATTCGTAACGAGAGGAAGATTCACTATTAAACTTTTTCGGTTTAAGCGTTCAGAATCCAATCAAGGGAGAATGGAATTTAGCTCAGGACTGGAACGAATGCATCATTTATGGAAAGGTATTTGCCGTTCCATGTTTCAATTAACAAAAAAAGTATCCTCCGCCGCCATGTGCAGGGTGCTGGCACACTTTGCAGCGCAGGCGGAAGCCCTTGCGGCAGGAGGACAAAATGCAAGCGGCCGTTACCATAAGGCCGCAAAATACACGCTGCACACCGTGGTACCCGCTTTAGGCGTAGCCGCGCTGACTGTTTCTTTTGGCTTTGCCATGCAGAACATCAACGGAATCAGTGCCTCGGCGCAGGAAAGACCGGTCGTGTACGGAGAACCGTTTGAGGTCATGAACCATCTTATGGCCGAAAACGCGTCCGGCAGCTTGATGATCCAGCCAAAATCCATTGTACCTACTGCTGTATCCGGTGAAAGTGCGAAAATCACTACGGTCAATATAGACGCGCTGGCACAAAAAAGCAACGGCAGCTACACAGAGGCAGTAGGGCTTTACGTAAACGGTAATTTCATTGGTGCTGTGGAACAGGCTGCGGATTTGGAAAATATGCTGCAGGATCTGCTCAACAACAATGCGCCGGAGGCGTATCAGTCCATTTCCTTTACGGACGATATCCAAACAAAAACAGGTATTTATCCCGTGGCAGGCATTGAACCGGTGGAATCTGTCAAAGCACAGCTGATGGGTCTGTCCAGCAAGCCTTTGGGATATGCTGTTGCGGAAAACGATACTTGGGACTCCATAGCGGAGAAATTCGGCACACAGGCCAATGTGCTCAAAGCGCTGAACCCCAACGTGTCTTCTCCGCTGAAAAGCGGTGATAAACTGAGCGTCATCGCCAAAAAATCCATTTTGAACATTTCCGTAGTAAAGGAAGAAGCGTATGAAAAAGAGGTTCCCTTTACAACGGAAGTACAGCAGGATGATACCAAATACAATACGTATTCCGCAGTGGTTACAGAAGGTGTAAACGGCAAGGCCGCGTGTGTAGACACGGTTACCTATGTCAACGGGCAGGAGACCGCGCGTGTCAATGTTTCCGAGGCTGTTACGCAGGCGCCTGTTGCCAAAGTGGTGGTACAGGGCACCAAAACGCCGCCGGACGGCAGTGTACCGGGCGAAAGCAGTGGTACATTCACATGGCCGGTACCCACTGTTCATGTGGTAAGCAGTACGTTTGATTACCGGTGGGGCTCCCATCACAACGGCATTGATATTGCCAACGGAAACGCTTACGGACACACCATTGTAGCGGCAGACGCAGGTACAGTAGAGTTTTCCGGTGCGGACAGCTCCGGCTACGGGCTGCATATTATTATCAATCACGGCAATGGTCTGAAAACCATGTATGCTCACGCAAGCCAATTGCACGTAAGTGTGGGAGAAAAGGTAGCAAAGGGCCAGCCCATTGCTCTGATTGGAGATACCGGCAACGCATTTGGAGCACATCTGCATTTTGAGGTGCACGAAAACGGCGTTCCGGTCAATCCGCTGGGCTATGTAAGACCATAATAACAAGAGTTTTGCAGTTTTGTTGCAAAACTCTTTTATTTTGGATTTTGTATTTGAAAAAATCGGGTAGTAAACAGGAGCGATTCCTGTTTTTTTGTTACTTCTTTTGGCAGACCTTGTTGCAAAACAGAAATATAGAAGAGGATTTGCAATATTTCACAATATTATGAATAAATTTTTGTGAGAGATTGACTTTTTTCTATCAATGTATTATTATCAATAAAGATGCTTTTTCATATAATTTATTATGATATTTCTCAGATAAAGGATATATAGTATGTTCAACTTGGAACAGAACACAACGATTGGGGCGTGTCTCATTGGATAAATACGTAGTGACAGGCGGCAGGCCGCTCAGGGGTAGCGTCGCTATCAGCGGCGCAAAAAACGCGGCCATCGCCATTATACCGGCGGCAATTTTGTCAGACGAGGTTTGCCGTATCGAAAATGTACCGAATATTACCGACGTCAACGATATGCTTCATATCATTCAGGATATGGGCGCTGTTGTCAAACGAATCAATAAATCCACCATCGAAATCGATCCCCGGCCGATTTCCTCTTATATGGCTTCCTATGAGCTTGCAAGGCATATGCGCGGCTCTTATTACCTGCTTGGAGCCTTGCTCGGCCGTTTCCACCACGCAGTGGTCTCCATGCCCGGCGGGTGCGATTTCGGCGTAAGGCCCATAGACCAGCATTTAAAAGGCTTTTCCGCACTGGGGGCCGAATACAGCCTGGACGGCGGCATGGTAGATGTACAGGCGCAGGCGCTGACCGGCAACAACGTTTACATGGACGTGGTATCCGTTGGTGCCACCATCAACATTATGCTGGCGGCCGTCAAGGCCAACGGGCTGACCGTAATAGAAAATGCGGCAAAAGAACCGCATATCGTTGACCTTGCCAACTTTTTAAGCTCCATGGGTGCGGATATCCGCGGTGCGGGCACCGATGTAATCAAGATTTACGGTGTGGAGCGTTTGCACGGGACTACATATTCCATCATACCCGACCAGATAGAAGCAGGCACCTACATGGCAGCCATTGCGGCTACCGGCGGCGACGCTGTTGTGGAAAACGTGATTCCCAAGCATTTGGAATCCATTTCCGCAAAGCTGGAGGAAATGGGCGTCACCGTAGAGGAGTTTGACGATTCCATACGCATCAGCAGAGAGGGCAAGCTGCAAAAATGCAATGTAAAAACCATGCCCCATCCGGGCTTTCCCACGGATATGCAGCCGCAGATTGCCGTTTTGCTTGCAATAGCGCAGGGCACCAGTATTATCACGGAGAGCGTGTGGGACAGCCGCTACCGCTATGTGGAAGAGCTGCGCCGCATGGGTGCGCAATTCTCCGTGGATGGCAAACTGGCTGTGATAGAGGGCGTGGATCATTTGAATGCGGCCCCCGTTAAGGCTACAGATTTGCGCGCCGGCGCGGCAGTTATTATTGCGGCGTTATGCGCGAAAGGGGTCAGCCAAATTGAAGATGTGC
>CALWUX010000069.1 GCA_944384795.1 uncultured Clostridia bacterium | reverse complement strand
GAGGATAATAACCGATAGTCAGGCCGGCGCCGCGCTGTAAGCTCCCGCTTACACAAAAATGTGCCGTGAATCCAGAACAGCCCCGCAGGGAACCGTTCCCTGCGGGGCTGTTTTATGGAATATCCGGGTAAATATGTCGTTTCCGTTATATTGCCTGTTTGTTCCCGTGCACGAAAATCGCCTGTTCACTCCTTAAGTAATTCACAAAAGCTGTGAATGTACCTGTCGGATAATTTCACAATTTCCGCCTTGTCTTTTTCGGCATATTTGTCATATACGCCGCAGATTTTCATATGCGCCGCTTTGGCGCCCTGTATTGCGGGCAAAACGTCCTCAAAGGCCATGCAGTCATGGGGAGCTACGCCCAAACGGGCGGCACATAACAGCCACGCATCCGGGTGGTTTTTGCCGCGGCTTACATCATCGGTAGAAATACAGGCGTCAAATAACTGGTAAATCCCGTTGTTTCGCAGACAGGGCAGGTACAGCTTTTGAGACAGCGCCGTACAAACGCCCAGACGAACGCCGCGGGCTTTCAGGTAAAGCAAGTATTTTTTTGCCCCCGGTTTTAAGCGCACCTGACGGCCGTAGGCTTCAACGGCCATTCGGTTCCATTCCTGCATCACGTCGTCCGGCTGCTCGGCAAGGCCGAACCGCGCAATGGTGTATTCCGCCGTTTCACGAAAGCTCATAGCCAGAATTTCATCAGCATACCCCTTGGGGACAGAAAATCCCCGTTTTGCAAGAAAGGCAGTGTCAATGTCTTTCCATACATCCATGGAGTCCAGCAGGGTGCCGTCCAAATCAAATACAGCGCCTTTAAATTCCATGCCGTGCCTCCGTAAAAGCATTTTTCAGCCGTTTGGCCGCCAGGGCAATATCCGGACCGGCCAAAACGGCGGAGACGGCCGCAATGCCGTCAATGCCCGCAGGCGCGAGCATTTGTACATTGGAGGCCTGTATACCGCCTATGGCCACCACGGGGATACGCACCGCCTGCTTGATTTGCGTCAGCAGCTCCGCCGTCACGGGACGGGTATCCGATTTGGTGGCGGTCGCAAACACGGCGCCCACGCCAAGGTAGTCGGCGCCGTCCCGCTTTGCCTGCAATGCTTCGGATAAGGCCGCGGCGGATACGCCGACGATTTTGTCCGGCCCAATCAGGCGGCGCACCGCTTTGGCCGGCAAATCCTGCTGACCAATATGCACGCCCGCCGCGTCAACGGCAAGGCAGATGTCCGCGCGGTCGTTGATGATCAGGGGAATGCGGTAAGCATCCGTGATTTCCTTGATTTTCCGGGCAGTCTCAAAAAATACGCGGGAGGAGCAGTTTTTTTCACGCAGCTGCACTATGGTACAGCCGCCGGCAATGGCCTGCTCTACTGCCTGCTCCAGCGGTTTTTCACCAAGCACGCCGCGGTCGGTCACCAAATACAGGGTATAGTCGGTGGATTGTTTTTTCAGCTGCGTCATGGCATTATTTCTCGGTCAGGATCACAACGTCCTGTCCTTCTAAAATTTTGTTGGTGGTCCGCATGGCGCACATTTTGCCGCACATGGAGCAGGAGTGCTTGTCTGCCGGCGGAGCGCTTTCAAAATATCTTCTCGGTTTTTCCTTGTCAATGGCCAAAGAGAACATTTCCTCCCAGTCAATGCGGCGGCGGGCGTCGCTCATTTTGTCGTCAATATCCCTTGCATGGGGCAGTCCCTTTGCAATGTCTGCCGCGTGCGCCGCGATTTTTGTCGCCACAATGCCCTCCTTTACATCGTCCAAATCAGGCAGGCGCAAATGCTCGGCAGGGGTCACATAGCACAGAAAATCCGCGCCGTGGGCAGCGGCAACAGCGCCGCCGATGGCAGCAGTAATGTGGTCGTAGCCGGGAGCGATGTCCGTTACCAGCGGACCGAGCACATAAAAGGGCGCGCCGTGGCACAGCCGCTTTTGTATGACCATATTGGGGCCTATCTCATTAATCGCCATATGGCCGGGACCCTCTACCATGACCTGCACGTCTTTTTCCCATGCCCGCAGCGTCAAATCGCCCAGCTCAATCAATTCGCTGAGCTGTCCCGCATCGGAGCTGTCGTGAATACTTCCCGGCCGCAGGGCGTCGCCCAAACTGATGGTCACGTCATATTCCCGCAGGATATCCATCACCTCATCGTAATATTCGTAAAAGGGATTCTCGTTTCCGGTCATCTCCATCCAGGCAAACAGCAAAGAGCCGCCGCGGGACACGATGTTGGTCATGCGTTTGGCGCGCTTAAAGCATTCCACCGCCCGTTTGTTGATACCCGCGTGAATGGTCATAAAGTCCACGCCTTCTTCCGCATGGGCCTGTACGACCTTTAAAAAGTCCCTGGCCTTAATGTCCATCAGGTCCTTTTCCAGATAACCGATGGCGTCGTACATGGGCACGGTACCGATCATGGCGGGGGAATAATCGATCAGCTCCCTGCGAAAATCATGGGTCTTGCCGTAATTGCTCAAATCCATAATGGCCTCCGCGCCAAAATCGACGGCCAGCTTTACCTTGTTCATTTCGTTGGTGTAGTCAATGCAGTCGCCGGAAATGCCCAAATTCACATTGATTTTTGTTTTGAGCCCCTCGCCGATGCCCTCGGCGCACAGGGAGGTATGGCGGACATTGGCCGGAATCGCCACGCGGCCGCAGGCCACCAGCTCCATCAATTTGCTTTCTTCCATGTATTCTTTTTGCGCAACGGTTTTCATTTCTTTTGTTACAATGCCTTTTCTGGCGGCTTCCATTTGTGTTTTATAACTCATATCTCATTCTCCTTTACAGTCAGTCCGTGTTGGTAAATATCATAAAAATGGTGTGTAGGGCCGTGACCTTTTCCAATGTCCAGCCCGTGCGCAATCGCCATGGTCACATATTGCTTGGCGTTGGCGACCGCCTCAGGCAGTGCGTGGCCCAGCGCCAGATTGGCGGCAATGGCGGAGGAAAAGGTACACCCGGTACCATGGGTATTTTTTGTGGGTATCCGTTTGGCGGTAAAGGTCAAAAAGGCGCCGCCGTCGTACAGCAGGTCCTCCGCGTCCGCCTCCTTGTCCAGGTGCCCGCCTTTGATAAGCACATTGGCAGCGCCCATACGGTGCATGACCGCGGCGGCCTGCCTGCGGTCGTCCTGTGTCCGGATATGCATACCCGTGATCGTTTCCGCTTCCGGGATATTCGGTGTAACAACGTAAGCAAGGGGCAGTATTTCCGCAATCAGTGCAGATAACGCTTCCTTCTGCATCAGCGCACAGCCGCCCTTTGCCACCATCACAGGATCCACCACCACATATTTTGGGCGGTACTGCCGCAGCATTTTGGCCACTGCCCGCATACTGTCTCCGGAAGAGAGCATCCCCACCTTAACGGCGTGTACCTCCATATCCTCAAAAACAGCTGTGATTTGTTTTTCGATCATATCCGGCGTAATATCCTGTATATCCAGCACGCGGCAGGTATTTTCCGCCACTACGGATACTACGGCGCTCATGCCGTAAACGCCGTGGGCGGCAAAGGTTTTCAAATCGGCCTGAATACCGGCCCCTCCGCTGCAATCGGAGCCCGCGATGGTCAGTGCGTGTCTCACAAGACGATCCCCCCAGCATAATAAAAAAGTCTGCCGTTGCAACCCGGCAGACAATGAAAACAGGTATATTTGACAATGCAATGATGCTGTGCTTGTCTCCCTACTACGGTATTAACCGACAGGTTCAAAGGGTCAGGTTTTACCTTCTCAACTTTTCAGTCCCCCTGCAATGGCTCGCTATTGCGATCAAGGCTATTGTATCATTCTTTTTTCAGAAAGTAAATGTGTTTTCAAAATTTTCTTTCTGTTTTTGCCGCGGGACGGTGTTGCACAGGGGCTGTATCGAATATGGCGTTTTGTATGCGGATATGGTAAACTGTAACTATAAACCTATGTCGGACTGTCATGAGGTGCAAAAATGGAAAACAGCCTTCACCGTTTGTTTCATAACAGAAAAGCAGATACCGCAAAGCTGGTATCATTCGGGTTCGTGCCGGAGGGGGGAGGCTATGCTTACCGTACGGTCCTTTCCCAAAGCGGCTTTCAAATGACGGTCTTTGTCACAGAGCAGGGAGAAGTCTCGGCAGAGGTACAGGACCGTGTTTCCGGCGAGCCGTACACGCTGCATTTCGTTGCAGACGCGGCAGGCAGCTTTGTCAGCGCTGTCAGAAATCAGTACGAAGCGGTGCTGGAGGAAATCGCGCGCCGGTGCTTTGAGAGGGAAATCTATCAAACGGAGCAGGCCAACAGACTGCTTGCCTATGCAAAGGAAACCTACGGGGATACGCCGGAGTTCCTGTGGGAAAAATTCCCCCGCTATGGGGTTTTGAGAAGAAAGGATACACAAAAATGGTACGGCGTGCTGTTGGTGGTACCGGGAACAAAGCTGGGTCTGCCGCAAACGGAGGAAGCAGAGATACTCAATTTGCGTGTGCCGGCGGAAAAATTGCAGACTCTGCTTGACCACAAAACGTTTTTTCCCTGCTACCACATGAATAAAAAACACTGGTGCACCGTACTTTTGGACGGCACCGCCGCCTTTGCGGACATTTGCCGTATGCTGGACCAAAGCTATCTGCTTGCGGTCAAATAGCGGTTTTTCCTGTGCATATGTCTGCGGAAAAAAGCAGGCATCAACCATCAAACAGCCGGCAGCGGACCGATAAAAAGAGCATATCCCTGCCGGCTTTTGCTTGTATAAACCTGTATAAAATAAAAAAGGGCTGTGACCAAGCGTCACAGCCCTTTTTTATATCATTTACAAAACGGATCAGCAGCCGCAGCCACAGCCGTTGTCGCAGCCGTTGTTATAGGTGCTGCCGCCGCAGCCACCGCAGCAAAGCAGGATTAAAATAATGATAATGATCCAGGAACAGCCGCCGCCGAATACGTTAGAATTACAACACATAATGTTTTCCTCCTTGTTTGTTTTATACCCCATATTATTACGCGCGGCAAAAAGGTGTGACTGAATTTTACGCATTTCTTTTTTCGGCAGCCGCGGCAAAAAAACATTTTAAAAATCGTCGGAATTTTTAGATATTATTAGAAAACAGAAGCATAAAGGAGCTCATTTAAAAAATCAGGCATAAATAAAAATAGTTTGATTTTATTTGACCTTGAATATTTTATAAATTGTAGTATAATAATCTTAAAGTCAAAGAAAGTCAAAGTCAAAAACGAACTTTGATAAAGGAAGTGGTTATCAAATGAGGATCAGCGATTATGTGGCAAA
>CALWUX010000068.1 GCA_944384795.1 uncultured Clostridia bacterium | reverse complement strand
AACACAAATAATCCTCAATAGCTCAGCCGGTAGAGCATGCGGCTGTTAACCGCAGGGTCGTTGGTTCGAGTCCAACTTGAGGAGCCAAATACATGGTCCGTACATACGTACGGGCCTTTTTCCTTTTGGCTTTCCTCTATTTTAAATTGGTATTGCAAGTGGCGTTATGGCTAATATGCGGTTCAAATTTCTTTATTCTGACCTGTTCAGATATGCTTAATTCTTCAAAATACTACTTAAACTATTGTAATCATTGTTGGAAAGATAATTAAAATATTTTGTTCTTTCTTCTTTTGGGATAACGATAGGAGCGATATTGTTTTTGAGCAATTCAAAATTTATCAGTAGCCTGCCGGTACGGCCGTTACCGTCTTCAAAAGGGTGTATCTGCTCAAATCGGATATGGTTAATCGCAATTTTTTCAAAAATACTATTGTATTGTGTGTTGTTATAGTTATCTATGAAATATAACATACTCTGTTTTACCATGTTGGGAGCAGGGGGAAGGTATTCTGCGCCTTTGATAATAACAGCAACTTTGCGATAACCGTCAATTTCTTTGATATTTTTGTTTATCATAATACCGATTTTTTGAATTAGTGCTTCTGTTAAATCTTGTTTGGCCGCAGCGCTTTCTATGACATAACCCAAAGCATATTTATGGTTTGGTAGCTTCATACTATTCTCGAGGCTCTGCAGATATTTTAAAGCTATTATCATTCCATAAAATCGCATAGGTTTCAGTATAAGACAAGGTGTTTCCTTCAATTGCATTGGAGTGATAGGTAGAACGGGAAATAAAGTCTTGCAAATAAACAGAATTAGACTTTATATCGATCCTGTTCATATTCATACAGCGCAGCCCCTTTTTATTTTATGTGTTTATTGTAGTTTGTTATAAGTTTTAGTAAAGATAAGAGAATTCATTATTAAAATCATACGTCAAACTTTAAACTTTTTATAGGTTTTGCAGGTAGCGTAAAGTCTAACATTCTGTTCAATATATTTCTGGCTGTTTAAAATGAATTCTATAACATTCATCTGTTGTTTTAGTTCTCCTATTTCTTTTACAGAAAATTGTTTTGCTGTTTCAACAAATGCTTGGTTCACTATTTCCGGTGAAATGATGGGTGGAGTATATATATCTTTGATAGATTTAAAAAATTCGGTATAATCTGTTATAAACCCTTTTACAGGCTCCAAACGGTTTCCGTTGTACATCAAAGAAATATTATTATCAAAATTAGGGGCCAGCTGCAAAATTTCTCCTGTTTCTATATTTCTCAAAACACCATAGTTATGGATATGACGGTCTACATTCATACATACAGCGTCTAAATATAACATATCTGCATAGTCTTTGCCTATTTGGCGATTGATGTTATAAAAAATTTTAAAATTATATAAAAAATCAAATTCTTTATTTTCTGGAATCAAGCCTTGCGCGTCTTCAAAATTCATGGTTGCATTATCCGTAAAATCTTTGCAGCAAATAATATTCTGATCATATCGATTATAATCCACTACATTGCAGCCTAATAATTTTCCTAATTTGGAAATATAAATTTCTGAGAATAGAGAATCTAATGGCTCTTTTTTATACATATACCAATGATTATCTTTGATTTTCCAACATTTTTCATAGCTACCGATATTGGTTAACTCTGGTGTATGTTGAAAGGGTATATTAAAACCCGAAGAATCTCCATTTAGCGCAACTTCAGCAAAATCATTGGATTTGAAACGTACTTCCTCATAAGTTAATTTACTATTAAGTGGTTTTACCCAGTAGGTGTCAGTAATAGTTGCTGCATGGACTGCCAATACAGTATTTACATCGTCTTTTTCTTGTAAACGCAGCATTCTTTTTAACAGTCTTGAATTGGTTCTATGTGAATCAATAGCGCGTTCTGCCAACCATTTTTCTAAATTTCTGGTGCGTTTTAAATATAAAGGGATCAAATTTGGACAGACGATTTCCAATTGGTTTTTTATGTATCTTGCAACTACTGTATCTTGTGATAATACTACTAAATCCTGCATAATTTTCACCTTCTAAAAGATAAAATTAAGAACTTTTAAGATTTATTTTATAAGTGATGGGAAATAAAATATTAAAACACGAAAAATTGGGCGTTATAAAATCAACAAGGAGTCCTCTCTATCTTGTGTGTTTATTGTAGTATGTTATAAAAATAAAGTCAATATGCCGTAAAAAGGTGTACGTCAATATATTTCTTTTAGTGACTTTAGAGTAACGGCATTTTCTTCTTTTAGGTAGTTTAGTTAGAATATATTAGTTCTATGGGGTGTCACAAATGTCATGGGTTAATGCCGAATATGCAGGATAGCCGGTAGAAAAATCTGTCGGCTGTTTTCTTTTTGTTTTTGTGGCAGCTATTCGATTAGTTTTGCAGTGATCATTGTTTCGGTGTCAGCTGCTACCTGATGGAAAATGCCGGTGAAAGCATTTTTGGTTTCCGGATAGATCAAAGTAGTTAGACCGATTATTGCTAAAATGAGCAGACAGATAGTGGCAATTACAAATATTTTGTCATCGGTGATACTGTGCTTATTTTTTCGTCTCTGCTGCTTTTTCTGCTGTTTTTATCTTCTTTGTACTTAGAGATATACCAAATTCCTTTTAAATTTCGCCATAGCGTGCCTTCTTTGCAAAAATTATAAATAAAAAAGGAAAGGTGTATTACAACCTTTCCTTTTCGTAATGGATGATTTTTAATCTAACAACGCATTATAATTTCTATGCGCATAAATAACTCTTGCAATTGTTATGAGCTTTTTTGGTTCGTCCACATAATAAAACATAATATAATTCTTTACTATTAATCTACGGTACTCTTTTTTTAAAGGCCGAATGGAATAATAGACAGGATTTATATAGGGGAACTCGGTTAACTTATTAGCGCTTTCTATCATTTCATTTGCTAATCTTTCGGCTGCTGTGGGATTTGATAGCTTTTGAGATATATAGTTTACTATATACACCATATCCTGCATTGCGATTGGCAAATATTCCAACGTGTACATTTCGTTATCCCCCGATAGCTTCTTTCATTGCTTTTAAAACATCTTTAGAGGAAAAGCGCTTATCTGTTAGTTCAGCTTCTTGTTCGGCCTCATGGAGTTTAAAATATACTTCACTGTTAAACTGTAAGTTTTCATATGCTTCCATACTTAATACGACCATATCTCCAAATCCGTTTTTGGTTAAAAACACAGGCTCCGCAGTTTCATGAACTATTTTGGAAATTTCAGAAAAATTGTTCCTTAAATCGGATACAGGTCTAATTTTTTTCATAATAAACACCTCTTGTGCATATTTTAGCATAATTATGCTAAAATATCAACTGTATTATTCACCACCTACCATGAGACGATTCTTCCATAGGTTCAGTATCGTTTGATTCTTTCGCAGGTATTGTTTTGTCTTTTTTGATTTCTGTTTCCTCTTTATTTTTGCCTTTTGAAGCAACGGAATGTATGTTGTCCGCTATAATTTCAAAGGCTTTTCGTTTAATGTTGTCTTTGTCCGTATAGGTTCTGGTTTGAGTAGAGCCCTGTACGGCAATCATTTGCCCCTTGCGGAAATTTGCATATAAATTCCTTTTGTGGTAGAAAGCATAAAAATGCGCCCTATGGTTACTGATTCCACAGGGCGCATTTTTATAAATTATCTGTTGTGTTTTCTTTTACAATTGTAAAGGACGATACAGGTTAGAGTTGCTCCGGTAGTTAGCATAACTGCAATCCATAGGCTGATTTTGCTGGTGTCGCCTGTTTGAGGAGAGATGCTGTTTTCTAATGCAACCGTGAAGTTCGTAGAAGCACTGCCGTCGGTGTAGTTAACCGTGAGGGTATGCGTTCCAGCAGTAAGGGTTTTTAGATAGGATTCGTGTACTGTTACAATCACACTGCCGGCGTTTACCTGATAATCGGTGTTGTTCAGTGTTCTGCTGTCTATCATAACGCTGGTCAGTTTAGAAAGCGTTCCGTTGGAACGGAAAACCAGCGGCTGTCCGGAACCTGCGTTCCAGACAGTGGTAGTTTCCGGCGCTACCGTATAGTACGGCTGGCTGTTATTTCCGGTATTGACATTGGGATCGGTCGTGTTGTCCGGAGTGGAGGAGACGGTATTGATGGTTAAGGTCAATTCTTTTGTACTGCTATCCAAACCGTTGGTCACTTTTACGGTAAAGATAAAAGTACCCGCAGTTGTCGGTGTTCCTGTAATGATACCGTTACTGTTAAGGGATAGACCGGCTGGCAGGATGCCGTTTTCCAAATTCCATGTGACAGCGGTGGTGCTGTCGGTTTCAAGGCGTTGGCTGTACTCTGTTCCTACTATACCGTCTTGCAGGCTATCTGTTGTGATTGCAGGAACAGACATTACGGTAGAAAGGGAAACTTCCTGCATAGCGCTGGCAAAATCGGTGTTTTTATCGCCATTATACAGTTCGTTAAATACATACAGGGTGCTTCCCTGGCTGATTTTTCCGGCTAAATCCACTTCTACGGTACCGCTTGTGTCGGCATTGTCTGCAAGTTGTTTCAGTCGGCCATAATAGGTTACAGCTCCGTTATTGTCTTTGATGATAGCGGAGATATATTCATTTGCTCCTGTTTGGGCGTTGGAGTAGGACAGAATTGCTTTTGTACCGTTGTAAAGGGTCTCGTTCTGATCAATGGAAAATTGACGGCTGTCGTCTCTGAGTGTCAATTTCCAATCCGTACCGGAACTGGAGCCTACAGCTGCAAGGCCGCTTTCCATGCCCGCAGCTGATTTGCCGCCCTCTGCAGCAGAAGTAAACAGTACGGTTCCCAGATCCAGATAAAAAGCGGGACGATCCATTGCGTTGCCTCCGGCACCGTTTACCGGCAGGCCGTACGCATCGGTTGTTCCTTTATTGGATACATATAAGGCAGTATTGGGATCACTGCCCGGAGCGGTGCGCAGCCACCAGTATTCATATCCATTGGGCGTTGTAGACCCATTGCTGGAAACAAGCAGGGTGTAATCTGAGGGGGAGACAAGGAGGCTGTCGGTATTCGGAAAATAATTTGTATTTTCTGTTTCTGCTTTCGAGAGCAGGAATATTTTATCGGTCGTATTTACGTCTGTAAGATTTGTATCGGCAATTGCCTGTTGTTCCGTTGAGGAAAAAGCGGTGTTAAGGAAATTGTTGCCTGTATAATCGATCCCTGCCATATCTCCGGTATTTTCCGGAGCGCTGTATCCGTTTAGCCAGCTTCTTACCGTGCTTGTATTCCACGTTACGGATTCATAATCTGTGTGAAATTGCGTGCCATCCAGACCCTGGTCTGAGACCAAAAGCAGTTTGCCTGCATCATTTGCCAGTACGCGCCATTTGATTGGTTCGATTTTGTAGTAATTCTCTAATGTGTTCCCCCATCCATTGTCACTTTTGGCATATACAAAACGGGTTGTGTTGTCGCTGTCCAGATAGACTTTGCTTTCTTCCGGGGAAGGCGGCACGGTAACCGGTGTATATTCACTTTGTTGATAGCTGCCAAAGTAAACGCTGCTCATTTGTGCTCCGGCTATGTTTGCAGCACTGCTGTTTTCTACAAGCTGTATTGCTTTGCCTGTGTCTGTACTTGCAGCAAATACTGTTACAGGCATAAGCAGTGCTAAAACCATACAGAGTGTAAGCAGCAGGGATAAAAATTTTTTCTTTGATTTCATAGCTTCTTTTCCTTTCTTTTATTTAGTTGTATTGTATTTTTGGGTAGTTATATAATAAAACAGACGCATTTTACCCGCAGCAGTTCGGGCAGAATGCGCCTGTAAGCAGAAAAGTATTGATTTTTTTGACACAGCAGAAAAACACATGGTTGATTGCTTTAGGCTGTATTATGAGCGCCTGTACCATAAATATCAATTCCTTTTTATTTTTTAAGTGCAGTACAGATAGATTTTAACATTGCAATATAGATATATTGTAGCACGAAAATTTTGCTTATACAAGTTTTTGTTTTTTCGGCGAAATATAAGGGGCACTGTAATCAATCCCGTCAAATCTATGCAGAAGGGAAATAAAATACCGGTAATATTTGTGGACAACCAATTGGATTTATGCAACCATAAACCATACTGAGTACTGCACGATTTTTGTGTAATACACTATATTTTTTCTGTTTATAAGGGTCATTCGTTCATCCGGTTGGAACAACCAGTTTATAACCAGTCGCTCCCGAGTTTAAATCTCTGATGGCCCATCATATTTATTTTGTCTGTATTTTTGCACATTGTATAAGAATACAAAAATACACTCTGCGGAATCAGTAACCACAGGGTGTATTTTTTATAAATTATTTATTGTATTTTCTTTTGTGATTGTAAAGGAGGGCACCGGTCAGAACTGCACCGGCAGCCAGCATACCCACAATCCAAAGGACAACATTGCTATTATCACCGGTTTGTGGAGTTTGTGGAGTATTGATGACCCCTGCTGAAGCTGCCAGGATAGTGAACTCTGTTGTAGCTGTGCCTGAAGCTGAAATTATGGAAAGTGTATGTTTGCCAACAGACAGCGTTTCCAGATATTCAGCTTTTAAAGTAACAATGGTACTGCCTTCCTTGATATCGTAATTTGATTGTGCAAGATCGTTTCCGTCAACCTGGACTTTCAGGAAATCTGCAAAGGCAGCGTTGGAAGTAAAGGGCAGTCCGTCTTTACCAGATTTCTGCCATGTGCTGTTTGCTCCGGCAATGATAAGTACCTGGAAATCAGGATCCGCTGCGTTGCAGACGGTGCATTTGCCGTTTTCAAAATTGTGGCCTGCCGGAGTTCCGTATGTAAAGGTTTCCGTGGCGCTGGGCTGTCCGCAGACGGCACAGGATTTATAATATACGGCTGCTTCGGTACAGGTAGCCGCTGATTGCAAATACTGCTCGTTTGCTGTTTCCTGCGTATAGCTATGCTCGCCTGTGATATTCTCATTTACGTTGCTGTAAATGTCGGTTCCGATCGTGTCCCCGGGACAATGATAGTGCTTTACCTGATACACCGTTTCACCGGAAAATACCGGAAGACCTTCTCCGCAGGTCTGATAGAACACCTGCGTACCGTCCGTTACACCATTGTTGAGCAGATAAGCTACCTCACCGGAAGCAAATTGTGCCGATGTTTTGTATGTGCCTCCTTTTTCTTCTTCAACAGGTGTGTCCGAAAGGAAATAGCTGTTGGTTACTTCGCCCTGTTTTGTTCCGAATAAAAAGCCTGTATCACTTGTTCCGCTGACTTTGCCGGTACTGTAGCTGTAGGAAGAGCTTCCAAAATTAAAACCGGCTAATCCTCCGATTTCCTTTTGGCCGGAAATATCACCGATGTTATAGCAGTTTTCCATACTGTTTCCATTGCTGCCGATTATACCGCCGACATAGTTGACGCCCTCTACTGTGCCAATATTATAGCAGCGGATAACCGTACCTTCACCATATCCAACGATACCACCGGTATAGCTGCCGGTACCGGTGACTGTGCCGGTATAGCTACAGCCTTCCACTGTTCCGCCGTTGTTTCCCACAACGCCTCCGGTTTGCGTACCTCCTGTCACAGTTACATTGCTATGACAGTTGATAACAGTACCCTTGTTGTTTCCGACAATGCCGCCGACACACTGATTTGTCGATATTACAGTTCCGGATACGTTTAAATTCTCGACTTTTGCACCTGCATTTACATAACCGAATAAACCCGCCTGGTACACCTTTCCGTTCATATACAGGCCCTCGATTTTATGTCCGCCGCCGTCAAAATTCACCCTTAAAAGCTTTGTTGCTTGCAGTACCAATAGGCGTCCACTGCGATGCTTCACTGCCTGCAAGATCAATATCGGCAGTCAGAAGGATATGCTTGCCCTCATAGCTGTCTCCGGCATTCACCTCGTCACGAAACGCTTTCAGCTCATCCGCCGTACTGATGATATACGGATTTTCTTCAGACCCGTCCCCTGTGGCAGGCGCTGCAAGCACCGCCATGGGTACAAATGTGAGCGCCAAGACGAAAGTGAGCAGAATACTTAGAAATCTTCTCCTTGCTTTCATGGTTTTTCTTCCTTTCTAATTTGTTTTTGCTTTTTGCAATCGTTGGTGAAACACAAAAAGGCATATCCTGCGCATGGTGAATTGGATAGAATACACCGTCTGTGTTTTATGCAGGCTTCCGTTGGGCAAGAAAAAAGGCAGAACTGCGCTGCTTGTTTGCTACCAGTGCGTTTCCTGCCGCCATTTTTGTCAACCCTCCTTTTTATATTTATATTTTATCGCAAAACTGACTGGCTTTCAATCTTTTTTGTGAGAAATGGCAAATACACTGTGAAATGTGCAAAAAAATTGTCAAAATAGTCTGTTTTATGAAAACATATTTTGGTGTTTTCTACTTCTCTTTCGGTTTCCGCAAAAGCAGTGCGGTTTTTATTGACAACCAATAGGATTTATGATACCATGAACAATATTGAGCTTTGCACGATTTTTGTGCGATACGCTTTATTCTCCCTTTTTATAGGGGCCATTAGCTCAGCTGGTCAGAGCAACCGGCTCATAACCGGTCGGTCCCGGGTTCGAATCCCTGATGGCCCACCATACATATATTTAAAACCCTTAAGAAATTTCTCTTAAGGGTTTTTCTTTTTTTGATGATTTATTTTGAACAAAATTTATATTCTTCAAGACATATAGACAGTAAATTGTTAGATAAGAAACAAAAAATATACATTAACTCATTTTCCTGATAATTTGTAGTTTCTTTCATGTAGTTGGCTGATAAATAATTTCTTGATACTTTGAATTAATTCTTTAATCTTTTTAAAGTGGCAAAATTAGGTATTTGTGTAGTTTAATTATAATTTCTTACTGTATTGAAAGAATGATTCAGTGGCATAACTCATTCTTTTGTGTCATTTTATGCTGTTCTATTAAAGAACGTTTTATTCCTAAAACTTATTTTAAGTTTTCTGTTTATTTCAAAGGAACTAAAAATAGAATTTTGACTATTATATATATCTTGACGGTATTTGGAATATTATGGTATGATAAAAATAGATATTTTGTAAATTATTAGGATAATATAAAGATGGACGCAAAAGTTCATATATATTAAAAGTTATAAAAAAGGAGTTCTATAAATATGTGTAAATTTTTTGATTCCGATAAAAAAGCATCGATAAAATAGATTTTATCAATATGTACAGTTCTCTTTATTATATTAGCCCTGAATCTTTAAAGGGAGCATCTGGAAAAAAGATATCTCAAAATAGTGAATTTGTTGAACGAAAAATAAGTTGTATTTTAAAAAAGGGAATAGCATCCGAAACAGATATTATTCGTATTCTTGCATGGAAAATTGGAAAAATTAAACATAAAGCGAGTCAAGAGAGTGAATCTTTTGAATATCATTCAGATTGGCAAAATGTTGAAACTTATAATGTGAAAAGATACGGAAAAAAATTTGATATAAAGCCTTTTGTTCAATATATTGAAGAGAACATAAATGACTTATATGCCATAGCAGATAAAGACCCGCAAAAAGTAATGAATCAACTGAAAGAACAATCTCCGAATGGCATTGGAACGGTTTATCTCATTACACTGTTGTATTTCATTTCAAAAGGAAAATATCCAATTTATGACAGGTTTGCTATGATAGCATTGAACGCAATTGAAGATAATAAAGAGCCGGGAGAATGTGTTTCATATGAGGAACTGCCTGAAAAAAATAGTAAACAGTTTGAGAATATCATTTCCTTTTATCAAACAAACTATGTAGATAAGCTTGAAAAAATCTTTGGAAAGAAGTATCAGACCGACAGGGATATTGACCGTGCTTTATGGGTGTATGGACATCTTTTTCAAAAGCAAAAAGGAATTAAGAAAAAAGTTTGCACGTTGTAACATTCAGATTAATTAGATGTAAAAAATCAGGCGAATTTCCTATAGGAAATTCGCCTGATTTTATTTGACAGTATCTTTTTGTATTTTACCCTTTAAATATTACCACTTACCGTTTAACTACTGACAAAGTATCTCATGACTTTTATAATGTAAATGTAGACAAACAAGGAGGAGATACATTGAAAGTTGATATCAAGATTTCATCTGAAGTGCCGCAACCGTATGCGGTCATATATACTGCTGAAGTTACAAAAGAAATTCAAGATGCAGTGATTGCTTTAGAAGGTAATTATCATGTAATTACGGCTTCGGATCATGACAAGATAGTTATTTTAAATCCAAATGACGTTTATATGGTACGAGTTGAAAACGAGAAGGTAATTTTATACGGTGAGGATAGACAATTTTTATCTAATAAAAGATTATATCAGATTGCAGCTCAGCTTGGAAAAGATTTTATACAAATTTCGAGATTCACAATTGTCAACTTGAAGTTTATAGATAGTGTGAAACCATCTTTCAATGGTTTGATGCACATATCTCTAAAAAATGGAGAATCAGACTATATTTCCAGGAAGTACTTGCCACGTTTTAAAAAATATTTGGGTTTATAAACAGGAGGTTTCTGATGAAAAAAATTATGCTTTATATTCTACGCGGAATTGGAATGGGATGCACAATCTTTACATTAAGTTGTATTGTATTCGATATTATTTGGAAAGGAAGTTTTTTATTAGATTACTGGAATTATACAAAAATGGCAATAGGTTCTATGATAACAGGGATTGCCTTTTATGTACCGTCATTAGTATATCAGAATGAAAAACTTTCTAAAGCTTTACAGGTGTTCATCCATATGGGAATTGGATTGCTAACATATCTGGGTGTTGGTTGCTATGTTGGTTGGATTCCTTTACAAGCAGGAGCATGGGCAGTTGTTGCAGTCATTGCAAGTACTATTGCCATATTGTTTTGTATTTGGTTTGGATTTTATCTGTATTATAGACAAGAAGCAAAACGCATCAATGCAAAAATAAAAGAGAAACAAGAGATTTAATTCATATGTTATACAGTGCATTGATTGACCGCCTCTTTTTTATTTTGGCATTACGCAAATGGAGCCAACAAGATGTGTGATAAAGGGATAAAGATAGATATAAAATCTAGTTATATTAGAGTATACGTCCAAAGTAAATGTGATAGGGAAGAAGGAAGAATATAAATAAAGAAAATATTTGTTGTGTGTTTCTAATGTCATTCGTTTTATCCATTAAACACGAAAAATTTTGATGCTAACTATTCTAATATCATATTTTCATAATTGTAAAAACAAAAAGACCAAATCTTGCGATTTGGTTTCTTTTTGTACTTGAAAGTATTTGATTGATTGAGGGTAGAGAAATAATCCTGAAACAGTAGCGACTCTGTCTCCTGATTACAATTATATTATAACAGCTTTTTTATTCAGGTTGTGAATCAATTGTAAATAGATTTCTGTGGATTTGTAAATAAATCTTCGTTTCTTTTTGAACGTTCGGGTACGGCATATAAAAAGCAGGTATCACATTGGATACCTGCCTGTTTTTAATGCTCGCCGCAGCCGCAGTGGTCGTGGTGGTCGCAGTCTTCAATTTTACCTACGATAGGTGTAGGGTCAATGCCCTGACGGGTGTAATAATCCGACACAGCGGCTTTAATTGCCTGCTCTGCCAAAACGGAGCAGTGTACCTTTACCGGCGGTAAACCGTCCAGCGCTTCCATAACGGCACGGTTTGTCAGTTTTAAGGCTTCGTCAATGGTTTTTCCTTTGATGAGCTCAGTTGCCATGGAACTGGTCGCGATTGCTGCGCCGCAGCCAAAGGTTTTAAAGGTCACGTCTGTAATCACGTTGTTTTCTACTTTAATATACATTCTCATAATGTCGCCGCATTTGGAGTTGCCGACTTCGCCTACGCCGTTGGCATCTGCCAGTTCACCGACATTTCTTGGATTAGCAAAATGATCCATTACTCTTTCACTGTATGCCATAGTTTTTCTCACCTTTCTATATTCTTTTTATTGATTCTTGTTGATGATTTCGTCCCACAGGGGAGAGATGTCTCTTAAATAAGACACAATTCCCGGAAGTACTTCTAAAATATAATCTACATCTTCTTCTGTGTTCTGGTCGCTGAAAGAAATCCGCAAAGAGCCATGGGCGATTTCATGAGGCAGGCCGATGGCCAGCAGAACATGGCTGGGGTCCAGGGAGCCGGAGGTGCAGGCAGAGCCGGATGAACCGCAAATACCCGCAAAATCCAGCTTTAACAGCAGAGATTCGCCCTCTATGCCCTCAAAGCACATATTAAAGTTGCCCGGCAGACGTTTTGTGGGATCGCCGTTGAGATGGGAGCGTTCGATTTTGGAAGCGCCTGCTATCAAACGGTCGCGCATACGAATCAGGCGTGCGTTGCGTTCCTCCAGGTTGGCGTAAGCCTCGTCCATGGCTACGCTCAGGCCAACGATGCCCGCCACGTTCTCCGTACCCGCGCGTTTTCCGCGCTCCTGCGCGCCGCCGGCAATCAAGTTTGGAATACG
Source organism: uncultured Clostridia bacterium (assembly GCA_944384795.1). Taxonomy (GTDB): domain Bacteria; phylum Bacillota; class Clostridia; order Oscillospirales; family Acutalibacteraceae; genus UMGS1071. The sequence goes on along the minus strand of CALWUX010000068.1, from coordinate 12,750 downwards.
GATACCACGGCGGATATACAAAGCGCCTACGCCCTTGGGTGCGTGCAGCTTATGTCCGGACAGGGACAGCAGATCAATATTTTCCGCCTTTACGTCGATTTTGATATTGCCTACTGCCTGTACGGCGTCTGTGTGGAACAGGACGCCGTGTTTTTTGCAAATGGCGCCGATCTCCGCGATAGGCTGAATGGTGCCAATCTCATTGTTGGCGTACATAATCGTAACAAGGGCAGTGTCCTCACGAATGGCTTTTTCTACGTCCTCCGGCTTTACAATGCCGTTTTCATATACCTCCAGGTAAGTGACCTCAAAGCCTTCCTTTTCTAAGGTCTCTGTGGTGTGCAGAACGGCGTGATGCTCAAATTTGGAAGTGATGATATGCTTTTTGCCTTTTTTGGCAAGCTCATGGGCGACGCCTTTAATAGCCCAGTTGTCCGCTTCGCTGCCGCCGGAGGTAAAGAAAATCTCGTTTGGCAGGGCACCTAAATGGCCCGCCACTTTTTCTCTGGCTTCCTCCAGCGCTTTTTTGGCTTCGCGCCCAACCGCGTACAGGCTGGACGGGTTGCCGTATTTTTCTGTATAATAAGGCAGCATTGCGTTTAAAACAGTTTGTGAAACGGGTGTGGTTGCAGCATTGTCTGCATATACGAATCGTTTCATGTTATAGTTCACCTTCATCTTCTTAAAAATATATTTTCTCAACACAAAGAACGGGATTCAAAATGTTGTTGGTTGAATATAATATACACCAATTTAGTATACTTTGCAATACCTTCCGTAAAAAATCAGCGGGATTTGACTTTTTCCGCGGCGGCAACCGCTAATTGGTCGCAGCGTTCGTTTTCCGGATGACCCGCGTGGCCCCGCACCCAGACCACCGTAAGCCGGTGGGGTTCTGTCAGATTTAAAAGCTCGTCCCATAAATCCGGGTTCATGGCAGGAGATTTATCGCTTTTTTTCCAGCCGTTTTTTTTCCAGCTTTTTGCCCAGCCCTTGGAAATGCCGTTGCATACATACTGGGAATCGCTGTACAGCGTAACGCTGCAAGGCTCTTTGAGCAGACGGAACGCCTCTATCACCGCGCTTAATTCCATGCGGTTGTTGGTAGTGTCGGCATCGCCGCCGCTGATTTCTTTTTCCGTCTGCCGATAGCGCAAAATGGCGGCCCAGCCGCCGGGACCGGGATTGCCCTGACAGGCGCCGTCGGTAAAAATTTCTACCTCTTTCACAAAATGATCTCCAATTCGTATGTTTTGAGTATAGATTCTCATTTAAAAATTATACCAATTTCTTTTTGGAATATCAACCGGAATTGAAAGGGAAACTGTTTTTTGGCAAAACCGTGCGGTGTTTTTTCAGAAAAGAGGCTTTGCAAACAAATCCGGTGACTTTATATGGCCCGATACTTGACAGCATTATGTAATAGGGGTACAATTGAGAGGACGTTTGTGTTCGGATCATATCGTGAATCGATTTTTGTAAAATTGATGCAGAAGCAATATAATTTATTATGAAAAACAGACAATAAATCTGTTGTAAACAGAGTATCAAAATAGAATTACGGAAATAACCATCTTTACTGAAAAGTAAATAACAAGCCGGCTTTGCACCGTTTGCAGGGACGGCTTATGATTGTTATGTCCTTAAAAAATTTGGAGGTTACGAAGTGACAGAAAAGGATATGGAAACAATGAATGAAAAGAAAACGGAAACAGAAGAGGGAACGCTTCTTGTTTTTTCAAACGTGGCATCAGATGAAAGCCATGCGCAAAACAGCCTGACCCCTTTGGCACATCAGACACAAACATCGGACACGGTTTCTGCGGAAGAACACCGGGCGCCGAAAGAGCAGGGAGACGTAAGTCAAACCGGCGGCCGCGCCAAGCATACCGGCCGTTCCAGGCAGCGCAGAGCGCTTTCCAAACCGGCGGGAGCCGACGGCGGACAAAGGTCGCGCGCGGTACAGTCAAAAACGCTAACGGCAAAAACGTCACGTTCCGCGCAGGGTAAAGCGACGCAGACAAGGCAGGCAAAGCAGCCTGCAGCAAAAAAAGCGGCGGCGCAAAGACAGCAGCCGGCCAAAAACCTGGTGGAGAGCAAAACGGCGCTCAGGCAAATCAGCCAGCCTTCCAGAAATGCAAAGGGAAAACACGCCAAGCCGTCTATAAAAGCGTATTTTTTGGGCGGGCTTAATGAAATTGGAAAAAACATTACCGTGTTTGAATGCGAAAACGATATGATCATCGTCGACTGCGGTATGGCGTTTCCTGACGACGATATGATGGGTGTGGATCTGGTTATTCCGGATTTTACGTTCATTGAGAAAAATGTGGATAAAATCCGCGGCATTGTTATTACCCACGGTCATGAGGACCACATCGGCGCACTGCCGTATTTGTTGAAAAAGGTAAGACTTCCCATTTACAGCACGGCACTGACTTTGGGGCTGATAGACGGAAAATTAAAAGAACACGGCCTGCAGGGCAAGGTGCAGCTCAATACCGTAAAGCCGGGACAAACCATTCGGCTCGGATGCTTTGGTGTGGAATTTATCCACGTCAACCACTCTATTTCTGACGCGGTGGGGCTGGGTATCCATTCACCGGCAGGCACGCTGCTGCATACGGGCGACTTTAAAATAGACTGCACACCGCTCAAGGAAGAGATGATAGACCTTGGCAGGATTGGAGAGATTGGCCAGCAGGGTGTATTGGCGCTGATGGCAGATTCCACCAATGTGGACCGTCCCGGCTATACGCCGACGGAGCGCAAAATCAGCGATGCGTTTGAAAAGCTGTTTTTGCAGGCGGCGGATCAGCGAATCATCATTGCTACCTTTGCCTCTAATATCAGCCGTGTACAGCAAATCATCAATTGCGCGGCAAAGCATGGCCGTAAGGTGGCGCTTTCCGGCAGGAGCATGGTCAATGTTATGGGTATTGCCTCCGAGCTGGGCTATTTAGACGTGCCGGACGGCATTTTGATCGACATTGATTTGCTCAACCGCTATCCGAAAGATAAGGTAGTGCTGATTACTACCGGCAGCCAGGGAGAGCCCATGTCCGCGCTGACCCGTATGGCTTTTGCGGATCACAGGAAAGTGGAGGTGGGCCCCGGCGACTGTATTATTATTTCGGCAAAGCCTATTCCCGGCAACGAGAAAATGGTGAGCACTGTTATTGACGAGCTGCTCAAACGTGGCTGTGATGTGGTGTATGAATCCAGCCATGAGATACATGTGTCCGGCCATGCCAGCCAGGAGGAATTGAAAATTATTCACGGCATTGTAAAGCCGCAGTATTTTATCCCCGTACACGGCGAGCAAAAGCACCTGCGCAAGCACGCGGAGCTGGCCCGCTCTTTGGGTATGAGTGAGAAAGATATCTTTATCGGCACCATAGGCGATGCTGTGGAATTGAATCAGGACTATATGAAGCAGCTCCCTTCGGTGCAGGCCGGCAGGATTCTGGTAGACGGCCTTGGCGTTGGAGATGTAGGCAGTATTGTACTGCGGGACAGAAAGCATTTGGCGGAGGACGGCCTGATCGTAGTGGTCTGTACCATCAGTGAGGAGGATGGCCACGTGGTAGCGGGACCCGATGTGGTTTCCAGAGGCTTTGTGTATGTGCGTGAGGCGGAACGCCTGATGGTGGAATCCAGGGATTTGGTCACAAGGGTGCTGGAGGAGTGCGCGGAAAATCAAATCCACGACTGGGGCACATTAAAGACAAAAATCAAGGACGACCTTTCCAAATTGCTGTATGAAAAAACAAGAAGAAATCCTATGATCCTTCCGATTATAATGGAAATTTAACGGGTGCAGACTAAAAGCGCGGTGCGTAAAGCGCCGCGGGTTGTTTGCCAAAGGGGTTTATGCGCTTGAAACGAAAAATTTGGGTTTCGTCTCCGGTTTTGTATATACTGGCCGCGGTGATGGCGGGCATGACAGCTGCCAGCTGGTTTTGGAATCCCATTGTATTTTTTATTGAGCTTGGCGCCACGGTCGTTTCCGTGGCCGTGATCACGGTGGTCTTTGTACAGTTTCGGTCACACGTGACTGTTGCCATGAAATCGGCCAATCAGGTACTGTCCGGGCGGGAATACCAGCTGCTGCAGGACTTTACCATGCCGGTGGCTATTGCGGGCAAAGACGGCGACATCATTTGGGTCAATACCGCTTTTTTGATGGACGTGGGCAGGAATACGGAATACAGAGGCGAAAACATCTTAAAATTGATTCCTTTTAAGACAATGGAGCAGATAACGGAAGCCGACGGCACCGATATTTCCATTGACGATAAAAAATTCACGGTATTTGCGGCAAAAACGCAGCAGGCGTATATTATTTATTTTGTCAACGATACCGATTATAAAAATATCAGCAGGGAGTACGAACGTACCCGTCCCTGCGTGATGATAGCGGCTTTTGACAATAAGGAAGAGCTTGCCCACGACTGCAGTGCTACGGAAGAAGCCCGTATCAACGCCGAGGTGGAGGCCACTTTAAATACCTGGGCGCAGGATATGGGCGGCTTTGTGAAAAAACTGAGCGGCGGCAACCGCTATTTGCTGGTAAGCGACGAACAGCATGTGGCATGGGCGCTGGAAAAGCGCTTTGAGATACTGGATGTGATCCGGAAAATCAAAGCGCCGGACGACCGAAGCGCAACGGTATCTGTAGGCATTGGCCGGGGCGCAGCTACGCTGACCGAAAGCGAGCAATGGGCGCGCCAGGCGCTGGATATGGCTCTGGGACGCGGCGGCGACCAGGTAGCCGTGAAAAATATCAATGATTCTTATGACTTTTTCGGCGGCCTTTCCAAAGGTGTGGAAAAACGTGACAAAGTGCGTACAAGAGTTATTGCCGCTTCTATTTCCGACCATATGAAGGCCAGCGATATGGTGTTTATTATGGGGCATCAATATTCCGACTTGGACGCGGTAGGTGCTTCCGTCGGTATGTGGAGCGCGGCTGTCAAGGGTGTGAAAAAGCCCGCATACATTGTGATTGACCGCAGCGCAACTATGGCGATGCCCATTGTAGATGAGATTGAAGCAGTGCATCGGGAGGAAGAGGAGCCGATATTTATTTCTGAAGAGGAAGCGCTGGATATGCTTACGCCGCGGTCTCTGGTGATTGTGGTAGATACCCACGCGCCGGATTTTGTGGAAAGCACGGAGCTTTTGCAAAAGGCGCAGCGCGTGGTAGTGATTGACCATCACCGCATGATGGTAAAGCATATTGACAACGCTGTTGTGTTTTACCATGAGCCATACGCAAGTTCCGCTTCTGAAATGGTGGCGGAGCTGGTACAGTATATTGGGAATACGGTGCTGAGCAAGGAAGAAGCAGACGCACTGCTGGCCGGCATTATGCTGGACACAAAAAACTTTGTACTTAAAAGCGGCGTACGCACCTTTGAGGCGGCAGCTTATTTAAGACGCAGAGGCGCCGACACGGTAGTGGTAAAGAAAATGTTTGCAAGCAATATCGATACGTATCGGGAAAAATATTCCCTGATTTCCACAGCGGAGGTTTACGACGGCTGCGCCATTGCCTGTACGGATGAATCTACGCCCAATGTCAGGGTTGCGGCAGCCCAGGCGGCAGACGAGCTGCTTTCCATACAGGGAGTAAACGCGTCCTTTGTCTTGTTTAAAACAGGAAAAACGGTCAATATATCCGCCCGTTCCTTGGGGGATATCAATGTACAGATTATTTTGGAAGCTATGGGCGGCGGCGGTCACCTGACCATGGCCGGCGTGCAGAGAACAGGCATGACCATGGAGGAAGTCAAACAGGAGTTGGTCCAGGTGATTCACAATGTATTGCCTTATGCCAGTAAATTTCCCGCATTGAGCGGAAGTAAATCTTAAATTATTTTATACGGAGGGGTTTGTATGAAGGTAGTACTGCTTGCAGACGTAAAAGGCAGCGGTAAAAAAGGCGAGCTTGTTAATGTTTCCGACGGGTATGCCCGCAACTTTTTGTTTCCCAAAAAACTGGCAAAGGAAGCAAACGCCCAGGCCTTGAACGAACTGAAAAACGCGGAGGCATCCAAAGCGTTTAAAATAAAGCAGGAAACAGAAGCGGCGCAGGCCAACGCGGACAAAATCAACGGAAAAAGCGTTACGATTTTGGCAAAGGCAGGACAGGGCGGCAAGCTGTTCGGCTCTGTGACCGCTAAGGAAATTGCCGAAGCCATAAAAGCACAGTACGGCGTTGATGTGGATAAGCGCAAAATTGATACCCAGGGTGATATGAAGGCCTTTGGTACGTATGAATGTCATGTTAAGCTGTATACAGGCATTACGGCTGTGGTAAAAGCCGTGGTAAAGGAACAGGAATAACGGGATCGACTGCCTGATGGCGCTGTGCCATCAGGTTTTCCCCGTTATAAGGAAAAATACAGGACGATAAAAGAGGTGTTGGTATGGCAGATGAAAACAAAAGCATAAACGAATTGGCGGCGGGTATGCTGGGGTACCAAAACGCATTGCCTTTCAGCCCGGAGGCGGAGCAGTCCGTGCTGGGGGCTATTTTGCTGGATTCCTCCTGCCTGGACAGGGTTGCCGAAATACTGCCCAAGGCAGAGTTTTTTCATCAGGTCAACAACAGCCTTATTTACGGCGCCATGCTGGAAATGTTCACGGCAGGTCAGCCGGTGGACTTTGTTACGGTACTGGAAAAGCTCAAGGAAGAGAAATCCTTTGATGAAGCCAGCGGAAAAGCGTACATGGTTCAACTGGCACAGCTGGTTCCGTCCATTTCCAATGTGGAAACATACGCGAAAATCGTAAGGGATAAGTATGATGTACGCAGCCTGATTCTGGCCGCAAGAGAGATACTGGACAAAGCCGCCGACGGCGGCGCAGACGCGTCTCAGCTGCTGGATGCCGCAGAACAGCGGATTTTTGACATTCGGCGGGGCAAAAATATGCAGGGCCTGCAAAGAATCAATGAGCTTGTGATAGAAACGTTTGACCGGTTGGATTTGCTCAATTCCCCGGACAGCGATAAATTCAAAGGGGTGCCTACGGGCATCAAGGAGCTGGACGATACCATTACAGGGCTCAACCGTTCCGACCTGATTCTGCTTGCGGCCCGGCCCGGTATGGGTAAAACCAGCTTTGCGCTGAACATTATGCGCCATGCTGCGGTGGTAGCCAATAAGCGCGTGGCCTTTTTTTCACTGGAAATGTCCAAGGAGCAGCTGGCCTCCCGTCTGCTTTCCACCGAAAGCATGGTAAGCGGCGTCAAGCTGCGGACAGGCAAGCTGGATGAGGGAGAATGGAGCCGTCTGATTGAGGGCGGGGACATTCTTTCCAAAACGGAAATGTACTTTGACGACAGCTCCCAAATCACGGTTCCGGAAATCAAAGCAAAGCTGCGCCGTTTGAAAAACGTGGATTTAGTCATTATCGACTATTTGCAGCTGATGTCCGGAAGCAGAAGAACGGATAACCGTGTGCAGGAGATTTCGGAAATTACAAGGAATCTGAAAATCATGGCAAAAGAGCTGATGGTGCCTGTTGTGACTCTCTCCCAGCTTTCCCGTGACAGTGAAAAACGCACCACCAACGGGCACAGACCGGTACTGTCTGATCTGAGGGACTCCGGTTCTATTGAGCAGGATGCAGATATCGTGCTGTTTTTGTACCGCGATGGCTATTATATCGGAGATCAGGCGCCGAGTGAGGACGCGGATCAGAACCGGGGCGAGTGCATTATCGCTAAAAACCGTCACGGCGAGACAAAAACGGTTCCGCTGCACTGGCAGGGAGAGTTTATGCGCTTTACTTCTCAGGAGGTGTTCCGCCGTGAACCGTTCTGATTCGGCAGAGGTTGTCCGTCTTAAAATGCGGCAGACACTGGAGCGGTATCAAATGCTCGCTGACGCAAAGCGGATCATCGTAGGCTTTTCCGGCGGTGCGGATTCTATGACTTTGCTCCATGCGCTGCACCAAATGGAACTGCCCGTGCTGGCGGCCCATGTACACCATGGTCTGCGGGGAGCAGAAGCGGACCGAGATGAAAAAACGGTGCGCGCGTTTTGTGAAAAGCTGGGCATTCCGTTAGAGCTACTGCATACAGACGTGCAGAAAAGGGCAAACCAATTGGGAATCGGTGTTGAGGAATGCGGCAGAGAGGTGCGCTATGCATTTTTTCAAAAGCTGGCGGGTGAGCAGGGCGGAAAAATCGCCACAGCCCATACCTTGTCCGATGTTTGCGAAACGGTGCTGCTGCATATGACAAGAGGCACCGGACTGAAAGGCTTATGCGGCATTCCGCCGGTACGGGACAATATTATTCGTCCGCTGATAGATATTACCCGCGGTGAAGTGGAAGCGTACTGCGGGTATCACCGTCTGCCTTATGTAACCGACAGTACCAACGCGGAGCCCCATTATACGCGGAATTATCTTCGTTTGGAGGTAGTCCCGCGGCTGACGCACATCAACCCTGCTTTTGCAGAAGCAGTGCTGCACCTGACGCAGCAATGCAGAGAGGATACGGCGTATTTGGAGCAGCAGGCGGAAACTGCGCTTGCCAAAGCCAAGACAGGGGACGGCTATTGCACAAATGATTTTTTGCAAATGCCGGACGCCATTCGCTCCAGAGCGGTGATTGCAGCGGTAAAACGGGTGAAAAATACAACGCCCTCCTATGTGCAGGTAAGAGAGATACTGGAAGCGATACAGGCGCGGCGCGGTTCTGTGACCGTAACAGGCGCCGTTCAGTTTTGCGTAGAGGGAGATTTCATTTTTTTGCGTACAGCAGGAAAAATGGATAAAATATTATGGGGATTTCCGGCAAATTTACCTAAAATCACTTTGCGGGACGGCCGTAATATCCATTTAAACCGCCAAATTGTAAATAATTATGAAAATGATATAAATTTTAAAAAAATGTTGTTTCATAATTGCGTTGATTATGGTACAATATCTGATAACGCAACTTTTCGCAATCGCAGAGAGGGCGATCGTTTCTGTCCGGCGGGGCGGGGTGTGACAAAATCCCTCAAAAAGCTGTTCAATGAAGCGAAAATCCCGCCGTCCAAACGGGACAGCCTGGTGATTTTAGCAGACGGTAGCCGTATTTTGTGGATAGAAGGCTTTGGTCCCTCTGCATTCGGGTGTGTAACTTCAGGCACAAAAGAGTGTATGACCATTCATATCGAGGAGGCCTATGCGGGATCATCTGATTGAAAAAGTATTGTATTCCAAGGAAGAGATTGCCTCTATGGTGCAAAGGTTAGGCCAGGCTGTCAGCCGTGACTATCAGGGCAAGTCCTTGGTGTTAGTTTCCCTGATGAAAGGCTCTGTGGTGTTTACGGCTGACCTGATGCGCTGTATCACGGTTCCGTGCCGGCTGGAATGCATGACGGTTTCCAGCTATCACGGAGCGCAAAGCTCCGGTACGGTCACTGTGCTGCAGGACATTTCCTCCTCATTGGAACATACTGATGTTCTGGTGGTGGAGGATATGGTGGATACAGGCCTGACCCTGCAATCCATATGCGGGCATTTGCGGCAAAAGGGCGCCGCAAATGTGCGGTCATGCGTTTTGTTTGACAAGCCTGCAAGACGTATTGTGCCGGTAAAAGCGGATTACGTGGGAGCAGAAGTCCCTGACGCTTTTCTGGTGGGATACGGTCTGGATTATCATGAGTATTACAGAAATCTGCCCTATGTGGGAATATTATCTTCGGCAGTAATTGACAGGGACTGCCGGCAAAATTCATCGCAGTCTAAGGAGTGAACTTTATTTGGATAATAAGAAGACCTTACGAAATCTTGCTATCTACCTGGGTATCCCCATTGTAATCATTATCGTAGTCGCGTCTATTTACGGCGGCCGTCCAAGGTCAACAGAGACTTATTCGCAGATCCTTTCTTATTTTGAGGACGGAAACGTTAAAAAATATACCATGGATCTGGGAAGCGGCGAAATGCAGATTACGCTGCGCGACGATACGACAAAGTCTTATACGGCGCCCAGCGTGACCTGGCTGTATGAGGACATCAAGCCGTATGTGGACGCGTACAATGCCCAAAATCCGGACAACCAGATCGAGTTTGATTTGAAGCGGCCGGCCGAAACTTCTTGGATCATGAATTTCCTGCCGACCATTCTGCTGTTTGTAGGCATGATCGTATTCTGGTGGTTCATTATGAAGAAGATGGGCGGCGGAATGGGCGCTGGCGGCGGTCAAATGAATTTTGGCAAGGCCAAAATCAAAAATATGAACGATGAGAAGCGAAAAACCACGTTCCAGGACGTTGCCGGTGCAGATGAGGAAAAAGAAGAGCTGGAAGAGATCGTTCTTTTCCTTAAGGACCCCAAACGCTATAATGAGTTGGGCGCGCGCATTCCCAAAGGCGTACTGCTGGTAGGCCCTCCGGGTACAGGTAAAACTCTGCTGGCCAGAGCTGTTGCCGGTGAAGCGGGCGTACCGTTTTTCTCCATGTCCGGTTCGGACTTTGTGGAGATGTTTGTAGGTGTAGGCGCTTCCCGTGTCCGTGATTTATTTGATCAGGCCAAAAAGAACAGCCCGTGTATTATTTTTATTGATGAGATCGATGCGGTGGGCCGTCAGCGCGGCGCGGGTCTCGGCGGCGGCCATGACGAGCGCGAACAGACCTTAAATCAGCTGCTGGTGGAAATGGACGGCTTTGGTGCAAACGAAGGCATTATTATGATTGCCGCCACCAACCGTCCGGATATTCTGGACCCTGCTCTGATGCGTCCCGGCCGCTTTGACAGGCAAGTTATTGTGGGCTACCCGGATGTAAAGGGCAGAGAGGCTATTTTGAAAGTCCACGCAAGAGGCAAGCCCCTTGCGCCTAATGTGGATTTGGCAACCATTGCGAAAACCACGGCGGGCTTTACGGGCGCAGATTTGGAAAACCTGCTCAACGAAGCCGCTTTACTGGCTGCCAGAAAGCATTTGAAAGCCATTACCATGGAAGAGATTGAAGAAGCTACCATAAAAGTAGTGGTAGGTGCGGAGAAGAAGAGCCATGTAATGACGGAAAAAGAAAAGACCCTGACTGCTTACCACGAAGCAGGCCACGCCATTGCAGCGTACAGCTGCAAGACCCAGGACCCGGTTCATCAGATATCCATCATTCCCCGCGGCAGGGCAGGCGGCTATACTATGCAGCTGCCCAGCGAGGACCGCGCGTATAAATCACGCTCTGAGATGCTGGAAAGCCTGGTGGTACTGCTGGGCGGACGCGTGGCAGAGGCGTTGGTGCTGGGGGACATTTCCACAGGTGCCTCCAATGACCTTGAGCGCGCCACCAAAACAGTACGTGCCATGATCACCAAATACGGTATGACAGAAGAGCTCGGTCCCGTAACTTACGGTTCTGACAACGGCGAGCCGTTTTTGGGCAGAGACATGGGCCATGTGCGTGATTATTCTGAGGAGACTGCTTCCGAGATCGATACGGTGCTGAGAAAAATGATTGGCAATGCGTATCATCAGACGGAGCAGGTGCTCAAGGACCATATGGCAAAGCTGCATGAAGTGGCAAAGCAGTTGTTCCTTAACGAAAAAATGAGCGGTGAGGAATTCTACGCAATTATGGACGGCCCTGCTCCTGCGGAAGTGCCCCAGGAAACAGGTGCGGCGGAAAATTCCGGTTCTGAAAATACAGACGGGAATACAGAGGAGAAAACGGAAGAATAATATGAAAGAGATGCGTTTGCATCTCTTTCTTTTTTGAATTTTTCTATAGTGCCGGTTTTTCTATTTTTTGTGGTGTTTGGTGATACCCTTGACAAGATGTAGTAGATATGTTACAAATTTTTATATGTATACAACAGAGATTATCAAATGCAGGAGGATTATGTTTGCATGAAAAAAAAAGCCGCATACGGAAATGAAAGTATTTCCTCCTTAAAAGGCGCGGATCGTGTCCGCAAACGTCCTGCCGTTATTTTCGGCTCCGACGGGATAGAGGGCTGCGAGCATTCCATTTTTGAAATTTTGTCCAATTCCATAGACGAGGCGCGGGAGGGCTACGGCAGCCGCATCATCGTGACCCGTTATGAGGACCATTCCATAGAAATAGAAGACTTTGGCCGCGGTATTCCCGTGGACTACAATACAAAGGAACAGCGCTTTAACTGGGAGCTTTTGTTCTGTGAGCTGTACGCGGGCGGAAAATACAACAATGACGCCGACGAAAGCTATGAGTATTCCCTGGGCTTGAATGGTTTGGGCCTTTGCTCTACCCAGTACGCTTCGGCGTATATGGATGTGGATATCCGCAGGGACGGCGCCCGTTATCTGCTTCATTTTGAAAAAGGCGAAAATGTAGGCGGTTTGACAAAGGAAGCGTATACCAAAAAAGATACGGGCACCCGTATCCGCTGGAAGCCGGATTTGGAAGTGTTTACGGACATCAGCGTACCGGTAGAATATTTTTTGGATATGATAAAGCGGCAGGCCATTGTAAACGACGGCGTGACCTTTCTGTTCCGCAATCAGGCAGGCGACAGCTTTGAAATTACGGAATTTTGTTACCGCAACGGTATTGTGGATCATGTAAAGGAAATTGCGGGAGAAGACGCGCTGACCTCGGTGCAGTTCTGGCAAACAGAGCGTAAGGTCCGTGACAGGGACGATAAGGACGAGTACCGCACCAAAATCAATGTAGCCTGCGCCTTTTCCAACAAGGTAAAAGCGGTTGAGTATTACCATAACTCCAGCTGGCTGGAGTACGGCGGCGCGCCGG
>CALWUX010000067.1 GCA_944384795.1 uncultured Clostridia bacterium | reverse complement strand
ATTTTGACTGATACGGATGATGAAAAGAAAGGAGTGGAAGCTTGCGGTTAAAATCATTGGAGATACACGGTTTTAAAACATTTCCGGACCGTACAAAATTAAATTTCAATCACGGCTTTACTGCTGTTGTCGGCCCCAATGGCAGCGGTAAAAGCAATATCAGCGACGCAATTCGATGGGTATTGGGAGAGCAGTCTACAAAAAATCTGCGCTGTTCTAAAATGGAGGACATTATTTTCAGCGGCACCACCAGCCGCAAGGCACACGGTTACGCGGAAGTAACCATGACCATCGAAAATCAGAACCGCGAGCTCCCCTTTGACGGGGATCTGGTTTCCGTTACGCGCCGCTATTACCGTTCCGGAGACAGCGAGTATCTTATCAATAACGCTACGGTGCGTTTAAAGGATATCCACGAGCTGTTTATGGATACCGGTCTGGGCCGCGACGGGTATTCCGTGATCGGTCAGGGCAAAATCGACAGCATCGTTTCTGCGCGGTCGGAGGACCGGCGGGAGATTTTTGAGGAAGCGGCGGGTATTTCCAGGTTCCGTTACCGTAAAGAGGAATCCGAGCGCAAGCTGTTCCATGCGGAAGAAAACCTGCTCAGGCTCCATGATATTGTTGCCGAGCTGGAGGACAGAGTAGAGCCTCTGCGGGAGCAATCGGAAAAAGCAAAACAGTATCTTGCTCTGTATGACGAAAAGCGCAGTCTGGAAATAGGTCTGTGGCTCCATACGCTGGAGCGTTCCGGCAATGTATTGCGGGAACAGGAAGAAAAAACAGCCATAGCGCGGAGCCAGGAGGAACAGGTCAGCGCGCAGCTGGAACAAATCAGCCGTGAAATTGAGCAGAGCTTTCATCGTGCCAACAGCTATACGGTGCAGATGGACGAGATCCGCGCCAAAACAGCCCAGGCGGAAGAATCCGCAACCCGTAAAGAGGGAGAAATATCTGTGCTGAAAAACGATTTGCTCCATAATCATCAAAGCATAGAGCGCCTTACAAAAGAATTGGAGATGGCCGGTACGTCAAATCAATCAGCGGAACAAGGGTTGATTTTAAAAGAAGATAAGCTAAAAGAAATTGAGCAGCTTTATTTAAAAAACCAAACTGAACAACAGACATATGCCGGGCAGTTGGAAGATATGCGGAAAACCATGGAGCAGTCAGATACGGAGATCGCCCAGGCGACCCGCAGGCTGCATATCCTCACAGAGCAGAATGCAGAGCTGAAGCTGCAGCAGATGGTCGCGGATTCCGAACTCAGCCAGGCAGAGGAAAAGAAAACGGTCCACACCCGTCAGATTAACGCGTATGAGGAGCGAATTGACCGGTTCAAAGCCGCTTTGCAGGATTACGGGAAAATGACCGATGATACCAAACAGCGGCTGGAAGCCATGGCGCGAGAAATTGCGGACAAAGAACAGGCCTATCAGGACAGCCGCAGGCAAGCGGAGCAAAAAAAACAAACCGCCGACCGTATTTTACTTGATATCAATGAGCAGACAAGAAAAGTAAAGTTTTTGGAGAATCTGGAAAGCAGCTTGGAGGGCTTCCACCATTCCGTAAAAGCGGTAATGAACCAGTCCGCAGCCGGTCAGTTAAAAGGTATCCACGGACCTGTTTCCCGTTTGATAGAGGTGCCAAAGGAATATGCTGTTGCGCTGGAGACCGCTTTAGGTGCTTCCATGCAGCATATCGTTGTGGGCAATGAACAGGACGCAAAGCAGGCAATTTTATTTTTAAAACAGAAAGAAAAGGGCCGGGCCACCTTTTTGCCCATGTCCACTATCAAAGCAAATCAGCTGGCAGAAAAAGGGTTAAAAGAATGCGACGGTTTTGTCGGTGTTGCAGAGGATCTATGCCAGTGTAAGGCAGAGTACCGCGGCGTATTGCAGTCCCTGCTGGGACGCATTGTGGTAGCGCGGGATTTAGACGCAGCTGCCAATATCGCAAAGCAATACCAGTACCGTTTCCGTGTGGTTACGCTGGACGGCCAGGTGGTCAATGCAGGCGGCTCCATGACCGGCGGCTCCCAGGCGCGCAGCGCAGGGCTGCTCAGCCGCAGTGCAGACATTGCCCAGGGCCGTAAAAAAATAGCGGATTTGGAAAAGCAGGCGGAAAAAGCAAAAACAGCCTGCCGGGATTTGGAGCAGCGCACAGCGGCGGCAGAGCAGGCTGTGGAGCAGGCAAAAAATGCTTTGTATCAAAAAAGAGAGGAAGCCGTGCAGCTGCAGGCGGAACATAACCGTGTGCAAACGGAACTGCAAGCGGCAGAGGAAGCCCTGCAGCAGCTGCAAACAGAGCAGGCGGGCTTTTTACAGTTGCTGGAGCAGCAGCAAAACGCAAAGGAAACCGCCGCGGCACAGCTTACAAAGCTGACAGGGGAAATTTCCCAAATACAAGCCCTGCTGGCACAGCTGACAGACGGCAAGGCGGCTGTGGGACAAAAAAACCAGATGCTCAGTGAACAGCTGCAGGAACTGCGGGTTGCAGGGGTTTCCATAGAAAAAGAAAAAGAGGCGCTTCAAAAAGAGCTGGAGGACCTGCGCCGCAGCCGTTTGGATTTTGACCGGAAAACAGAGATGCTCCGCGGTGAGATACAAACGGTGACAGAGGCAAACCAGATGGTAGAACAGCGGATTGCTGCGCTTGGTCAGGAAGTACAGTCGCTGCGGGAGCAGGCAGGTGCTTCCAAAGCTGCCATTGAAACTCTGACGGAAGAACGTCTGCAAACAGAACAGCAGTGCGCACAGCTGAGAACGCAGGAGCGGGAAAAATCCGCAGAGCACGAAAACCTCAGCAGAGAGCTGGCGCGCCTTGAGGAAAGAAAGTTCAGTCTGCAAAAGGAATACGACAGCATTATCACAAAGCTGTGGGAAGAATATGAATTGACCAGAAGAGAGGCCCAGGCGCTGGACATCCAAATCGAGGACCAGGGCAAAGCCCAGCGCAAATTAAATGAACTCAAAGGGCAGATCAAAGCGCTTGGCGCCGTCAATGTGGCGGCAATCGAAGAATACAAAGAGGTTTCTCAGCGGTACGAGTTTTTGACCTCCCAAATTGAGGATGTGGAAAAATCCCGCAGTGAGCTGAAAAAACTCATACACGATTTGACCCACCAGATGAAGTCGCTGTTTTTGGAGCGCTTTACGCAAATCAACGCCAATTTTAAGGAAACGTTCCAAACGCTGTTCGGCGGCGGCAAAGCCAATCTGGAATTGCTGGATACGGAAAATGTGCTGGAAAGCGGTATCGACATCATGGTACACCCGCCGGGCAAAATCGTAACAAATATCGAACTGCTGTCCGGCGGCGAAAAAGCACTGGTGGCAATTGCCCTGTATTTTGCCATTATGAAAGTAAGTCCGCCGCCCTTTTGTATCCTGGACGAGATCGAGGCGGCGCTGGACGATGTGAACGTGGCGCGTTTTGCGGCATATCTGCGCAAAATGAACGAAAACACCCAATTTGTCACCATCACACACCGCCGCGGCACCATGGAGGAGGCCGATGTGCTTTACGGTGTCACCATGCAGGACCAGGGTGTGTCCAAGCTGCTGGAGCTGGACATCAGCGAAATTGAAGAAAAATTAGGTTTGTAAATACATATTTGAACAGGAAGCAGGTGGATTCATGGGTTTTTTTGATAAAATCAAACAGGGTCTGAAAAAAACAAGGGAGAGCATTTCCGGTTCTATTGGTTCCATGCTCAATTCCTTTACCAAAATCGACGAGGAATTGTTTGAGGAGCTGGAGGAACTGCTGATTATGGGCGACGTGGGCATGGTCACGGCGGAAAAAATCTGTGCGGCGCTCAGAGCCCGGGTAAAAGAAGAAGGCGTGACCGACCCGCAGCTGATTATGGGCATGATGCAGGATATTGTAGCGGAAATGATCAGCGGTGATGAAGAGTTGCATATTCAGACAAAACCGTCTATTATATTAGTAATCGGTGTAAACGGCGTGGGAAAAACCACCACCATAGGCAAAATGGCGCTGCGCCTGCAGCGAGAGGGCAAAAAGGTGATTTTAGGCGCCGCCGATACGTTCCGTGCCGCCGCGATCGAACAGCTGGAGGTCTGGGCCAACCGCGCCCAGGTGGAAATGGTAAAGCGGGACGAAGGTTCCGACCCGGCCTCTGTTGTGTTTGACACCATTGCCAAGGCTAAATCCGTGGGGGCGGATGTGATCATTTGCGATACGGCAGGCAGGCTGCACAACAAAAAGAATCTGATGGACGAGCTGGCAAAAATCAGCCGTATCATCGACAGGGAGCTGCCTGACAGCGATAAAGAAGTATTGCTGGTACTGGATGCTACAACAGGACAGAACGCCGTGAACCAGGCAAGGGAGTTCAAAAATGCCGCGGGTATTTCCGGTATTGTGCTAACAAAGCTGGACGGAACGGCGAAAGGCGGCGTTGTGCTTGCCATTCGGGAAGAATTGCAGCTGCCTGTCAAATTCATCGGTGTAGGTGAAAAAATACAGGATTTGCAGCCCTTTGATGCGCATGGCTTTGCCGCCGCGCTGTTTGAAAAACGGGACGATGACGAGCCGGAAGCAGAAGAGGACGAAGAAGACGAGTTCGACAATTTTTATAAGGATTAACGCTTTATGAAATTTATCATAGCAACCCATAACAAGAAAAAATTAGCGGAAATGGAACGCATTTTAACGCCGCTGGGGGTGGAGGTTGCCACCGCGCAGCTGGAAGAGGTGGAAGAAACCGGCGCCACGTTTGAGGAAAACGCGTACTTAAAAGCAAGTGCCGCGTGCAGGCAAACGGGACTGCCCGCCATTGCGGATGATTCCGGCCTGGCGGTGGACGCGTTAAACGGTGCGCCGGGGGTCTATTCGGCCAGATATGCGGGGGAACACGCTACCGATACGCAGAAAATGGAAAAATTATTGCACGCCTTAAAGGATGTACCTGCGGAAAAGCGTACGGCCCGTTTTGTATGCGCCGTCTGCTGTGTGTTTCCCAACGGAGACCGTGTTTTTGCGCAGGCAAGCTGCCAGGGCAGTATCGCCTTTGCACTGACCGGTAACGGCGGCTTTGGCTATGACCCCATTTTTCTGGTGGGAGAACAATCTTTTGCCCAGCTTTCTGATGAGGAAAAAGACCACATCAGCCACAGAGGAAAAGCCCTTGCGCTGTTTTCTCAAAAGCTACGGGCATATTTGAATAACGGATAAAGGAGCATACCATGCTGACAAGTAAACAACGCGCTTATTTGCGTGCTTTGGCCAATTCCATAGAAACTGTTTTAATGGTAGGCAAGGGCGGTATCAGTCAGGATATCGTCCGGCAGGCAAATGATGCGTTGAAAGCAAGAGAATTGATCAAAGGAAAGGTGCTGGAGACAGCGCCCCATTCCCCGCGGGACACCGCGGAAGAAATTGCGGAGCAGACCGGTTCTGATGTGATCCAGGTCATCGGCACAAAATTTATTTTGTACCGCAAAAACCAAAAGGACCCGAAAATCGTTTTGCCCAAATCCGGGAAAAAATCATAAGAATAATCGAGAGGTACGGTTATGGCAAAAATTGCGGTTTTGGGCGGTACGTTCAACCCCATTCATAACGGCCATTTACATTTGATCAAACGGTTTTCCGAAAAAATCGGGTTTGACCGGGTGATTCTGATTCCCACAAAGGTGCCTATCCATAAGCAGGAAGCGTGTTTGGCAGAGGCAGAGCATCGCGTGCGTATGTGTCAGCTGGCAGCTATGGAATGCGGCTGCGAGGTATCGGACATGGAGGTGCGCAGAAAAACACCCAGCTATACGGTGCTGACATTAGAGGAGTTAAAACGCCGTTTCCCAAAGGATACGCTGTATTTTATCACAGGAGAGGATATGTTTTTGTCCCTGCTCCGCTGGCATAAGCCCGACCGTATTTTTCAACTGGCGGTCATTTGCTCCGCCCCCCGCAGTACAGAGGGAATGAAAAAAATGGAGGAATACGCAAAGGTGCTGAAAACCCACGGGGCAGTCACCATACTGGAAAATATCGATTTTCTGCCCATTTCCTCCACGCTGGTCAGAACTGCGTGGCAAAACGGGGAGGACATTTCCAGTCTGGTTCCCGCGGCCGTTATGGCATATATGGAGCGGCACCGTTTATATAAGGAGTAAATCTATGGATTCAAAGCAATATAAGGAGATCATCCGCCCGTTCTTGTCCGAAAAGCGTTTTCGTCATTCGGTTTACGTGGCGGAGGAATGCATCGCTCTGGCCGGCAGGTATGGGGCGGACGAAAAAAAGGCGGAAACGGTAGGGCTGCTCCATGACATTATGAAAGAGCTGCCGCGGGAAGCACAATTGAAAATGCTGGAGGACTCTGGTATAATACTCACGGAAGAAGAGCGTGATACACCAAAGCTCTGGCACGCAAAATGCGGGTATTTATACATGAAGCAGACGCTGGGTATCAAAGACGAGGAAATGCTCAATGCGGTGCTGTACCACACTACTGCAAGAGCGGGCATGACCCTGCTGGACAAGGTGCTTTTTGTGGCGGACTATATTTCCATGGACAGGGATTACGAAGGTGTGGAAAAACTGCGGGACATGGCAAGAGAAAGCCTGGACAGAACAGTGCTGGAGGGGCTTGTGTTTTCTATCCAGTCTTTGACAGCAGAGCACCGTACCGTACATTCGGACAGCATCAAAGCGTACAATTGGGCCATTAAGCATTTGGATTTATGATTATTATCGCCTGCGATTTCCGGCCGGCAGCGGAAAATCGGGCGTTTGAGTGATTTTTGCCGGAGAAATGGTGGAAATACATGACGTCTTTAGAGCTTGCAAAAGAAGCGGCAAAGTATTTGAATAACAAAAAAGCAGAAGAAATCAAAATTGTAAAAATAGAGGATATTTCCTCCCTGACAGATTATTTTGTGTTTGCAACCGGTACAAGCAATACCCATGTAAACGCTTTGGCGGACGAATTGGAGGTTGGCTTAAAATCTGTCGGGGTCGTGCCCGGCCATATGGAAGGCTACCGGGAAAATTCATGGGTGCTGATGGATTACGGCAGCGTGATCGTGCATATTTTCACGCCGGAATCCCGTGAGTTTTACGACCTTGACCGACTGTGGCAGGACGGGGAATCCATTGACATGAGCTTTTTAAATTAGGGGGAACTTCCGTGAAGTACGAACATCAACCGTTAGAGGAAAAATGGCAAAAAAAATGGGAGGAAGCAGGTGTGTTCCACGCTTCCAACCAATCAGATAAACCAAAATATTACGCGCTGATAGAATTTCCCTATCCGTCCGGACAGGGGCTGCACGTGGGGCATCCGCGCTCCTATACAGCGCTGGATATTGTCGCCAGAAAACGCCGTATGCAGGGGTACAATGTGCTGTATCCCATCGGCTGGGACGCCTTTGGTCTTCCTACGGAAAATTTTGCGATTAAAAACCATGTGCATCCAAAACTGGTCACGGCGCAAAACATTGCCCGCTTTAAGCAGCAGTTGCTCTCACTGGGCATCTCCTTTGACTGGTTCCGTGAAATCAACACCACAGACCCGCAGTATTACAAATGGACCCAGTGGATATTCCTGAAGCTGTTTGAGCACGGCCTTGCCTATAAAAAGGAAATGGCGGTCAACTGGTGTACCTCCTGTAAATGCGTTCTTGCTAATGAAGAAGTAGTCAATGGCGGCTGCGAGCGCTGCGGCAGCGAGGTAGTGCGCAAAACAAAATCCCAATGGATGCTGAAAATCACCGAATACGCCCAGCGCCTGATCGATGATTTGGAGCTGGTGGACTATCCGGACAGGGTCAAGGCGCAGCAGCGCAACTGGATTGGCCGTTCCACAGGCGTGCAGGCAAAATTTGCCACCACCGCGGGAGATACGGTAGAGATTTACACCACACGGCCGGACACCATGTACGGCGCAACGTATATGGTGATTTCTCCGGAGCACCCTTTGCTCAAGGTATGGCAGGACAAGCTCTCCAATATAGAGGAGATTCTTGCATACCAGGAAGCGGCGTCCAAAAAATCCGACTTCGAGCGTACAGAGGTCGCAAAGGAAAAAACAGGCGTGGAATTAAAAGGGGTAAGGGCCATCAATCCTTTAACACAAAAGGAAATACCTATTTTTGTTTCCGATTACGTACTGGTTTCCTACGGTACGGGCGCCATTATGGCGGTGCCCGGCCACGATACCAGGGACTGGGAATTTGCAAAAAAATTTCATCTGCCCATTGTAGAGGTGGTAAAAGGCGGCAATGTAGAGCAGGAGCCTTTTACGGAGAACCAAAACGGCACCATGGTCAATTCAGACATTTTAAACGGCCTGACCGTGGCGGAAGCGAAGAAAAAGATCACCGCTTATTTGGAGGAAAAAGGCATTGGCTATGCCAAGGTGAACTTTAAGCTGCGGGACTGGGTATTTTCCCGCCAGCGTTATTGGGGAGAACCGATTCCCATTGTCCATTGCGATCAGTGCGGGCACGTTGCCGTACCGTTGGAGCAATTGCCGCTGGAGCTGCCGGAGGTAGATTCCTACGAGCCGACGGATAACGGAGAATCCCCCCTTGCCAAAATGACCGAATGGGTCAACACGGTTTGCCCCAAGTGTGGTGGGCCCGCCCGGCGGGAAACAGACACCATGCCCCAGTGGGCAGGCTCTTCCTGGTATTTTTTACGGTATATGGACCCGCATAATCAAGAGGCGCTGGCAAGTCCGCAGGCGCTGCAGTACTGGGCGCCGGTGGACTGGTACAACGGCGGCATGGAGCATACCACCCTGCATTTACTGTACAGCCGGTTCTGGAATAAATTCCTGTATGACGTCGGCATTGCTGCTTCTAAGGAGCCTTACGCCAAGCGAACCAGCCACGGCATGATTTTAGGTGAAAACGGAGAAAAAATGAGCAAGTCCCGCGGCAATGTAGTCAACCCGGACGACATTATACGGGAATACGGCGCGGATACCATGCGCCTGTACGAAATGTTCATCGGCGATTTTGAAAAAGCCGCGCCGTGGAGTACCGCGAGCATCAAAGGCTGCCGGCGCTTTTTAGAGCGTTTTTGGAATTTGCAGGAGCTTATGACCGCGGAGGAAGAGCTCAGCCCGCAGCTGGAGTCTGCTTTCCACAGAGCAGTAAAAAAGATTGGCGAAGATGTCGAGACCTTAAAATTCAATACAGCCATTGCCGCGTTGATGGCGCTGCTCAATGATATTTACGACTGCGGCGCTGTGACAAAAGGCGAATTGAGATTGTTCACGGTGCTGCTGAACCTGTTCGCACCGCATATTTGCGAAGAGGTGTGGGAGCGCGCCCAATTGGGAGACGGTATGGTCTGCCGTCAGCAGTGGCCGGCCTATGACGAAAGCAAATGTATCGATAAAACCATAGAGATTGCAGTGCAGGTGTGCGGAAAGGTCCGCTGCCGGCTGGAAGTCGCGGCAGATATTGACGCCGCGCACGCCATAGCCGCGGCAAAAGCCAGCGAAAAAATAGCTGCGGAGCTTGCGGGCAAACAAATTGTAAAAGAAATTTACGTGCCGGGCAAGCTGGTGAATATTGTAGCAAAATAAAAAATGAGCGCTTATACAGCGCTTATTTTTTTGCTATTTTAAAATAAATTGCATTGGCAGTAGCAGCTGTAGCGCCGCTGGGCCTGAGCGCGAGCGCGGCGGAAGAGGGAAAAGTAGATGTAAGATACATTGCAGGAGCATTGGTACCAGATGACGCCACAAGTGATTACTATGTAACCATTCCGTCTTCCGTAACATTTGCAGACGCGACAACAGCAGAGAATATGGACGTAAAATTGTTTACATTTGATTCCAATCAGGCTCCGTCTCAGAATCAGGGTGACTTCACAGATAGTAATTTGGAAGTAACGGTAAGTGTATATTCAAAAAATTCCTATAGATTGCTCAATGCAAATCATACAGGTGTAGAAGGTACATATGAGTTGAATTATGATACAGAAGGCTTAATGTCAAACACAGCAACAGCTACTAATCCAGATGCTCCGCAGGCAGCGGATGGCGATATTGCAGGTGTATTAACTCCGGCAGCGCCAAACCTGCAAGGAACAGCACAAATCGATCAGGAGCCGGCAGTAACAAATGCGCAAAGTGTAGTATTTACAGATACTCTGACTTATTTTGTAGATGAAACAGCAAGCTCTGTGAACCCCAAACCGGCACCGTAATCCGCCAATTCAACCGTAAAAGGCCCGGAAAAGCATCCGAAAGAAGAGAAAAGGAAAGGAGCAGAGGAAGGAAAGAGGAAGCAGGCAAGGGAAAGCCATGGATAAGAACGAAACAGAGCAAACCAATTGTGAAAGCAGATAAAAAAATCAAAACATGGGAAATAGTAGCGCTGATATGTATGGAAAAATATAAAAAACCACTTGTAAAACAAGTGGTTCAAAAGCAGTTGTGCAAACAAAAAGGCCGAATCCCTTGATTCGGCGCAGCTTTTTGTCAGCGTTATTTATTGATTGATGGGGGAGAATCAATGAGTCAGTAATGACGCTGTCCCTTGATTATAGTTATAGTATAGCGTATTTGATTTGAAAAGATGTGACCGAATTGTGAATAGATTCATATAAAATTGTAAATTGTTTCTAATTTTATGTTCTTCCGGCCAAATCATGGGCATTGCGGTGCGCGGCAATCAATACGAAAAAGGCGGCCTTAACCACAGCCAAAGCAAAACAGCCGCCCAAAGCATACAAAACAGCGGAAGCAGTATCATAAATTTTTTATGCCTTGTTTTGTGGCGTATGACCAGCATAGTAAAGAACATCAGCGGTGCGCCTCCTAAAAAAGCGGTCAGCAGCAGTGTACGCTCCGGAATACGGTCACGGCTGCGCTTTTTCACTGCGCGCCGTTTATCCGCAATGGTCATGCACATGGCAATCAAATTGATAAGAGCCAGCCAGGCAAATAAAATCAACCAGAAAATTTTCATGATAATTTCTCCAAAATTTTAGTTTTATGTATATTTTCACCTTAACGGTACTATCCATATAGTATTGGGTCTTGTCCCAAAGCCATTGTGAGAAAAACCGCAGAATGAAAATATAAGGGGAATGGGTTTGATGAAGCTGATAAAAAACTATCCAAAAACAACAGTGGTGGCCGTGCTGGTTCTGGTTCTGGTAATTTCCGTCATTGTAAAACAGCTTGCGCCGGCTTTCCAGCAGCAGGAAGAACAGGCGGCGGCCGCGCCGCAAAGCAGTACAGCGGAGCCGACCGCTATCGAGCCCGTTGCGGAAAGCACAGAGGAGGAAACGGAAATGCGGGCGGTCTGGGTCCCGTTTATGAGCCTGACCATGAGCAATGAAAGCGATCAAAGCGAAGCCGCTTTCCAAAAGAAATTCGACGCCATTGTCAAAACGTCCAAGGAAAAGGGTATGAATACGCTTATTGTCCAGGTCAGACCCTTTGGAGACGCCTATTACCGTTCCAGCCTGTTCCCGTGGTCCCATTTGTTAACGGGTACACAGGGGCAGGACCCGGGTTATGACCCATTGGCATATATGGTAAAAGCGGCCCATGAAAACGGTTTGAAAATCCACGCGTGGGTCAATCCCCTGCGGGTTCAGCTCAATACAAACCCGCCCCAATTGGCAGAGAGCAGTCCCTATACCCAATGGAGCCGGGAGGAGGACAAAAAACGCTGGATAGTGGAATACGAAGGCGGCAAATATATGAATCCCGCTTACGCGCAGGTCAGAAAATATATTGCCGACGGTGTACAGGAGATCGTTGAAAATTACGACGTGGACGGCATTCAGTTTGACGATTACTTTTACCCAACCCAGGACAGCGTGTTTGACCAGGCGGAATACGACGCCTACCAGGCGCAGGCAAGCCAAAACGGCGTACCTATGGAACTGCTTTCATGGCGGCAGGCCAATATCAACGCGCTGGTGTCGCAGGTGTACGCCCAGGTAAAGCAAACAAAGCCGGAGGTGGTATTCGGTATTTCTCCCCAGGGCAATCTGCAAAACTGCCTGAATATGGGCGCCGATGTCCGGGTATGGTGCAGCACGCAGGGCTATATCGACTATATCTGTCCGCAGCTGTACGTGAATTTTGACCATCAGATGCTGCCCTTTGGTCCGGCTGTAAAGGAATGGCGGGCGCTGGTGACCAATCCGTTTGTCAAGCTGTATTTTGGACTGGGGCTTTACAAAGCCGGCTCCGACGTAGACGACGGCACATGGCAGAAGTCCAGCACCATTATCGCCGAGCAAATCACAGCAGGCAGGGAAGCCGGGGGAGATGGCTTTATGTTCTATTCCTATGACTATTTGAACCACGAACAAACCGAGCAGGAGGTACAAAACGCCGTCAAGCTGCTTACCTGACACAAAAAGGGCTTCCGTACGGAAAGCCCTTTTTCACAGGATTCATAGCTTGGCCGGGGTTATGATAGAAACGGCCTCTCCGCAGCAGTGGTCTTCCTCTGCTGTTGTGATTTGCACCTGCACAAGGGCGCCGCACGGATTTTGCCCGCAGCAGAACTGCACAGGCGTATAATTGGCGGTATAGCCTTCGTATATGCCCGGTTTTATTTCCCGTTCCGCCAAAACAGCCTGGACAGTGCCCTGCTGCGCTTTTAAAAAAGCCTGCTTTGTTTCGTTGGTCACACGCAGCATTTGTTTGCTGCGGGCTTCCTTTACTTTTTTCGGGATTTGATTGGGCTCGTCACAGGCTTTTGTACCGGGCCGCCGGGAATAAGCGAACACGTGCACCCTGGCAAAGGCAATTTCCTCTGCAAACGCTAAAGATTGGGAAAACTCTTCCTCCGTTTCCCCGGGAAAGCCTACCATAATATCTGTGGTGATGGCGGCGTTTTCAAAGGCGGCGCGCAGGTTCTGTACAATGGTCCGGTATTCCTCCGTGGTATAATGGCGGTTCATGCGCTTGAGCGTATCGTCACACCCGCTTTGCAGCGACAAATGGAACTGCGGGCAAAGCTTTGGCTGTTTGGCCAGGCGGTCTATTACGTCACGGCTTAGCTGCTCCGGCTCAAGGGAGCCTAAACGGACCCGTTCTATGCCGTTTACGGCGCACACGGCCTCTACGGCATCGCACAGGTGCAGGCCTGTATCCTGTCCGTAGGCAGAGAGATTGATACCCGTCAGCACAATTTCCCGGTATCCCTTTTGCGCCAGCTGCGTTACTTCGTCCGTAATATCCTCCAGCGGCTTGGAACGCACCCTGCCCCTTGCGTAGGGAATGATACAAAAGGAGCAAAAGCGGTTGCAGCCGTCCTGGATTTTAATAAACGCGCGGGTACGCTCATAAAAATTTTCCACAGCCATGCTTTCAAAGGATTCTTTTGCGTCATGGGGCACAATGTCTATGATTCGCTGGCGGGTGGATAAATATTGCAGGATATGGGGCAGCAGGGAGGAGCGGTTGGTGTTGCCCAATACAATGTCCGCGTCCGTTAAGTCTCGTGCCAGCTCCGGAAACGCCTGGGGCATACAGCCGGTCAGTACAATGACCGCGTGCGGGTGCGCGCGGCGTGACTTACGCAGCGTCTGTCTGACCTTATGGTCGCTGGCAGAAGTGACCGTACAGGAATTGAGCAGGATAATATCAGGGGATTGGTCAGCCTGACAAGAGGAAAAGCCGCCCTGTAAAAGCTGGTTGAGCATGGCCTGCGTTTCATATTGATTGACTTTACAGCCCAGTGTAATGGTAGAAACTTTCATGGATACCTCTCAGTTTTAAGTTGATATGCGTGGTTTGTTCAATAAAATAGACAAATATATGGCTACTATGCATATTGATTTTGTTTTATTTTAATGATAATATGTTGTTAAAAGAAAATGTTAGGGAAGAAATAACAATTTATGGAGGGTCATTATTGAAACAGCAACGGTTCTATTGGATAATGGCGACAAAGTAAATCGGTTTGTAATCGCGATGAGTAAATATCGCTGTCCCATTCATCTGACCACAAAGCGCTATAAGGTGGACGCAAAATCTCTGATCGGCATTTTCGGTATGGATTTGACAAAGCCTTTGACTGTGGAGATCGGGTCGCCCGGCAATCAGGTGGAAAAGGAGCAAATAGACGCGGTTTTGCAGGATTTAGAGGAATTTACGGTTCCGGCCGCGGTATAACAGGCGGGAGTATGAAAATACTCCCGCTGTTTTTATGCCTGGGCTTCCAATTCCTCGCTCAGTGCGCTCCAGGTATTCAAAAGCTGTTCGCTTTCCTCTTTCAACGCGTTCATTTTTTCCGTGATTTCCACCACGGCCGGATAATTGCCGGCAACGTCCGGTTCCAGCAGCTTTTGCTCCAAAAGCGAGATTTCCGTTTCCAGCTGTTCTATTTTTTCCTCCGTACGCTTCAATGCCGTCCGTTTTTTGCGCAGCTCGGATTCTTTTGCCTTGCGCAGCTTATAGTCGTTTGTTTTCGGTACAGCGGTTTTTTGCTGTTGCTGCCGCTGTGTTTTTTGCTTTTCCAGGTAAGCGTCGTAATTGCCGTTGAACAGCTCGGCACCGCGGGGAGTCAGGGTATAGATTTTGTCTGCTAATTTATTGATAAAATAACGGTCGTGGGAGATCATCAGCAAGGTACCCTCGTAATGCTCCAGCGCGCTCTCTAATGCTTCGCGGGATGAAATATCCAAATGGTTGGTAGGCTCGTCCAGCATTAAAAAGTTGGCTTTGGAAAGCATCAGAATCAGCAGCAGGACGCGTGCCCGTTCGCCGCCGCTCAATGTAGAAATCGGCTTGAACACATCTTCGCCAAAAAACAAAAACGCGGCCAAACCGCAGCGGATTTCCGTCTGGGTCATGGAAGGGTACCTGTCCCAAACCTCATCAAGAACGGTCTTGTCCTCATGCAGGCCGGACTGTATCTGGTCATAATAACCGGCTTCAATGTCCGTACCAAAACGAATACTGCCGCTGTCCGGCTGCTGTATACCCAGCAAGGTGCGCAGCAGCGAGGTTTTGCCGCAGCCGTTGGGGAAAATCAAAAATACCCGCT
>CALWUX010000066.1 GCA_944384795.1 uncultured Clostridia bacterium | reverse complement strand
AAAGGAACGAGAGGGTCAGCGCCACAATGAATATGACCGGCACCGGCAATACGATTTGGATAAACATGGTCAGCGCAAACTGGATGGTGGTGTTGTCCGACACGGTCCTGGTGGTGACGGAAGCTGTGCCGAACCGCAGAAAGTCATGCACGGATAAGTCCAGGGATTTATTGTAGACTGCCACCCGCATATCCTTGCCGATGCGCGCGGACAGCGCAGCGCAGGTATAGCCGCCGCATATGGCGCAAATGCCGGAAACAGCGGAAGCCGCCGCCATTTGCAGGCCGGTGCTCCAAATGGCGTCCATGGCGGCGCCGGAGGTGCCGTGGTTGAGCATCTGCGCGGCTAAGGTGGGTATGATCAGCGCGCCGGCTACATCTACGCTGAGCAGAAAAACGGTAAGCGCAAATAATTTCCAATGGGGTTTGATAAACTGCCAAATCAGTTTCATGTGGGCATCGATCCTTTCCTGTATGGTGTATATGGATAAAAAGCGCCCGGTTATTCTGTTACAAATAACCGGGCGCACCCGACATCTTATCCGACTTGGCCATTGCGATGGCCAGTCCTCCGATGAATATTCAGGTTATATCTGGTACAGCGGCTTTCAGCTCTTCGAGCATCAAATCGCGGAATTTTGCCGTAAGTGCACTAAGCTGCGCCTGCTCCTGCCGGGTAAGCCGGCTCCAGGCCTTTTCTTCGGTTTGGTGCATACGGAAAATGTATTTTTTTACAAAGGCTTCTCCCTCTTCCGTTAAAAACGCCTGCTTGGCGCGCTGGTTGCTCTGATAAGGCTCTAAACGGATGAGGCCTTTTTTCTGCAGCTGCTTAAACGCGGAATTGAGCGTCTGGCGGCTGAGGGAAAGCTGGCTGCTGATTTGGCTTTGGGTCACTACGCCCTCGTGGATCAGCAGCAGGGACCAGTACTCTGCCTCTGGCATACGGCAGGTTTTGGGAAACAATGAGGAATAGATTTGGTCCAGCTCCATGGTGACTTCGCGAAAAGCCTCCAGACTTCCGGCTGCAAGCGGCGCTTTTTCCATACGCCAACCTCCTTTTTTGTCCGAAACCATATAGTACGAAATCATATAGTACGATTTCGGACAATTATAGTTTACAAAATATTTTTTTCCATGTCAAGCGGTTTTTTTGATTTTTCATATAGATACCGGACGACCGCTGAAAAACAAAAAAAAGCAAGCCGTGCAGAACACAGCTTGCCTTTTTTGCGGCACGCGGGCACAGGGCCGGCCTGTACGGCGTACCGGCCGCGGCGCTTTACGCCGCCGTATTGGAACCGGCTTTGTTTTTTGCCGCTGTTTTGAGCAGCATGATGAAAAACAGCACGACGCCCGCCGCCATGGTAACGTGGGCGGCCCCCGCGATACCGGACATCATGGCGCCGCCGTCATAGCCTACGACCTGCATGATTCCTTTTGCGATGAAGGTGGCCACCATAAACGGCAGCCCTATGTTGTAGACGACCAAAAACGGCTTCCACAGCTTGCTCTGCTCCAAATGCAGCTTGCTGTTGAACAAAGCGACCACCAGGAAAATGACCGCTCCCAGCATAAACAGATGCACGTGGGTGACAGACAGGGTCGTGGTACCCGTAAACTCAAAAAACTTTGTGAACTCGCGGTAGAACACACCGCAGGCCATGGCCGCGATGGCATAGCCAAACGCGATCCAGATCGATTTTTTCATTCCATACACTCCTTATTCTAAATTAAATAATGATAATTATTATTATAAATATTTTCCTGAAAAAGTCAATCCGTTTGATGGGTTTGCCAGGATACAGGTCCGGCAGCGGCCGGGCGCGGTTTTGTCCCTTTACCGGCGTGCATAAAAGAGAAAACGGCGACGCTGTTTGCAGAAACAGGCGGTACGGCGGCAGGCTGCGCCGCTGTAAAAATGTTCCCGGAGACGGTGCCGGAGTGCCTGCCGTACCGCCTTTGCCCGCAGAAAAAAAGAGCCGCTCCGCCGCAGGCGGAACCGCTCTTTTGAAAAGGGTTATTTTACGTCAAACACGAAGGCATTGTCTTTATAGTCGCAGGTGACGCCGTGCCGGCTGTCCACCTTGCCCTGCAGCATCAGTTCGGACAATTCGTCTTCGATTTTGGACTGAATGGCCCTGCGCAGCGGCCTTGCGCCGTAAACAGGGTCAAAGCCCGCTTTTGCTACGGCCGCCACCGCTTCGTCGGTAAAGGTAATGTCTATATCCAAAGCGGCAAGGCGTGCCTTGAGGTTATTGAGCATACCGACCGCGATCTTCCGGATATTTTCTTCCGTGAGCTTGTGGAACACGATGATGTCGTCCACACGGTTCAAAAACTCGGGGCGGAACAGCTTTTTCAGCTCTGCCAAAACCAGCTCGCGTACGTCCTTGTTGTCCTGCTCGGCGGTTTTCTCCCCGTCGTCCTCCTGCTGTCCCTGGAAGCCGAGGTTGGCCTTACTGTCGGTGATCAATCTTGCGCCCACATTGGAGGTCATAATGATAACCGTGTTTTTGAAGTCCACCTTTCTGCCCTGGGAGTCGGTCAGGCAGCCGTCCTCCAGAATTTGCAGCAGCATATTGAATACGTCGGGGTGCGCTTTTTCGATTTCGTCGAACAAAATGACGGAGTACGGTTTGCGGCGGACTTTTTCCGTCAGCTGACCGCCCTCGTCATAGCCTACATAGCCCGGAGGGGAGCCGACCAGGCGGGACACGGTGTGTTTTTCCATGTACTCGGACATATCCAGACGGATCATGGCGTTTTCGTCGCCGAACATGGCTTCTGCCAGGGTTTTGCAAAGCTCGGTTTTACCCACGCCCGTCGGGCCAAGGAAGATAAAGGAGCCGATGGGGCGTTTGGGGTCTTTGAGACCGACTCTGCCGCGGCGGATGGCCTTTGCCACCGCCGTTACGGCTTCGTCCTGCCCAACGATGCGCTGGTGCAGCACGTCCTCCAGCTTCAAAAGGCGTTCGCTTTCCTCCTCTGTCAGCTGTACCACGGGAACGCCGGTCCAGGTGGAAACAATGTTGGCAATATCCTGCCCGGTGACCTCGCCGTTGCCGCTGACCTTTTTCTCTTTCCAAAGCTCTTTTTCCTGCTCCAGGCGCTCTTTGAGCTGTTTTTCCTCATCGCGTATCTTTGCCGCGCCCTCGAAGTCCTGGGTATTGACCGCGGCCGCTTTTTCCTGTTCCAGCTGTTTTACCCGTTTTTCCATTTCCTGAATGTCGTTGGGCTCGGTAAAGGCGCTCAGGCGCACTCTGGAGGCCGCTTCGTCTATCAGGTCGATGGCCTTGTCGGGCAGAAAACGGTCCGCAATGTAACGGGAAGAGAGCTTTACCGCGGCGTCGATGGCCTCGTCTGTGATTTTGACCTTATGGTGCGCTTCGTATCTGTCCCGCAGGCCTTTGAGTATCTGGACAGCCTCTTCCTCTGTGGGCTCGCCCACCATGACCGGCTGGAACCTGCGCTCCAAGGCGGCGTCCTTTTCGATATGCTTGCGGTACTCGTCGATGGTGGTAGCGCCAATCAGCTGGAATTCGCCGCGGGCCAGGGACGGCTTGAGGATATTGGCCGCGTCCGCAGAGCCCTCTGCCGCGCCGGCGCCGATGATGGTATGGAGCTCGTCGATAAACAGAATGATGTTGCCGCTGTTTTTGACCTCCTCCATGGCCGCCTTGATGCGCTCTTCAAAGTCGCCCCGGTACTTGGTGCCGGCCACCATGCCGGTCAAATCCAGCGCGATGACCCGTTTGTCCTTTAATATCTCCGGTACCTCGCCCTGCACGATTTTCAGCGCAAGACCCTCTGCCACGGCGGTTTTGCCGACGCCGGGTTCGCCGATGAGGCAGGGATTGTTTTTTGTCCTTCTGCTCAATATCTGGATTACGCGCTCGATTTCCACCTGCCGGCCGATGACCGGGTCGATTTCGCCTTTTTTGGCAAGCTCGGTCAAATCTCTGCCGAATTGGTCCAGGGTTTTGGTGGCGCTGTTTTTCCCTTTGGCGCCGTTTTGCACAGGGCCGGTCATATCGTCGTCCTGCTCGCCGCTGCTCAGCGCGCTGCGGATTTCATCAATGATGTCGTCCTGCCGCACGCCCAGCATTCTTAAAAAGCGTACGCCGTAGCTGTCGCCCTCCTCCAGTATGGCAAGCAGCAGATGCTCTGTGCCCACATAGTTGTGATGCAGGCGGGAGGCTTCCATAACTGCGATTTGCAGAATGCGCTTGCTGCGGGGGGTAAAATCGTCCAGAGACAGCTCTGTGCGGCTGCCCGTGCCGATTTTTTCCTCCATGCATTGTGCAAAGGCTTCCTCCGTGACGCCCAGCTTGCGCAGCACCTCTGCCGCGACGCCGGAATTTTCTTTGAGCAGGCCGAGAATGATGTGCTCGCTGCCGATATAAGTATGGCCCATATCTTCGGCCGCTGTTACGGCCAGATTCAAGGCCTGGTTCGCTTTTTCCGTAAATCTGTCAAATCGATACATATCTGTTTTCCCCCTGTCGATAGTACAGTGTTTCTGTTATTTTAAACATTCGGCGACCATGGAGGCCCGGAGTATATCCCGCTCCTGCGAGGACAATTGTTTGCCCTGTACCGTCATCATGGTGGCCGGCTGCGTCTGTATCATCAGCTTATTTAATGTCTCAAAGGCGATACCCTGAATGACGCCCGCGGCTACGCCCTGACGCACATTGGAAAGCAGCTTCATGAATTCCTCTGTGCTGAGCACCTTTGCGCTTTTGAGCACGCCAAGCGACCTTGCCGCGGCGTCCTGCCTGCGGATATTTTCCATGAGGGTCTTTCTGGTATTGCGCTCCTCCTCTACAAGCTGCATGACGATGCGCTCCAAATTTTCGATAGCTTCCTTTTCGCTGAGCCCCAGCGTGACCTGGTTGGAAAGCTGGTACAGCGCGCCCACGGGCTCTGTGCCCTCGCCGTAGGTGCCCCGCAGGGTCAGCCCTAATTTGGACAAATGCTCCGAAATCCGCTTGATCATGCCGTTTTGCTGCAGCGACGGCAGATGGAGCATCAACGAAGCCCGCATACCCGTGCCTAAATTGGTGGGACACTGGGTCAGGTACCCCAGCTCCGGGTCAAAGGCAAAATGCAGGGCGTCGTTCAGCGCGGAATCGAGCCGGTCGGCCAGCTGGTAGACCGCGCTCAGGTCCATGCCCTCTTTCATTACCTGGATGCGCAGGTGGTCTTCCTCGTTGATCATGATGGCGATGCTGTTGTCTTTGGACAGCAGCAGGCCACGTCCTTTGGTATTGGAAATAAAGTCGGGACTGACCAGGTGGTTTTCCACCATGGAAACGGCTTCGACCTTATCCACCTGCTCCATGTCGATATAGGTCAGGCTGCGCAGCGTTTCGTTTGTGCTTTGTTTTGCCGCCTGTACAATTTGTTCCCTGACCTGCCGCTTCTGCTGTTCGTTCATGCGGATGGGAAACGGTATTTTTTGCAGGTTGCGCGCCAGGCGGATACGGGAGCTGATAACGACGTCGCCCTCCCTGCCGCTTTTTTCAAACCATTTTGCGTCCATGCTTGTTCACCTTGCCTTTCCTGTTTATTCCGTCTGCTCTGTGATGGCTTTGATTTTGTCCCGCAGCTCTGCCGCCAGTTCAAAATTCTGTTCGTCTATGGCTGTTTGCAGCTGCTCCTGATATTGCTCCAGCTGGCTTTTTTCCCGGGGCGGTTCCTCTGTTTTGTCCGGCTGTTCCACCACCCGCAGGGAAGCGCCCATGGGCGTTTTGCCCGTATGGCGGGTATTGCCGTGCATTCTTTGTATGGACGGCGTCAGCTGGTTTAAAAATGTTTTGTAGCAGTCGGCGCAGCCCACCCTGCCTGTATCGGAAATGTCTGACAGGGAAGCGCCGCATACGGGACAGCGCAGGGTGTTTTCCATAAGCGCGTTTTTGCCGAAAAAGCTGCTGAAAAACTGGTCAAAGGTGTTGCTTGGGAAGAAGGAATTGCCGTATCCCATTTTCTGCGCACATTCTGCGCATAGAGAATGCTCTGTTAATTCCCCGTTGATGATGGTCTTGATATGTGTATTTGCAGGATGCTTTCCGCAGGATTGACATAACATATGAATTCCCCCTTAATGTTATAATTGTGTAATCAGCATATTTTTAAACACGGATGCTCTGAGCTGGTCCCGCTTTTCCTGCGGGACAGCGGCGTAGGCCCGGTTGGAGGTTGCCGCCGCCATGGCCTTGAGCGCGCTGGTATGCACCGCCTGCTTTTGCGCAAGAGAATGCAGGACGGACTTTGCCGTGACCGCGTCTAAGGTATCTCCTATATGATGTATAATATGCATAAGATAGGATTCCTTGCTGCAGTGCATACGGGTGATGCGGATATAGCCGCCGCCCCCCCGCCGGCTTTCTACCAGATAGCCCTGCTCCGGCGTAAAGCGCGAGGTAATGACATAATTGATTTGGCTTGGCACACAGCCTATGGTATTTGCAAGCTCATTGCGTTTGATTTCCACACTTTCATCTTCGTTTTCCTCCAATAATCCTAATATATAGTTTGCCACATAATCGCTGATCCTCATTTGATAACCACTTCCTTTATCAAAGTTCGTTTTTGACTTTGACTTTCTTTGACTTTAAGATTATTATACTACAATTTATAAAATATTCAAGGTCAAATAAA
>CALWUX010000065.1 GCA_944384795.1 uncultured Clostridia bacterium | reverse complement strand
TACCAACAAAGGCAGAGCCATTAACGATACCCACATCGTTGAGCTGAGTCTCATAGGTGGTGAGCTGGATCATATCCCTGCACTGGCAGATTTTGCAGACAAGCTGGAGCAGGCCTCTCTGCAAACCATTGAGGACGGTATAATGACCGGCGACCTTTATGCCCTGTCCTCGCTGGAAAACAAGCAAACCGTAGACACGGAAACCTTCCTGCGGGAGATCAACAACCGCCTTGTAAAACTCCTGTAACGCTGTATTGGAGGTGCTGACTTATGGCAAAAAGCAACTATATCTCTATGCCTGTAATTAGAAGATTACCTCGCTATTACCGCCATTTGACCACCTTGCAAAACAAAGGGGTCACCAGGGTCTCCTCAAAAGAGCTGTCCGAAAACATGGGGCTGACCGCCTCTCAAATACGGCAGGATCTAAACTGCTTCGGCGGTTTCGGCCAGCAGGGCTACGGCTACATGGTAGGCCAGCTCCGTACAGCAATCGGCAATATTATGGGCATTCAAAATTCCTATAAGGCAATTATTCTGGGTGCGGGCAATTTAGGGCACGCGGTCACCGTACACCTGTCCTTTGAAATGCAGGGATTTGTACTGACCGGCATTTTCGACAACGACCCGCAAAAAATAGGCACCAAGCTAAAAGACCACACCATTTTGGACATTAACGACCTGGAAGCGTTCTATGCAAAGGTAAAGCCGGATATGGCCGTTTTATGCGTACCGCAGGAGGCTGTTTCCGCTTTGGTAGACAGGCTGTATTCCTTGGGAATCAAAAACTTCTGGAACTTCAGCCATTACGACATCAATCCAAAATATTCGGACGCCATTGTGGAGGCGGTCCATTTGGGCGACAGTTTGATGACCCTTTGCTACCGTATTTCCGAAAACATGATATAACAAAGCCGCGGGCGCAAAACCGGTGCCCGCGGCTTTATTTTATGGTACGCATCCGCCGTAAAAATGACCGTTTCCCCCGGGAAACGGTACCGTAAAAATGCCGGCCGAACAAATCGAACATTGCCGCCAAAACAGACATAAAAAACATAGCGGCAAAAGAAAAAACAGCGCAGTTTAAAACGCGCCGGACGGCCATATACAAGCCTGCCGGCCTGCACAAAAGGGCAAGCATATTTGTCTGCGGCTGTATTACAAAACGGCGTTCTGCAAACACGACCTGATATACAAAAACAGCGGCTGCTTTACACAGCCGCTGTTTTTATTTTGACTCTTTATATTGCAGTGCAGCGCCCACAAAGCTCTTGAACAGCGGGTGCGGCCTGTTGGGCCGTGACTTGAATTCCGGGTGGAACTGCACCGCAATATACCATGGGTGCTCCCGGATTTCCATCATCTCCACAATGCGGTTGTCCGGCGCCCTGCCGGAGAACACCATGCCCGCCTGCTCCAGCTGCTCCCGGTAGTCGTTGTTCACCTCAAAGCGGTGGCGGTGGCGCTCGTAAATCAAATTGTCCCCGTAAATCTGCGCCGCTTTGGTATCCGGCATAATCTGGCAGGGATACTTGCCCAGACGCATGGTGCCGCCCAGCTGCTCTACGTGCTTCTGGTCCGGCATAATGTCTATGACATGGTGCTTGCTTTCCACGTCAAATTCCGCGGAATTTGCGTCTGCCAGCCCCAGCACATTGCGGCAGTATTCAACGACCGCCAGCTGCATTCCAAGGCAAATGCCAAAAAACGGTATTTGGTGGGTGCGCACGTATTCTATGGCCGCGATTTTGCCCTCTACGCCTCTTTGGCCAAAGCCGCCCGGCACCAGCACGCCGTCTAAATGTCCCAGCTTTTCCGCTACGTTGCCTCTGTCCAGCTCCTCGGAATCGATCCACTCGATGTCCACCTTGACCTCATTGCCGATGCCGCCGTGGGTCAGGGCTTCCGCCACGCTCAGATACGCGTCCCGCAGCTCCACGTATTTGCCCACCATGCCGATTTTTACGTTTTTGCTGATGGACAGGGCCGTATTGACCATTTTGGTCCACTCGGTCAAATCCGCACCCGGTGTTTCCAGGCCAAAGCGCTGGCACACAATGTCGTCCAGCCGTTCCTCCTTCAGCGCCAGCGGTACGGAATACAGCAGCGGCAGGTCCAGGTTCTGTATGACGCAGCTTTCCGGCACATTGCAGAACAGCGCGATTTTCTTTTTATGCTCCTCCGCCACTTCCATTTCCGCGCGCAGCACGATGATGTCCGGCTGAATGCCGATGGACAGCAGCTCCTTTACGCTATGCTGGGTGGGCTTTGTTTTCTGCTCGCTGGAGGCCGCCAGATAGGGCACCAGCGTGACGTGGATAAACAGGCAGTTGCCCCTGCCGACCTCCGCACCGAACTGGCGGATGGCCTCTAAAAACGGCTGGCTTTCGATGTCGCCCACCGTGCCGCCCACTTCCACAATGGCAACGTCCACATTTTCCTTGCCCAGGGCGATGCGGTTTTTGATTTCATTGGTAATGTGGGGGATCACCTGTACGGTGCCGCCGTTATAGTGGCCGTTGCGCTCGTTTTGCAGTACGTTCCAGTAGATTCTGCCGGAGGTCACATTGCTGTTCTGCGACAGGTTTTCGTCGATAAAACGCTCGTAGTGGCCCAAATCCAAATCCGTTTCCGCGCCGTCGTCGGTCACGAACACCTCGCCGTGCTGAAACGGATTCATGGTACCGGGATCGATATTCAAATAAGGATCGAACTTCTGCATGGTCACCTTCAATCCCCTTGATTTGAGCAAGCGGCCGAGCGACGCCGCCGTGATTCCTTTTCCCAAACCGGACACCACGCCGCCGGTTACAAAAATATACTTGGTAGCCATAAGATCCTCCCACTCAACACTTAGTACACTGATTGATTTTACACGGTCCTGTTCCGGTACAGACAGAAACAAAAAAGATGTTCCCAATGCAAAACCGCCGATGCTGTTGGGAACATAACAATATGATTTATTATATCTCTTTTCTTACCGAAATGTCAATGCAATCCGTCACTTTTTACCGCAAATTCTTTCTTTATGACGGCTCGTCCCGCTTTTCGTCTTTTGCCTGCCGGCGTTTTCCCAATAAGGGCAGCTCCGTCGTTTTTCCTCTGGCCGCGGCAATTACGCCGTACAGGGCGTAAGAGACCAGCACCACGGTGGCTACAAACGCCACGATGATGCACAGGGTCTGCCCCACTGTGTTGACCCCCGTGGTCACACGGTCCAGATCCTCCGGTGTGGGGGTCGGCACGGAATAGGAAAAAATCCAGGAAAAAAATGCGTTGAGCGCCCACGCAACGGAGCCGACAACGACCGTCAGCAGCGTCAGCTTCATGCCCTGCTTGACGTGAAAGCGCACAAACTCGTTTTTTCGCTGTGCAAAATAGCTGACAAGCCAGGCAAGGGGAATATACGCAAGACACGCAAACCGCTTGCTTTTGCCGCTTGGCGCCGGTATGTCCTGCTCCTGATTTTGTATGCAGCGCCGGTTCTGCGCTTCCCGGTCCTCTCTGCGCCCGCTCATGGGCTCCCTCCTTTCAGCTTATGCCCGCTGTTTGCTGTCAGCCCTGGTAGGTCTCGATGGTAATGCTGTTAATGACCACGTCTGTCAGCGGCTTGTCCGTATTGCTGTCTGTCTCCACTGCCGCAATGGCGTCCAGCACGTCCAGGCCTTCGAACACCTGGCCGAACACCGTGTGCCCTGTCTGGTTCACGCTGTAATAGCCGTCCAGCGTCGGGTTGCCGCCGTTTTGCTCGTAAAGGGTCTTTACGTCATCTGTAATGCGGTACACATTGGGTACGCTGCCGTACGCCTGCAAAAACGCGGTCTGGTTCTGGCGGAAGCTGTTATACATGCTTGTGTAGTAGTCCCAGCCTTCAAAGGACTCTGCCTTTTTCTGGTTGATGAAGAACTGGCTTCCGTTTGTATTTTTGCCGCTGTTGGCCATGGCGACAGAGCCGCGGATATTGAGCAGATTGGCGTTGAATTCATCTTCAAAGCCGTCTGTTCCCCAGATATTTTCACCGCCGGTGCCCGTGCCGGTGGGGTCGCCGCCCTGGATCATGAAGTCATCGATGACGCGGTGGAAAATCTGGCCGTTGTAATAGCCCTGCTTTGCAAGGGTGGTAAAGTTTTCTACCGCTTTGGGCGCCGCGTTGGGGAATAAACGCATTTTCATGGTGCCCATGCTGGTGTCGATTACGGCGATTTCCTCGCCCTGTGCGGGCAGCTCCAGCTGATAGCCTGCCGGCTTGTCCGCGTCCTCGTTGACCCGCAGGACAGCGGACGAGGCGTCGGACTGCACGGAAGAGGTCTGCGCGGTCTGTCCGCTGTCTGCACAGCCGGTCATGGCTGCGCCTATGGATACGGCTGCCGCTGTGAGCACGGCTGCCATGACGATACGGGATACCTTTCTGCCTG
>CALWUX010000064.1 GCA_944384795.1 uncultured Clostridia bacterium | reverse complement strand
CTATTTCTTTTTTCGTACCATAAAAAATACCAGTATGCTCCCTATGACGCCCGCCGCAATATAGCCCAGCATGGCAAGCAGCGGTATATCGCCTACCATGGGGCGTATTTCTGTCAGGCACAGCAGGCTGGAGCCGATAACCAGCGCTACGATGACCGCCGCGGCAATGATACGGTTGACCATACCGTCCAGCCGTTTTAACGGCGCCTGGGAGCCGCTGACGTCCAAATTGAGCTTTGTCTGCCCCTTGACCGTCATCTGTATCAAATCCGACAGCTGCGCAGGAATAACCGCCGCCTTATTCAGCACAGTGTAAATGTTTTTCCCTGTGCGGCGCAGTTCTTTGTTCCAGTCCAGGTTCCTGAAAAACTCGTTGGACATATGGGTGGCTAAAATTTGCAGTAAGTTGGTATCCGGCGCGCAAAAGCGCAGAACACCCTCTATGGTCATAACCCCTCTGCCCAGCATGGTCACGCTTTGGGGCAGTATGATGTGGTGCTTATTGGCCACCTGCATGAATTCCTGAAAGACCACGCCCAGGTTCATATTGCCCAGCTCCAAATTCCCGTAACGGGATACCATTTCGTCTACATCGGTATACAGCAGCGCGTGGTCAATGGGCTGTTTGGCGGTGCCAAGCGTCAAAAACACATTTTTCAGCTGATAAATATCATTATTCACCAGTGCCGTTACCGCCGCGCGGAACAGCTCCTTGTCCCGCCCGGTCAGCTTGCCCATCATGCCAAAATCCAGCCAGGCGATTTTCCCGTCTGTGATCCAGATATTACCCGGGTGTGGGTCTGCGTGGAAAAACGCGTCGTCCAGGATCTGCTTTACATAGTTTTCCGCCAGCTTGCGGCCGATCTCGTTCATGTCGTAGCCCAACTCCGTGAGCTTATCCACCTCATCTACGGGTACGCCCTGCATACGTTCCATAACAAGGACGTGTTCCGTAGTAAGGTCATGGTACACTTTAGGATACGTAATGTAGCTGATACCGCTGTTGAACTTTGCAAAACGGTCCATGTGCTCCGCTTCCATCAAAAA
Organism: uncultured Clostridia bacterium; assembly: GCA_944384795.1. Classification (GTDB taxonomy): domain Bacteria; phylum Bacillota; class Clostridia; order Oscillospirales; family Acutalibacteraceae; genus UMGS1071. The sequence goes on along the minus strand of CALWUX010000064.1, from coordinate 8,665 downwards.
GTCCATTTCCTCTTTGGCTGTGTTCCATATTTCATCTATCACAGCTTTTAAATCCATGACATGGCCGATATTACTGACCATTTTTACCACGCTGATGGCCCGTTTTAAAATTACGATGTCCTTGGACATGGTCTCGTAAATATGCGGCCGCTGTACTTTGATGACGACCCGGCAACCGTCGGTCAGCGTGGCGGAATGTACCTGCGCAATGGAAGCGGACCCCAGCGGTTTTTCATCTATATGGGAAAATTTCTCCTCCCAGGAACAGCCGTATTCCTCCTCCAGCACCGCGCAAATCTCCTGAAAAGCCAACGGCTTGACATTGGAGCGCAGCTTTGTCAGTTCATCGCAGTAAGCCTTTGGCAGCATATCCTGCCGCATGGAAAGTATCTGACCGATTTTGACATAGGTCGGGCCCAGGTCCTCCAGAATACCGTACAGTTTTTGCGGCGTAAAACCTTTATGCAGGTGGTACCTGCGCAGGGTAAGGATCATTTCTTTTAAACGGGAGGCATTTTTTCTGGATATTTCCCTGTCATACGTTTGGCTCATGGCGGCGCACCTCCTTATTTTCAACGCTCTCTTTGTCTTTCATCATAACGGATTCCGCCGCGGCAGTCAAGGCAAAGACCGTCAGTAGATGACGCTTTCCCTGCCGGTCACTTCCCCCTGCGTATGGGCCTGTACATAATCTGCGATCTGCTGCAAAAGCCGCTCCGCCTGCCCGACGGTGCATACCACAGCGGCAAACGCAACGACCGCCGTGCGGTGTACCTCCTGGCAGTCCACTTCTGCGGCGGAAATACGGAAATGATGCCGCGTTTTCTCCAGAATGCTTTTGATTTCCATACGTTTTTCTTTTAAAGAGCGTACCCACGGCAAATATACTTTGATTTTTATTGCGGCAACGACCATGTGGATTCTCCCTGCTGCTCCAGTTGCTGTACCAGAAGCGAAAACATTTCGTATGTCATAAAGCTGTTGATTGCGTCTATCATGGCATTGGCAGTCAAATACGCCGGCAGCTGCAGCTGCTTTAAAAGCTGTTTTCGTTTTCGGCCGCTGTCAGCCGCCCCCGTCAGGCCCCATTGAAAAAAATCCTGCTTGGTTATCTGCCTGCGGTTTGTTTCCGCCGCGGTCTGCCCGCGCACGACCACCCCCGCTTTTTCCAAAGCGTTGATAAGCAATTGCTTCTGCATACCCTCTACCCCAAGCTTCCCTTCTTTAGAGGGAGCATCCTTGCGGGGCTCCTTGCCGAAAATGTCCGGAATATAGGCGTGCTTGATTTGATTGGACGGAATGCTGCCCTTTAAATAATTCCGAATCAAAAATCCTGCCGAGTCGCTGTCGGTTAAAATCAGCAGGCCCCTTGCCTGCGCCATTTTGCGGATAAACGCCATTTGCTCCCTGTCTTTAAAAATCCGAAAGCCCCGGGTCTCGATGATCATGCCGTCTATAAAAGAGGATAATTTGATTTTGTCGTATTTTCCCTCAACGATAATGGCTTCTTTTACAACGATCAAGTCAGCTCCCCTTTTCCTGATACGCACCGCAGCTTTGCCAGCAGCTGCTCCATGATAACGCGGCTGTCTGTGCGGGTGCTTTTTAACGCAATATCCGCTTCTAAAAACAGCTGCAGGCTGTTTTTCAGCACCGTCATGGATAAATTGGCGCTGTCCCGCTCTGCACTGCGCAATTTGAATTCCTTTCCTTTATAATCAAAATGCTGTGTAAGCGACGACACGGGCTGTCCGCTCTGGACACAGGCACGGACGCGGTACATATCCACATAGGACGACGCTAAAACCGCCAATATGGCCACAGGCTCTTCATTTTGATAAAATAAAATATCCAGCAATTGATACGCTTTGTGATAATCACCCGCCACAAGGGCATTTGCCAGAAGAAACACAGTGGTTTCAAAATTTCTTACCACGTTCAAATCAATGGCTTCCCGGGTGATTTCCCCCTCTTTGACAAAGGCGCACAGCTTTTCTGTTTCATTATACAGGGTACGCAGGTCACTGCCGCTTAAAAACAAAATGCGGGCCGCGTTTTGCCTGCTCAGGGAACAGCCTCGCTTTTGCGCGGCCGCGCACAGCAGCTTTTCCAGTTCGGCGTTGGTTTTTCTTTTAAAATGTACCGTTACACCTGTTTTATTCACCGCTGTGATAAAGCTGCCCCATTTACCGGGACGCTTTACGTTAAAATCCAAGCTGGGCAGATAAAATACAAGCACACAGCCTGGAGGCGGGTTTTTGAGCAACTCCCTGATGACGTCCATATCTCCCGCGGCGCGCTTTTCTACATTAAAATCGCTGACCGCTACGCATTTGTAGTCCGCCATAAACGGCAGTCCCTCCGCCGCACGGGCAATCTCCTCCGCTTCGGCAAAAGCGCCGTCAAAATTCTGGTAATTAAACTCCGGCAGCTGGCCGCCCGTTGCCCTTTCCGCTATTTTTTTGACCGCGGATTCCAGCATCATTTTTTCTTCCCCGTAGAAAAAATACACATTGCTGAGCTTTCCCTGCTCTATGCTTTTTTTCAACTCCTGCTCGGTATACTCAGCCACCGGAACCCCTCCTTAATACAATATTCCTGCCGCCCTCAACATCAATATGAAAATGTCCTCTGCCCGCCGTTGCGTACAGCTGCACATTGCCCGGCTCCATGGCCTGCACGGAATCCGCCATGGACTGCTCTTCCATGGAAAGCACGGTAATAAACGACTGCAAACGCGCCGCGTTTTGCGGTACGGTATCTGTAATCAGCAGGTCAATATCTCCCAAATCTGTTTCCAGCTCCGTCAAATCATACTCCGAGGAAAGAATCAGGATACGGATATCCCTGACCGTCAGCACCGTATAGCTGCCCTTTGCGCCGGCGCGCAGTGAGATTGCAACATCTTCGTTGAGCACCGTATCTGCACTCTTTTCATAATACGAGATTTTTCCCACTTCTTCAAGTGATTTTTCCAAATCTCCGGCAAAATATTCCCCGCCTGGCAGCAGCAGATTTTCCGTATGGAACGCGCTGTTGAGCGCGGACAGGTTCTGGTATTCCTTTGCCTCCTCCGAAACAGGCTGCAAATAATCAATGGTGCGTATGCCGTGTCCTTTCAAATACCGGGCTGTGGCATAATCGCTGTAAGCATGACAGCCAATGACCGCCGTTTGGCCGCCGGACGTTACCACGACGGAAATGCCGTCCTGTACGTCCAGCACAGAAACCCTTGTTACAGAACGGTTGGCAAGCTGATAGGAAAGCACGCCTGTAAGCAAGAGAACCGAGGACAGCGCCAGCACCGTACGCACCAGCAGCCTTCTTTTGGCAAGGAAAACTGCAAGGGCAAACAGCAACAGCGTCATGGCAAGCCACAGCCGTACAAAGTCATAGTCGGCGGAAATAGCGGCAAACGGGATTTTGGCCAGCCAATGGGCCGCAAAAACCAGATATTTTGCGATAAGCCCGCCCACCAGCGCAAACGGTTTTGCCGCAAGACTCAAAGAGGGCACCGCTTCCAGCAAAGCGGCAAGCCCGGTAAACGGCAGCATCAGCGTAGAGGGAAAAATCATCAGCAAATTGGAAACAGGCGCGATGACCGATACGGTATCGAACACCAAAAGCATAATCGGCAGTGTACCCGCCATGACTGCCAGGGAAGAGGAAACGGAAGAAAAGACACCGGAAAGCAGCCGCTTGCCGTGTTGTATCCGCTGTGTCTTCTGAAGGAAAAACCGCCGTATGGGACCGGAAAACAAAACCAGCGACAGTACGGAGACAACGGACAGTAAAAATCCGATATCCGCCGCGGCGTAAGGGTTGACTGCACATAAAATCAATACGGCTACGCCAAGAGAGTTCAGGGTATCCGCTTTGCGACGGAACAGCAAAGCAGCCAGCAGCAGAAGGCTCATAATACCGCTGCGCATAACGGACGGCGTAAAGCCCGTAACGGCCATGAACCCCAGCACACCCAACGCCGTTACGATACAGCTGACCCGGTGCGGGACTTTACAAAACCGCAAAAACTTTAGCAGTCCCTGAAAAATAATGGTCATGTGCAAACCGGACACCACCAGCAAATGATACGTTCCCGCGGTGCGGAAATCGGACTTAATCTCCTCGGTCAGGCCGGTTTTGTCTCCAAGCAGCACAGCCTTCATCACGCCTGCCTCCTCCTTTGGAAGCTGACGGTCCAGGGCGTTCATCATGGCTTTTCGGACAGACAGGGCATAATAATACGGCGGCTTTTGCGCCGTGGGCAGTACAGAGTAGCCCTCGTATTCATACAGGTACGCCCGCATATGTATACGCTTGGAATAATCCGACTGGCGCATGGAAAAACCGTCCTCGGAGCCAAAGCTTTCATAAAAATGCACCTTTCCGCTCACGGTACCGTAAGGCTCTATATCCAACCCATTGCGGGAAGTCATGATGATTTTGCCCGGATTATGCGGCTGTTCCATTCCATCAACAGCGATTGTATCGACGCGCAGCGTATAATAAAATTTTCCGTTATCCTCATAGGGCAGCTCGCACAGCGTACCTGTGATATACGCGTCTTTTTCCGCAAGGGTCTTGAGCGGGTCGATTTTCCATGCATGGTAGCCTGCGTAAGCGCCCAGCGCCACAGCGGCGGTCAAACAGGCAATGGGTATGACCTTTGCCGTGCGCAGTTTCGGAATCAGCATGGCAATCAGAAACAAAAGCAGACATCCACCCGAAGCCGCCAGCGCAAATCCGCTGCCGAAATAAACAGAGACCGCCTGCACGGCAAGGTAAACAAAACCAATCAGTGCAAACGGTCTGGACATATGATTTTTCCCCCTTCTTCTCCCCTGGTAAAGCAACGTGCGCAGGGAGAAGCATCAGGGCCTGTAAGCGTCAATGAAAAAACAGCGGCAGCTTCTGCACAAAAATAATGTCGCTGCGCTCGGCGGCCTCGCCTTCCGCTAAAACGGCGGCACTGCCCACGATATTGACCGGGAACTGCGCCAGCAGCTTTTGGAGCGCCGCCAGGGACTCTCCTGTACTGATCACGTCGTCTACGATCAAAACACGCTTGCCGTTTAATTTTTCATAATCGGCTTTGGCAAGATACAGCTTTTGTACGTCCTCTGTGGTAATGGACTTTACCTCCACAGAGACAGGCTCCTGCATATAGGCTTTAATACCCTTGCGCGCCACAACATAGTCGCCGCAGCCAATACGGGCCATTTCATGGGCAAGGGTAATGCCCTTGGTCTCTGCCGTAATGATAATATCGTGCTCCGGACAGAGCTTTAGCAGTTCTTGTGCGCAGGCCTGCGTCAATTCCACATCTCCCAGCATCACAAAGCCCGCAATGGATAAATGCTCGTTGATTGGACAAATGGGAAGCTGCCGTACGCAGTCCCCGATTTGAATACGGTAGGTTTCCACCATGATTCCCCCTTTTCTCTCCGTTGCCTTGGTACAAAGCGGGCAATCAGCCCGGCGGCCACTTCATGGAGCGGCCCCCAAGCAAATGAAAATGGATATGGAACACCGTTTGGCCGCCGTCCCGGCCGCAGTTGTTTACAATACGGAAGCCCTGTTCCAAACCAAGCTCCCCTGCTATTTTCGCGGCGGCTTCATAAATACGGCCAATCAGGCCGCTGTTTTCCTCCGTGATCTCCATTGCGGAACCAATATGCGTTTTCGGAATAATTAAAACATGGGTTGGCGCCTGCGGGTCAAGATCGTGAAAGGCTATCACATTTTCGTCCTCATACACCTTATTGCAGGGAATCTCTCCCTTTGCGATTTTACAAAAAATGCAGTCCATGCCGTTACCTCCAGTCTCGTTTACAAATTTACCATTTTTGCCACAATGCCCTCTACTGCGGCCAGCGCTTCGTCCAGCATATGCAAGTCCTTTGCGCCGGCCATGGCGCTGTCTGCCTTGCCGCCGCCGTTGCCGCCTGCGATTTGTGCCACCTGTTTTACAATATTGCCCGCGTGAGCGCCTTTTTCCTGCGCCTGCTTGCCCGCAACGGCCGCAATGGTGGCTTTTCCGTTGTCAACACCGGCAAATACGGCTACGATGTTTGGTTTGCTGTCCTTTACCTTATCGCACATATTCCGCAGCCCGGTGCTGTTTGTGCCGGAAAACAGGGCGGTAATCACAGTAACGCCGTTGATTTCCCTGGCGTTTTCAAACATACCGTCCACCTGCATGGCCGCCAGCTTGGATTGCAGGGATTCAATGATTTTATCCTTGTCCTTGAGCTCCGCCATGAGCTGTTCGGATTTTTTTACCAGGTCATGGGGATTATTCAGCTTCAGCACGTCTGCCGCCTGCGCGATGGACGCAAGGGAATCGTTGAGCAGACGCATGACGCCCTGTCCCGTAACGGCCTGGATACGGCGCACGCCGGCTGCCACGGAGCTTTCGGAAATAATTTTGAACATACCGATTTTAGCGGTATTGTCTATATGGGTACCGCCGCAGAATTCCCTGGAGTAATCACCGACGGAAACCACCCGTACAATATCCCCGTACTTTTCACCGAACAGCGCCATGGCGCCTAATTTTTTTGCTTCTGCAATGGGCATTTCGCGGCATTCTACGTCAATACCGCGCCGTATGACTGTATTGACCTCCTGCTCCACCCGGGCAATTTCTTCCGGCGTTAACGCGGAAAAATGCGTAAAGTCAAACCGTACCTCTTTGTCGTTTACCATTTGACCCGCCTGCTCCACGTGGTCGCCCAAAACATTGCGCAGCGCGGCCTGCAGCAAATGCGCCGCGGTATGGTTGCACATAATGTCGCCGCGCAGCAGGGTGTGCACGCTTGCGGTCACCGCATCGTCCACTGTCAGTTCGCCTTTGGCTACAAACGCGTGGTGCAAAAACAGCTTGGATTGGTTTTTTGTGGTATTTGTCACATTGACCAGCGCACCGCCGCTTTTTAAAACGCCTGTGTCGCCTACCTGTCCGCCGCCCTCGGCGTAAAACGGGGTGCGGTCCAGCAGCACGATCACACGGTCGCCTTCACGGGCGGAGGAAACGCGCTCTCCGTCCCTGATGATAGCCAGCACGTTGGCGGTCGTCTCCAGCGTATGGTAGCCTGTAAACTCCGTTTCCGGCAAATCCTCCAGGATATCCTCCTGGCCGGCCCACGCGTCCTCTCCGGCGTTTTTCCTTGCCGCCCTTGCCCGTTCCTTCTGCTCTTTCATCAGACGGTAAAAAATATCCTCCGCTACGGACATACCGCGCTCTGCCAGAATCTCCTTTGTCAAGTCAATGGGAAAGCCGTAGGTGTCGTTCAAACGGAACGCGTCCTCGCCGGACAGCAGGTTGTTTTCCGCTTGGTCTATCAGACGCTCCAGAATTTGCAGACCCTGGTCAATGGTCTTTGCAAAGCTTTCCTCTTCTACACGGATCAGCTTTGTGATCATGGCGCGCTTTTCGTCCAGCTCGGGATACGCCTGCTTATTTTCATGGATCACGGTCTCGGCCACCTGAGCAAGGAACGTGTCCCGTATACCCAGCAGGCGGCCGTGCCGTGCCGCGCGGCGGAGCAGACGGCGCAGCACATAGCCACGGCCCTCATTGGAGGGCATGACGCCGTCGCCAATCATAAATGTAGTGCTGCGGATATGGTCTGTGATGACACGCAGGGAGATGTCCGTTTTCTCGCTTTCCCCGTATTGTACGCCTGCAATTTTGCTCACGTGCTTCATAATATTCTGCACCGTATCTACCAGGAACAGGTTGTCTACCTCCTGCATAATGCAGGCCAGACGCTCCAGTCCCATACCTGTGTCGATATTCGGGTGCTCCAGCGGCGTATAATTCCCGTTGCCGTCGTTTTCAAACTGTGTAAACACCAGGTTCCAGAATTCCACATAACGGTCGCATTCACAGCCTACGCCGCAGGTAGGGGAACCGCAGCTGTACTGCTCGCCCCTGTCAAAATACAGCTCGGAGCATGGGCCGCACGGACCTGCGCCGTGCTCCCAGAAATTGTCCTCTTTGCCCAAACGGACAATGTGATCCGCAGCGACTCCTACCTCCTTTGTCCATATGTCAAAGGTCTCGTCGTCGTCCTGAAAAATGGTGACCCACACGCGGTCTTTTGGCAACTTTAAATCGTTGATGACAAAATCCCATGCCCATTTTGTGATTTCGTGCTTGAAATAATCACCAAAGGAAAAATTGCCCAGCATCTCAAAAAAGGTGCCGTGCCTCGCCGTAATGCCCACGCGCTCAATGTCCGGCGTGCGGATACACTTTTGGCACGTGGTGACCCGTTTAGACGGCGGCGTTACCTCTCCCGTAAAATATTTTTTCATGGGCGCCATGCCGGAGTTAATCAGCAATAGGCTGTTATCGTCTTTGGGAATCAGCGAAAAGCTGGGCAAACGCAAATGTCCCTTTGACTCAAAATAGGATAAAAAACGCTCTCTTAATTCATTTAAACCTGTCCATTCCATCTCACATAACCTCTCTCTGCTCTATAAAATTCATATTGGTTTTTTACATAAAAAAACGGACTTCCCCCCTGTATATGGGACGGAAAAGCCCGTGGTACCACCCAAATTGCGTTTAAAAAACGCCGCTTTCAACTCCTTAACGCGGAAAACGCCGCGGCTCGTCACCACAGAGCGCTGCCCAAGGGCAAAAAGCCGGCCTGCC
>CALWUX010000063.1 GCA_944384795.1 uncultured Clostridia bacterium | reverse complement strand
CATCAAACGGGTCCATATGCCCGAGGATACACAGCCAAAAGCAATGTAAACGGGTCTGTAAAAATACGATACTGACATACAAAGAGCCTGTCGTACATCGATAGGTTCTTTCATGTTAGCCCGTTGCAGGCAAAAGCAGGTGAGGATTCATGGCAGGTTTTCAGGTAGAATATTTCTTTTTTCCTATAGGCAGCGCGGATTTTCTGCATTCTTTCTTTTCCACGGTGGCTTACCATTTGGAAAACAAGATGTGGGGACGCCGTTTTCCTGTCATTATGAACCAGGTTCATAGTGGCTGTCTGCTGCCGGAGCTGGCGAAACAGGCAAGGGAAGAACTGAGCCTAATCACGGCGGAGCTCAAGCATTTAAAGCCGAACCAGTTGATTTGGAACATCCACGATTTGTCCCAAATGCCGCCCGAAGAAGCCGCCGCAGGTAAAGAGGTATCTGACCTTTCCAATTATTTTATTACCAGTGATGGGTCGGATTTTATCACGATTTTTAACCATGCCCTTTTAAAGGCGGAAGAACTGCATGCGCCGCTCAAGCTGTGCTAAAAGGTGTATTAAAAAAGAGGGAGGAAGCGTATGGCCAGAATTTGTCCGTTGTTCAGCGGCAGCAGCGGCAACAGTTATTTTGTAGGCTCTGCCGGCGAAGGCGTTTTAATTGACGTTGGCCGCAGTGCAAAGCAAATGCAGGAGATACTGTCCGCCTGCCAAATCCCCATAGAAGCCATCAAAGGGATTTTTCTGACCCATGAGCATACGGACCATATCAAAGGCCTGCGGGTATTTACGTCTAAATACAAAATTCCCGTGTTTTCCTCCCAGGGAACACTGCAGGCGCTGGAGCAGGCACAGCAATTGAATGCGGACGTTCCCGTGGCTCTGGTAGACGGCACAGGGATAGAATGCGCCGGAATGTGGATATCCGCATTTCCCACTCTCCATGATTGCGCAGAGGGAATCGGCTTTCGCGTTACCACTGCTGATGACCGTACGCTGGCCTTTGCTACGGATTTGGGCCGTATGACAGAGCAGGTATATCAAAATCTTACAAAAAGTGATTTTGTGGTGCTTGAGTCCAACCACGATATCGGTATGCTGCAAACGGGCAATTATCCTTATGCTTTAAAGCAACGTATCATTTCCGACTACGGGCATTTATCCAATGCAGCCTGCGCGGACCATTTGCCTAAACTGGCCAGGGAAGGGACTGCGCGCTTTTTGCTGGCCCATTTGAGCCACGAAAACAATACGCCGGACATCGCTCTGCAAACCGCGCTGTGCGCGTTGACTATGGAGGGCTTCCAACGGGGAATTGATTACGAAATTGAAATCGCGCCCAGAGAAAATACAGCCGGCAAGACCATTTTGTTTTAAGGAGCCGCTATGCTGACAGTCAATGTAATTTGCGTAGGGAAATTAAAGGAATCTTATTGGACACAGGCGTGCCGGGAGTATCAAAAGCGTTTAGGGGCATATTGCAGGTTTCATATCATAGAGACGCCAGAGCACAAACTGCCGGAACAGCCGTCCGAGGGGCAGATCTGCCAGGCGCTCAAAGCCGAGGGGGAACAGATACGCCGGCTGGCTCAAGGCAGCGCAGTCATTCCTTTGTGTATTGAGGGAAAGGAGCTGGATTCGCCCGCCTTGGCACAGCAGCTTTCAGAGTTGGCTCTAAAAGGGATCAGTACCGTCAGTTTTGTCATCGGCAGCTCTTACGGTCTTTGCGATGAAGTCAAGCAAAGCGGTGTTCTGCAGCTTTCCATGTCCCGTATGACCTTCCCGCACCAGTTGGCGCGCGTCATGCTTTGCGAACAGATTTACCGTGCGTTTCAAATACAGAACCACGGCCGCTATCATAAATGATTTTTCCTTTTCTCTGTTTTCAGAAGGATAACGGCCGCAATACGGCAGAGTATTGGATACAGGCAATTGCGTTGCTGCCAATGAAAAAACTTTCCGGAAAACAGAAAATGCAAACACAAGCAAAAAGAGAGCACGCAATCATTTGCGGGCTCTCTTTTTATCATGTGACAGGAATGCTTTTTAAGCAATCGCTTCTTTGATTGCAGTCACCGTAGTTTCATGGTCGGACGCGGGTACCAGCAGGGAAATTTCCGTTTCCGCTGTGGTGATCATGCGGATATCGGTTTTTGCCTTTGCCGCGGCGCCGAAAATTTTGCTGGCAAAGCCCGGCTGGTTTTTCATGGCTTCGTCCTCAACAATGATTTTGGAGTTGCCGCTGCTGACAACGGTTTTAACTCCCAGCGCACTGTGCAGATGGCTGGAAAAGGCCAGCAGGCTCGGCAGGTCCTGGTCGGACATGGTAAAGGACAGGGAAGACATGGCGCTCTGAGACGGCGCCAATGAGATCATGTCAATGTCAATGCCCAGCTGTGCCGCTTTGTCAAAAATCTGGTGGAGTACAGTCAGGTCAGAAGGGCAGTTTTGCAGCGTGACCAGGGTAATATCTGTGCTGGAAGTAATGTTTGTCATAAAGAAAAGCCTCCTTTTGTTTTCAGCTGTCGATCAAATCTGCCATATCGTACAGTCCCGCGGGATTGCCGGTCAAAAATATTGCCGCATTGACAGAGCCCGTTGCGAATACTTCCTTGGACTGCGCCGTGTGGGTAATGGAGAGGGTTTCATGATGACCTGCGAACAATACCTCGTGCTCGCCCACAATGGTGCCGCCTCTTACCGCGTGCAGGCCAATTTCATTTTTATCCCGTTTTTTACGCTGGGAATGCCTGTCATACTCATAGCGCATGGGGTGCTCCAGCGCCTGGCAGATGCCGTCGGCAATCATCAGCGCGGTGCCGCTGGGCGCGTCGATTTTTTGATTGTGGTGTTTTTCAATAATTTCAATGTCAAACTGCTGGCCCAAAATCACGGCGGCCTTTTTCGCAAGTTCAATCAGCAGATTGATGCCAAGAGACATATTGCGGGAATAAAAAACAGGAATCTGCTTTGCCGCCTGTTTCAGTTCATCTACCTGAGCCTGTGTGTAGCCCGTGGTACAAAGCACAACGGGTATACGCTCCTTTACGGCATATGCCAGCAGCGGCGTCAAAACGGAAACGTGAGAAAAATCAATGATTACGTCCCCGCCGCATTTAAGCTCCTGCGTACCGGCAAAAATGGGAAAATCACCGTATGCATTGGTGTTGATGTCCAATCCCGCAACGATTTTGCAGTCGTCGCGCCGGCTTACGCACGCTGCAATTTCGTGCCCCATAGCGCCGTTGGCGCCGCTTAAAATAATACGTTTCATTCGTTTTTCCATGACTTTCCTTTATCAACGCTTTTCAAACAACAGCGTTGTAATACATCTGCGCGCCTTTTTTAAATCACGCGGAATTTTTTCAAAATGGCTTCCAGTTTTGCGCTGTCCTGCTCTGTCATGTCGCAAAGGGGCATACGGCAGGAACCGCAGTCAAAGCCTATCCGGTTGGCGGCCTCTTTTATCACAATGGGATTTACGTCCATAAACATGGCGTTCATCAGCTCCAGGTTTTCCAAAAACAGCTTGCGGCTGCCTGCAATGTCGCCGGCAAAATAACGGGCGCAAATATCGTGGGACAGCTGAGGGCAGATATTGGCAATCACAGAGATGACGCCTTTTCCGCCCAGGGACAAAATAGGCAGGGTCTGGTCATCATTGCCGGAATAAACGGTAAGCTCCTCGCCGCAAAGAGCGGCCACCTTTGCAATATGAGAGATGTCGCCTGTTGCCTCTTTGGTGGCGGCAATGTTGGGGTGCTTGCAAAGCTGCACGTACGTTTCCGGTTTGATCATGCATCCTGTACGGGAGGGAATATTGTATAAAATCAGCGGAATAGACACGCTGTCTGCAATGGCGGTAAAGTGTTTTACCAGGCCGTGCTGAGAGGCTTTGTTATAATACGGCGTTACCACCAGCAAAGCGTCCGCACCTAATTTTTCCGCTTCCTTGGAAAGCGCAATAGCATAGGCGGTGTCATTGCTGCCGGTGCCCGCTATAACAGGTACCCGCTTATTGACCTTTTCCACAGTGAATTGAATGACCTTGCAATGCTCCTCGTGAGACATGGTGGAAGATTCGCCCGTAGTGCCGCAGGCAATAATGGCGTCGGTACCGTTTTGAATTTGGAACTCGATGAGCTTTCCCATTTCAGGGTAATTGATGGAACCGTCCTGGTTCATAGGCGTAATAATGGCAACACCGGAGCCGGTGAAAATTTCTTTTTTCATAAGGATAACCTCCTGAATGTAAAATAAATTGGGTCTGGATCAATCCAGATAGCCTTTGGCGCACAGCAGCTCCGCCATCAAAACGGCGCCGCCTGCCGCGCCCCGCAAAGTGTTGTGGGACAGGCATACAAATTTTATATCATACTGGGTATCCGGACGCAGACGGCCGATGGAAACAGCCATGCCGTTTTCCAGACCGCGGTCCAGCTTTGCCTGGGGCCTGTCGTTTTCATGAAAATAGTGTAAAAACTGCTTAGGCGCACTGGGCAGCTGCAATTCCTGTGCCGCCCCGCGGTAGGACTCCCATTTTTGTATAATTTCTTCCATCGGGATTTTTTTCTCAAAAGAAGCAAATACAGCGGCCGTGTGCCCGTCAGAAACAGGCACCCGCAGGCATTGCGCCGTAACGCTGGGAGAGACCGCGTTTACGATTTGTCCGTTTTCAATATGTCCCCATATCTTCATGGGCTCCTGTTCTGACTTTTCTTCTTCTCCGCCGATGTATGGAATGACGTTGTCAAGGATCTCAGGCATGGTCTCAAAGGTTTTGCCTGCGCCGGAAATGGCCTGATAGGTGCAGGCCAGCACCCTGGTAACGCCAAGCTCTCTGATAGCGTGAATAGCAGGTACATAGCTTTGCAGGGAGCAGTTGGATTTTACGGCGATAAAGCCGCGTGTTGTGCCCAGCCGTTTGCGCTGCGCAGGAATAACCTGCGCGTGCCCGTCGTTGATTTCCGGAATGATCATCGGTACGTCCGGTGTGCCGCGGTGCGCGCTGTTATTGGAAATAACCGGGCATTCTGCTTTTGCGTAGGCTTCCTCCAGTGCGCGTATTTCCTCTTTTTTCATATCTACCGCGCAGAATACAAAATCCACTTTTGCGGTGATTTTATCAATATCGGCGGACGCATCATGCACCACCATATTTTTCAGGGCGACCGGCATGGGTGTTTTCATTGCCCAGCGGCTGCCTACGGCCTCCTCATAGCGCTTACCGGCAGAGCGGGCGCTGGCCGCCAGCGCCGTTACGGTAAACCAGGGGTGGTTTTCCAATAAAGTGGCAAAGCGCTGGCCTACCATGCCCGTTGCCCCAATAATGCCTACGTTGTACTGTTTCATGCTGGTTCCTCCAAAAAAGAATCAATTTACAAATAAAAAAGACCGGTCGTCAAAAACCGATCATCATGCAGAAATCTTATGCTTTGGCCGTGTATTTGCCCGTGCAAAAACACAGGCGAACAGATAGCGCAACATCATAAATGCATGATGACAGTTGAAGAGATATTCTCTCAGCCCCCAGAGGTTAAATGTCCCAGTTTAAACTCTTCGGCGGCAGTTCCTTTCACAAGCGGTCGCAAACCCGGGCGGTTTCACACTTGATACTGATAAATGCCGCGCCTCTATCTTTTCTGTATAAACTTATGAACATCATAACATCACAACCCGCGATTGTCAAATGGTTTCTAATCGTTTATAATAAATTCTATGTGAAAATATGTTTGAGCATACGGACGAAAGTACAGGAGGGCTCCTTTGCATGGAAACCAAAGATTTTTATTATGACCTGCCCAGGGAATTGATTGCGCAGACACCGGCAGAGCCGCGGGATGCTTCACGCCTGCTGGTGATGGACAAGGCAAGCGGCGCGCTGACCCACCGCCGCTTTTATGACATTGCAGACTGCTTAAAGCCGGGGGACTGCCTGATTGTAAACGATTCCCGTGTATTGCCTGCGCGGATATACGGCAATAAAAAAGGAACAGGCGGCCATGTTGAATTTTTACTGCTGACCCAAAAGGAGCAGGATATTTGGGAGGTGCTGGCAAAGCCCGGTAAAAAGGCGCGTCCCGGCGCACGTTTTGTATTTGGGGCAGGTTTGCTGGAAGCAGAGGTGCTGGATATTTTAGAAGACGGCAAGCGGCTGGTACGGTTTGATTACAGCGGCAGCTTTTATCCTTTGCTGGAGCAAATAGGTCAAATGCCCCTGCCGCCTTATATCACAGAAAAGCTGCAGGACAACGAAAGGTACCAGACCGTGTATGCCAAAGAGCTGGGCTCTGCGGCGGCGCCCACGGCCGGCCTGCATTTTACGCCGGAGCTGATGAAAAAAATCGAGGAAATGGGCGTGCACTTCGGCTATGTGACCCTTCATGTAGGTTTGGGTACCTTTCGTCCCGTTAATGCGGACCGTATTGAAGAGCATACCATGCACGCCGAGCATTACGAGCTGCCGCAGGAAACGGCGGAACTGATTCTAAAAACAAAAGCCAACGGCGGCCGTGTCATTGCTGTCGGAACTACCAGCTGCCGCACGCTGGAATCCGTAGCGCAAAAAGAAGGCTGTATCAAAGCAAGCGAAGGCTGGACGGATATTTTTATTTATCCGGGCTACCGGTTCCGGGTGCTGGACGGCTTGCTCACCAATTTCCATTTGCCCGAAAGCACGCTGATTATGCTGGTCAGCGCGTTTGCCGGGTATGAACATACTATGCACGCTTATCAAGTCGCCGTGAAAGAAAAATACCGCTTTTTTTCTTTTGGAGACGCGATGCTGATACAATAAATCGGGCATCTTGAAAAACTGTATAAAAAACGCATGGATAGGACGCTCCGCAATGACCAAAGTGTGATTGCGGATTTTTTACGCTTTTGTGAAATTTATTGACATGCGACAGTTTTTTTGTGATAAAAATATTTTTTTGATTAAAATTTTACAAAAAACTTTATTTTTCAGGGCATATATGGTAAAATAACAAAAAACAACCGATGACAGGAGTTGGTGCTTCTTGTCTCAATGGATACAAGCTCATAACGCGCAATTTTCCCTGGAATTAAAAAGCCTTGCGGCAAAGGCGACAAAAATACCCGTATCACAATGGCTGCCGGCTTGGGTGCATTTTACGGACACAGCCAATGTCATCAGACGCCTGGTTGTTACCTGGCTTCCTCCGTCTGTAATAAATGCTGTGGATACGCAAATGTCCCGGGAGGATTTTTTGCGTTTATGCACGTTTCTGGCGCTGACGCATGACATAGGCAAGCTGACGCCGGCGTTCCAAATCAAAATTTCCAGAGATTTTCCGGCGCTGCGGGAGCGTATTGCCCGCGGCGGTTTGTTTCCCGATGATGTAAAAAGGTTCTGTAATATAGACGCTTCGCCCCACACACTGGCAGGGGAAGCGATTTTGCTGGATTTCGGCTGTGAAAAAAACATAGCGGTCATTGCGGGCGCACATCATGGCAGACCGCAGGAAACCCGAAAAGAAGCGAAAAAACAAATAGAGTATTACGAGGAAAATTACTACGGCATTCAAGGGAAAAACGGCCCGCAGGGGGTGAAATGGCAAGCCGTCCGGCAGGACTGGCTGCAATTTTCTCTGCAGGCCGCAGGCTATACGGACGTCAAGGAACTGCCCCGGCTGGACAGGGGCGGGCAAATACTGCTGACAGGGCTGCTGACTATGGCTGACTGGATTGCCAGCAATACCGCATATTTCCTCCTGGCCGACCTTGCGGAGGAAGATGCGGAGTTTTCTGCCGCAGACAGGGCTCAATATGCGCTGGTGCTGACCTTGCCGGATATTTGGACGCCGCTTTCCCCTTATATGGACGACGCCTTGTTTGCACAGCGGTTTGGTTTTTTGCCCAATGCGGTGCAAAAGGCGGTCATCACAGCGGCAGAGACCGCTATGCATCCGGGAATCATGGTTTTGGAAGCCCAAATGGGAGTAGGAAAAACGGAAGCGGCGCTGGCTGCTGCGGAGATACTTGCGGCAAAAACAGGCAGTGCGGGCGTGTTTTTTGGATTGCCTACCCAGGCAACGGCAAACGGGATATTCCCGCGGCTGGAGCAGTGGGCACGGGCACAATCGGAGGATACGCTCCATTCTATTCGTTTGGCCCACGGCATGGCACAGCTTAACCCGGCGTATCAGGCACTGTTCCCAAATGCGTCCAATGTAGCGCAGGACCAGCCGGAAACCGGACTGGTGGCGCATCAATGGTTTCAGGGCAAGAAACAGGCTCTGCTTTCCGATTTCGTCATAGGCACGGTGGACCAGCTTCTGATGGCGGCACTCAAGCAAAAGCACGTCATGCTGCGCCATTTAGGTTTGGCCGGCAAGGTGGTCATTGTGGACGAGTGCCATGCGTTTGACGAGTTTATGGGAGTTTATCTGGACAGGGCATTGCAATGGCTGGGCAGCTACGGCGTTCCTGTCATCCTGCTTTCCGCAACCCTTCCGGAACAACGCCGCAATGAACTGGTCTGCGCGTATTTGGGGCCTCAAATGCCGGACGGTACACCGTTGCCTTCCAGCCATTCCTATCCTGTATTCACATGGACGGACGGGCAAAACGTAAAGCAGCAAGCCATCACAGCGGATACACCTTCGAAAACCGTTTCCGTTGCGCGTATTTTCGATACATCCGTTGTCGATTGCCTGAAAGAAGCGCTGGCCGTGGGTGGCTGTGCCGGTATCATCGTCAATACAGTGAGCAGGGCGCAAAGCCTGGCAGAGGATTTGGAGCAGGCTTTTCCCGATAAGGAAATTTTTGTGCTCCATTCTCATTTTCTCATGCCGGACCGCGCGGAAAAGGAACAGATGCTGTTAAAACGTCTGGGCAAAACATCTGCGCCCCAAATCCGCAGCGGCCTGATTGTCGTAGGCACGCAAGTGCTGGAGCAGTCTCTAGACATTGATTTTGATTTTCTCATTACAGACCTGTGTCCCGTGGATTTGCTGCT
>CALWUX010000062.1 GCA_944384795.1 uncultured Clostridia bacterium | reverse complement strand
CACGGAGCTCAGGCTCATGGCAGCGGCGCCGAACATGGGGTTGAGCTTCCAGCCCAGCAGTGAAAAGAACACGCCTGCCGCCAGCGGAATGCCAATGCTGTTATAGAAAAACGCCCAAAACAGGTTCTCCTTGATATTCCGAATGGTCGCCTTGCTCAAACGGATCGCGGTCACCACATCCAGCAGACTGCTCTTCATCAGCACAATATCCGCCGACTCAATGGCAATATCCGTACCCGCACCAATGGCAATCCCCACATCGGCTCTTGCCAGCGCAGGCGCGTCATTGATACCGTCTCCCACCATGGCAACCTTGCGCCCGCCTTCCTGTAAAGCGCGTATCTCCCGTTCCTTATCCTGGGGCAGCACCTCTGCCACCACCCGGTCTATACCCAGCTGCTTTTGAATAGCCTGGGCCGTCTTTTTATGGTCCCCGGTAAGCATGACTACGTCAATATGCATATCCTTCAATTGAGAGATCGCCTCCGCGCTGGTGGGCTTTACCACGTCCGCCGCGGCAATCACACCCAAAACCCGGCGGCTGTCCGCAAAATACAGGGGCGTTTTGCCCTGTTCTGCAAAGGTATCGCTCATAACCTCCAAGGCCGAAGCATCCGCATACCTGCTGATAAACGACAGGTTGCCCGCATGATACTACGTCCCGTTGATAAATGCGGTAATGCCCTGTCCCGAAATCGCCTGAAAGCGCTCTGTGGGAAGCAGCTCTATATTCTGCTCCTGCGCATATGTGACAATGGCGTCCGCCAGCGGGTGCTCGGACGGCTTTTCCATGGAAGCGGCAATGGTCAGTAGCTCTTCTCTGGAAATATCCCCGGACGGCACAATATCCGTCACCTTCGGTTTGCCCTCCGTAATGGTGCCTGTTTTATCCAGCACTACGGTTTTCACGCTGTGCGCAATCTCCAGCGCCTCTGCGGATTTGATCAAAATACCGTATTCCGCGCCTTTGCCCGTGCCCACCATAATGGCCACCGGCGTTGCCAGACCCAAAGCGCAAGGACAGGATATGACCAGCACCGCAATGCCGATGGACATGGCAAATTCAAAGGGGTAGCCTAAAATCAGCCATACAATGGTGGCAATGACCGCAATAGAAATCACCACGGGAACAAAAATACCGCTGATTTTGTCCGCCAGCTTTGCAATGGGCGCTTTGGACGAGTTGGCGTCCTCCACCAGCTGGATGATCTGCGCCAGCGTGGTGTCGCCGCCCACCTTCTGCGCCTCCATTTGAAAAGCGCCTGTTTTATTTACAGAAGCGGCAATGACCTTGTCTCCCACGTTTTTTTCAACGGGAATGCTCTCTCCCGTCAGTGCCGACTGGTCAACAGAAGAGCTGCCCTCTGTCACAATACCGTCCACAGGAATACTCTGGCCCGGCTTTATCAAAATCCGGTCGCCGACCACCACTTCCTCTACGGGTATCTCCTGCTCCTGGCCGCCGCGGATCACCGTCGCTGTTTTCGGCGCCAAATGCAGCAGCTTCGTGATTGCTTCCGAGGTTTTTCCTTTCGACTTGGTCTCCAAAAATTTGCCGAGAGTAATCAGCGCAAGAATGGTCGCGGAGGACTCAAAATACAAATCCATCGTGTAGTGGTGGACTGTTTCCATATCCTGAGCCCCCAGCCCAATCCCGATTTGATAAATGGCAAAAATGCCGTAAACCAACGCCGCGGAAGAGCCAATCGCAATCAGGGAATCCATATTGGGGTGCAGCTTGACCAGATTTTTAAACCCCGCCTGAAAATATTTGCGGTTCACGTAAATAATCGGCAAGGTCAAAAGAAGCTGGGTCATGGCAAAGGACAGCGCGTTTTGACTGCCTGTTAAAAACGGCGGCAGCGGCGCGCCGAACATATGCCCCATGGAAACATACATCAGCGGAACCAAAAAAACAAAAGAGACAATCAGCCGGAATTTCATATTTTTGATTTCCTGCTCCACCGCAGATACCGCGGGCGTATCGGCAGACTGCTTTTGTCTGCCCCCTTTTTGCTCCACAGCAGCCTGGTAGCCCGCCCTGACGACCGTATCAATGATCGCCTGGTCGGTTACCTTATGCTCATCATATACCACCACCATAGAGTTGGATAACAGGTTGACCGTAACCTCCTTTACCCCCTCCATTTTTTTCACATTCCGCTCCACAGTGGCAGAACAGGCAGAACAGGTCATGCCTGTGACCTGGAATTTTTGTTTCATGTATTTCACCTCTAATCTCCCCACCCCCTCCGGGGTGTTATATCCACTATAACATACCCCGCCCTTGCTGTCAACAAAAAAATATACAAAATCAGTCCACAAAACAAAAGCAGCCCCATGCCATATCAAAACAGCACCTGCTGCACCGGCAAAAAACCGCCCGTTCCGGAGTGTTATCCGAAACGGGCGGTTTCCCGTAAAAGCGCCTTGCACAGTCAGCCGGCGCTATGTCCTATGTATCAAAACAAATCAGCGGGCGGCTCTGAAAATCGCTACAATCTCCGCATGGGTCGCCTGCTTTGGATTGGTCAAACCGCAGGCGTCCTTCAGCGCGTTGGCGGCAAGCTCGTCAAACGCACTTTCCGGCACCTTCAGCTCATCCAAACCGGAGGGAATCTCCACATCCTTGGACAGCGCCTTGATCATATCAATGGCTTTTCTTGCACCCTCCTGCTCGCTCAGGCCTTCCACATCTGCGCCCATAAATCTGGCAATATCTCTTAATCTGCCGGCCGCTACCTGGGCGTTGTATTCCTGTACATGGGGCAGCAGCACGGCGTTGCATACACCGTGGGGCAAGTCAAACATACCGCCCAGCTGGTGCGCCATCGCGTGCACATATCCCAGGGAAGCATTGTTAAACGCCATACCCGCCAGATATTCAGCATAGGCCATATTTTCCCTTGCTTCCACATTTTTGCCCTCATGCACCGCGGTTCTCAAATATTTTGTAATCAGTTCAATGGCTTTTTGCGCGCAAGCGTCCGTCACAGGCGTTGCATTGGTAGAAACATACGCCTCCACCGCATGGGTCAGCGCATCCATACCGGTTGCCGCCGTCAGCGCTTTGGGAATATTCAGCATCAAATTAGCGTCGTTCACGGCAATCACCGGTGTCATATTTTTATCTACCAAAGCCATTTTCACATGGCGTTCCTCATCGGTAATAATACAAAAGATCGTCATTTCGCTGGCGGTGCCCGCGGTGGTATTCACAGCAATCATCGGCAGCTGCGGCTTTTTGGAGCGGTTTACGCCCTCGTAATCCCCAATGGCGCCGCCGTTGGTCGCCAAAAGCGCAATGCCCTTGCAGCAGTCATGAGAAGAGCCGCCGCCGAAAGAAATCACAAAATCGCAGTTTTCCGCTTTGAGCATGGCTAAACCGTTGTTAACGTTCGCAACAGTCGGATTCGGCTGTACTCCGTCATAAATCGCGTATTGAATCCCGTTCTGCTCCAGCAGCTTTGTCAGCTCGCCCACCAAACCGATTTGGTTGAGCACCTTATCGGTAACGATAAGCGCCTTTTTCAAACCCAGCTCCTTGATTTCCGCCGGTACTTCCTCAATACAACCTGCCCCCATCAAGCTCATGGACGGCATATAAAATCTTTCTGACATAATACATTCCTCCTGCTGTGCAAGCGGCAAAATCCGCTTGCAATTTTTGTAATTTTTTCTTGATATATTTACTATACCACATTTGTACACATTGTCAATCATAAATAAAAAATAGACAATCTTTGTTATTTTTTACACAATATAACCGGTATATATCCATAAAAAAGCGATAAAATTTATACAAATTTTATCGCTTCCCGAAATTATGGATACAAAAATCCTTTTTCCTGCAGCGTCCGTACCGCCAGGTCTAAGACCTCCTCCGAGCCGGCCCCAATGGTGTGGCAGTGAACGCCGCCGGTCAGCGCCGTAAGAGGCTTTGTCCTGCGGCGGGCCATGTCCTGTAAAAACAGCTGTACCTCCCGTCTGGAAGCCACCTTCAGCTCCGCCCGTATCACGCCGTATATTTGGTGCTCCACAGTCACATCCAGCACGCAGGCGCCGCAGTCCACAATAGCGTTGAGCTCCTCTTCCATACGGCTGCCGTCGTGCTTTACCTGCACCGTTCTTGTAACAAGCCCGCCGCTGTCCCGCAGTAACATATAACCCCGGCTGGTGGCAAGCACAGGGTGCCGGCCAGCCCGCAGCAGGGCAATGTCCTGCACAATGACCTGACGGCTTACACACAGCCGCTGTGCCAAAGCCGTGCCGGAAACAGGCTGTTCACTTTCAGAAATCAGCCGCAGCAGTTCCTGTCGTCTTACATCCCCTTCCATACGCGTTACTCCTGTTCCAGCGGCGCTAAATTTTTCAGGGAAAAATCCAAAATCGGGGCGGAATGAGTCAATGCACCGCAGGAAACAAAGTCCACGCCAATGGCGGCAATCTCCCTGAGTCTCTCTTTTGTCACATTGCCGGAGCACTCGGTCTGCGCTCTGCCCGCAGTACGCCGAACCGCTTCTTTCATGGTCTCAAGGTCCATGTTGTCCAGCATGATAATATCCGCGCCGGCCTCCAGCGCCTCGTCCAGCATGGAAAGAGTCTCTACCTCTACCTCTATTTTGCGCACAAAGGGTGCATACGCTTTCGCCATGGCAATTGCCTTTGCCACACCGCCCGCCGCGCTGATATGGTTATCCTTGATCAAAATACCGTCGGACAAATTGTATCTGTGATTATGCCCGCCGCCCACAGTCACAGCATATTTTTCAAAAGGACGCATATTGGGGGTAGTTTTCCTAGTATCCAGCAGCTTGGTTTTTGTGCCGCGCAGCTCGTTTGCCATCGCCCTTGTAACAGTAGCAATCCCGCTCATACGCTGCAAATAATTCAGCGCAGTGCGCTCTCCTGTAAGCAGCACCCGCATATCCCCTGTTATCTCGCCGGCCACATCTCCTTTTTGAATTGCATCGCCGTCCTGAAAAAAACGAGTGAACACGGTTGTTTCGTCCAAAAGGCAAAACACCCGTTCAAATATATCCAGTCCTGCTGCCACACCGGTCTCCTTGCAAATCAGCTGCGCTTTCCCCCGTCTCGGCACGGGCATCACCGCGTTGGTGGTCACGTCCTCACAGGTCACATCCTCCTGCAGCGCACGCAGAATATAGTCATCAGCCAGTATTTTCATCGTTACACCATTGATCATAAAACGCGCGATCCTTTCTTTTGATTTCATCTAAAATCCACTGCTTATACTGCCGCCTTAACGCCTGCATATCCGTATACGGCTGCAAATCCACCTCCTGCTCCGGCGGCAGCTCCGCAGGCATATACGCCGCAATGTGCCGCGCCGCCCGCTTGGCAAATACCAGGCTTTCCAGCAGGGAATTGCTTGCCAGACGATTGGCGCCGTGTACGCCGTTGCAGCCGGTTTCGCCTACGGCATATAAACGCTCCATCGCCGTCCTGCTGTCCAAATCCACCGCTATTCCGCCCATAAAGTAATGCTGGGCCGGCGTTACGGGCACAGGCTCCTTTGTAATGTTATAGCCCTGCTGCAAACAATGGGCATAAATATTGGGAAAACGCTTTTTTATCACATCCTCCCCCATATGCTCCATGGAAAGATACACAAACTGTTTGTTTGTTTTTTTCATCTCGTCCCAAATCGCCTTTGTCACCACGTCCCTTGGCAGCAGCTCGTCCACAAACCGCCGGCCCTCTGCGTTGCGCAAAACGGCGCCCTCCCCTCTGACCGATTCAGAAATCAAAAAACTGCGGCCCTTCTGCCGTGTATACAGGGTAGTGGGGTGTATCTGGATATAATGGATATCCTGCAGCGGGATCCGGTGCTTTAAGGCAATTGCCAGCGCGTCCCCCGTAATGTGCGGGTAATTGGTAGAGTGCCGGAACAAACCGCCCAGCCCGCCTGTGGCAAGCACCACAGCCTTTGCGTAAACAGGCTGTATCCGCCCGTCCCGCGTTTTTACGATCACACCCGTACATACGCGGTTTTGCTCCATAATATCCATCATGGCGGTGTATTCCTCTATTTGGATATTCGGCCGTTTTTGCACCTGCGCCATCAATTTGCTGGTGATTTCATAGCCGGTAATATCCTTGTGGTGCAAAATGCGGAACGTAGAATGAGCGCCCTCCCTGGTATAAGAAAGCCCGTCCGCCGTCCGCTCAAACTCCACGCCAAAAGCCACCAGGTCCTCAATAATCTGCGGGGAAGAACGGATCATCACATCCACGGAATCCGGATTATTTTCATAATGACCGGCGCGCATGGTATCCTCAAAATAGCTATCGTAATCGTCAGGCGTTCTCAAAGCGGAAATGCCGCCCTGCGCCAAATAGGAATCACTGTGCTCGGCCTTGTCCTTTGTAACCATCAAAACCCGCGTATCCTCCGGCAGCTGCAGCGCGCAAAAAAGCCCCGCCACACCGGTTCCCACTATAATCACATCCGCCGCGTATGCCATACCCGTCCTTCTTTCCCGCCGCTATCGCGCAATTTCGTGCATCCGCCGCAGCGCGCCCCGCGCCTGTTCCATCAGCGTCTCGTCCAGCTCCATGGGCGTACCCTGCCGCAGTGCCCGCTCCACCTTTTCCAGCGTGATTTTCTTCATATCATCGCAAACCTGGTGCTTTTTCACCGCATAAAATTTTTTATGGGGATTTTCCTTCTGCAAATTATAGAACATACCGGTTTCGGTACAAACAATAAATTCCTGCGCATCACTTTTTCGGGCGTATTCCAAAATACCGGAGGTACTGCCCGCATAATCCGCCAGCGCCACCACCTGCGGACTGCATTCCGGGTGTACCAGCACCTTGGCGCCGGGGTACTCCTGCATGGCCTCCTGCACATGGTAAGGCATAATATCCTGGTGGACACAGCAATAGCCCGTATGGAAAATAAAATGCTTTTCCGAAATTTTATCCGCTAAATTCCGTCCCAAATTGCCGTCTGGAATAAAAAAGATATGTTTCTGCGCAAGCGCCTTCACCACCCGCTCCGCATTGGAGGAGGTCACACAAACATCAGAGCACGCTTTTGTCTGCGCGGTAGAATTGATATAGCACACCACAGCCAAATCGTCATAAGCCGCCCGGACCTTTTCAACGTCCAAGGGCGTTACCATATGCGCCATGGGACAGTCCGCTTCCGCATCCGCCATAATCACTGTTTTTTCGGGACTCAAAATTTTCGCGCTTTCGCCCATAAACTCCACACCGCAGAACAAAATCGTTTTGCAGGGGCTTTCGGCGGCTTTTTTGCTCAGGTAATAGGAGTCCCCCACATAATCAGCAGCCTCCTGCACCGCGCCGTCCACGTAATAATGCGCCAAAATCACCGCGTCGCGCTCTTTTTTCAGCCTTTGTATTTTTTCCATAAGCTCCCGCATATCATTACAACTCCATTTCCTGCAAATACCGCCGCCTATACGGCAAAATAAACGTATTGTATAAAAGTATTGCACAACCGCGCCCATATGTCAATACAGCTAACAAGACAGTTAAATTTTTAACAGGAACCTATGCTGCACTTTCGACACAAGCCGTCTCAAATGCGCTCAAATGCTTCAAGGCTTCTTTCATGGACCTTGCGGGCATCTTACGCTTCGGGAAGGCCCTTCCGAAAACTCTCGTAACCACTCAAATCCCCGTGGCAAAAAGTAGTAAAATAAGTAGTACGACCGGAAGGTTGCACACCCTCAAACACACAAAACGCGGCCAGACGTTTTTCGGCATGTCTCGGTACGTAAACTATCCGGGTCCGCCCGGCGGGCGACGCGTCTGCGCCGAGCGGTGCAAGGAGTTCAGGGGCGATTCCAATCTTGATGAAAAGAGTGGAATATAGTAGAATATAAGAGTAGAAAATTATGCCGATTTCGAGCAGCTGACACTCTCGTCGGTCGGCTTAAAGGAGGTGTCATGATATGGACGTATCCGGTATCCTGCGCCCCGGGCAGCTTCCGTTCAAGGTCACTCCTGACCTTGAGTTTGCCATAAACGAGCTTATTGCCGCTTGGGAACGCGACGAGCGTCTGAACCTTGACTGCTATCTTGATGAGGTCCAGTCTGCCGCAAGGAGCGTCAGTGAGGAAAATGACGCTTGGGTAAGGCGTTACTATGTTCAATATGGGTGGAAGAAGGCAGATGGCAATAATTGACTTTGCAAACTGCCCTTAGCGTGTCAATGCCTATGAGGGCGCAGACTTCAAGCGCAAATTTTATATGCTCAAATTCGGGCAAAGGAAGGCTTGAATCAAACAATAAAAAGCCGTTACAGGCAACCTATTCAAGCGCCCCAGTGGACACAGGGCAAACAGCAAGTCAGTCTCGGTCAAAAATGCGGGGAGTGCGGCATGGCAAGCCATGACAGCGGCCTGAACAGGTCGCCTGACAACGAGAGGGACAACTGAGGAAAATGAGTCGTACCATATAGGACGGGCTTTACACAGAAAGGATGACGGATATGGACAAGACACCGGGAATACCATGGAGTTTCACCATAGAGTTCGATGCAGACAAGGCCAGGAGGAACGGCTATGACCTCGAAACGCTCTACGACTACGTGGGACGGAACGTCGAGAAGCGATATGGCCTCACTCGCATCGGGCATGGAACGTGGAAGGCAAAGGAAGGCGACGAGGTAGAGTCCCAGTGCCTCTCCATCTCGCTGCTCTCTCGGTCAAAGTGGGTTATGCAGAACGTCAAGTCTCTCATCGCATTTGAGGATGACACGGACGCCATTGACTGCCTTGAGATATATCGTCATACCGACTCACAATATCGCAACGTGTAGGTGATTCAGCATGGCAAACAGGCGAAAGGCATTTCACTTCGACTTGGACGAGGCAGCGCTGAGACGCCACTATCCCTCGGAGCGTGAGACTGGTTATAAGGCTGCATGGGGCAAGATTCAGACGTTCATGGAAGCAAACGGCTTCGAGCATACCCAGTATTCCGGGTACGAGTCCACTCATGGTATGTCCTACGTGCAGGCATACAAGGTGCTTGAGGATTTGCAGAGGACCTATCCTTGGTTCATGAGCTGCGCAAGGGTAGCAACACTCACCGAAGTCGGCAGACGCCATGACGTGCTGCAACATCTGGCGCATAGGACCGATGACTTTGAGGAGCCTATGCCCATACAGCGCTCAGCCTCCCTGCACAAGCAGAATACCCACACAAAACGGTCTGCACGGCTTTGATGGACGACGCTCATGCCGGGACAAGAAAGAGGTCACTCCCTCTAACCCCAGCTCTCTCCCTATCTCCCTGTACCTCTTTCCTGCCTCTAACATCTTTTCTATGACCGGCAGTAAAACTTGCATATTGGTGTATCTTCGTTTACTCATAACGAATCCCCCCTAATGTGTTTATTATCCTACATTAGGGGGGATTTTCTCTATTGTCCAATTTTACAGAGGCAGTCCACTGCTCCGGCACAGGACTGTCATTTCATAAAACATACGCCCGGCGCAAAAGCCTCAGCGCAAAACGCGATGCATAAAGAGAGGCACAAAAAACGCCGTGCAAACGCACGGCGTTCAGAGAACCCCTTAATAGGACGTTCCCACCCTTCCTGATTTTTTTGAGTATAAAAGATTTCGCGCTCTGCAGATCTCGCAATTTTTGAAAAAAATTGACTAAACTTTTAGTTTTGCACACAACTGCCTTTGGACTTTCGGGAGCTTACAACCTCTCTCCCGCCCAACTACCAGCTGCCATTTCCTGCGCACCAAGGGCGGGGCGTGCGTGCAGGCTCAGCCTGCCGGGGCAGTGTCAACAGAATGAAATTGTTCAATTTCATTCTGAAAGGCTCAGCCTGCCGGGTCAGGGCACAACAGCAATCAACTCTACCTCGACCAACGCGTTTTTCGGCAGCTGCTTTACCGCTACACAGGATCGCGCCGGCTTCTCTGTAAACCAGCGTTCATACACCGCGTTAAAAGCGGCAAAATCATTCATATCTGCTAAAAAACAGGTGGTTTTCACCACATGGACAAAATCCGTACCGGCAGCCTGTAACACCGCCGCCAGATTTTTCATCACCTGCTCGGTCTGCGCCGTAATATCCCCCTGCGTCATTTCTCCCGTTGCGGGAATCAAAGGAATTTGCCCGCTGGTATACAGCATATTCCCGCTGACGACCGCCTGGGAATACGGTCCAATCGCCGCGGGAGCCTGTTCCGTACTTACTTTTTTTAACATATGCAGCGCCTCTCTCTTCCTATGATTTTATAACCATGCTCCGTCAATGCTTTTTCAATTTCCAAAATATGCGCATGGTCCCTTGTCTCCATGACCAAATGCAGGTAACACCCGTTGATATTGGTATTCTCCCCGCTTCTGTCGTGGTGAACCGCCACCACATTTCCGCCGATTTCCGCAATGATACGGGATACATCGCTCAGCTGGCCCGGCTTGTCCACCAGTTCAATGGTAATATCCGCCGAACGCCCGGTTTTCAATAATCCGCGGGAAATCACCCTGGATAAAATGGTAACGTCAATATTGCCGCCGGACACAAGGCAGACCGCTTTTTTCCCTTTAATATCCACCTTATGGAACAGCGCCGCCGCTACCGCCACCGCGCCCGCGCCCTCGGCAATCAGCTTTTGCTGCTCAATGAGCATCAAAATGGCGGTGGAAATCTCATCGTCGGTCACCGTCACAATGTCGTCCACATACTTTTCGCACAGCTCATACGTCAAATCGCCCGGCTGTTTTACCGCAATACCGTCCGCAATGGTAGAAACGTGCGTCAGCGTTTCCACCTGATGATGCCTGACCGAATTATACATGGACGGCGCCCCCGCGGCCTGTACGCCATACACCTTGCATTCCGGCCGCAGCGATTTTACCGCATAGGCAATGCCGCCTATCAGCCCGCCGCCGCCAATGGGCACAATGACCGCATCCATGTCCGGCAGCTGGTCCAGCAGCTCCAGACCAATGCTTCCCTGTCCGGCAATCACGTCCTCATCGTTAAACGGGTGAATAAAGGTACTGCCGCTTTCCTGCTGCAGCTTGCAGGCCTTCTGGTACGCATCGTCGTACACGCCTTTTACAAGGCAGACCTGCGCACCGTAGCGCTTGGTCGCTTCCACCTTGGAAATCGGCGCGCCGTCCGGAATACAAATCAAAGACTTTATCCCGTTTTTGGCCGCCGCCAGCGCCACGCCCTGGGCGTGGTTGCCCGCCGAGCAGGCAATCACGCCTTTCTCCTTTTCCTCATCAGAAAGCTGAGAGATTTTATAATACGCGCCCCGCACCTTAAAGGAACCGGTCGTCTGCAAATTTTCCGTTTTCAAATAAAGCTCGCAGTCCGGGTCAATGTGAGGCGCAAGGATCAGATCCGTTTTCCGCACGACGTCCCGCAAAACGTAAGCCGCGTGGTATATTTTGTCCAGTGTAAGCATATGGTCATTCTCCCTTTTCCGTATTCGTTCTTCCGTTTACAGTTCCATTGCCATGGTACCTGTCCGCAAAATCTTGATGATATGATACGGCTTGCAGCACTCCACAAAAGAATCCAGCCTGGAGGGCGTGCCCGTAAGCTCCACAATCATATCCGTAACGGAAACATTCAAAATATTGGCATGGAACACATTGGCAATGGCCACCAGCTGATCAGAGGTCGCATCGCTGCGCTCCAACTTTATCAGCAGGTGTTCCCTTACAACCGCCTTGTTCTCGTTCAATACGGTCACCTGCTCAATTTCTATCAGCTTGCTCAATTGCTTGTCCACCTGGCGCACAATGCGGTCGTCTCCCTGCACAACAATCAGGATACGGGACCTGTTTTCATCCTCCGTCTGCGCCGCCACTATGCTTTTGATATTATAGCAGCGGCGGCTGAACAAGCCCGCAATGCGAAGCAGGACGCCTGCGTGGTTCTGCGCAAGCACGGACAGAATATAATCTTTTTCTTCAGTGTGATTCATCATAGCGTCCTCCTCAGTCCATGTTCAGTATGGGTTCTTCCGCAGACGCGCCTGCCGGAACCATGGGCAGTACGTTAAAGTCGCGGTCAATATGGCAAACTGCCAGCACCGGCTCCTGCAGGCTCAGCGCTTCCTTAAGCACGGGCAGCAGCTCTTCTTTCGTACTAATTTCAAATGCTTTTACACCAAACGCCTGGGCCAATTTCACGTAATCCGTCTTTTTGTCCTGGGTGGTTTGAGAAAAGCGGTTGTCATAAAACAGCTTCTGCCACTGGCGCACCATACCCAGCACCGAGTTATCCACCACCAGCTCCACCACAGGTATCTGGTATTTAGCCAAAGTAGAAAGCTCGCTGCAATTCATGTGAAAGCTGCCGTCCCCTGCAATATTGATGACCTTTTTATCGGGATTGGCCACCTGCGCACCCATCGCCGCGCCGAGCCCAAAGCCCATGGTGCCCAGCCCGCCGGAGGAAATAAACTGCCGCGGATGGCGGAACTGATAAAATTGCGCCGCCCACATCTGGTGCTGGCCCACCTCTGTGGCAATGATCGCTTCCCCTTTTGTCAAATCATTCAAAGCGTCAAACAGCATTTGCGGCGTTACGCCGTTGGGGTCAATGGCCTCCTGCCGCAGCGGGTATTCCCGCTTCCATTCCCTGATTTGCGCCATCCATTCCCTGTGCTCCCGGGGCTTCAGCTTCCCGTTGAGCAAAGAAAGTATCTGTTTGGCGTCACCGCTCAGCTTTAAGGTAACGTCAATGTTTTTATTGAATTCCGCCGGGTCAATGTCAATTTGAATGATCGGACAGTGGCGGGCAAATAAATCGGCGTTGCATATCACACGGTCAGAAAAACGGGTGCCCACCGCCAAAAATAAATCGCAGTGCTTCAGCGCCTGGGCAGAGGTTTTGGTCCCATGCATACCCAGCATACCCATATAACGGTCGTCAGCCTGGTCAAAGCCGCCCTGGCACATCAGCGAGCAGGCCACCGGCGCGTCAATGGTCTCCGCCAGCGTCTTCAGCTCCTGAGAAGCCTCCGCAGCCAGCAATCCGCCCCCCGTGTAAACAAACGGACGTTCACTCCGCTCAATCAGCTCCAAAGCGCGCTCAATCTTAGCAGCCTTGACCTCCGCCGGCTTTTTGCTCACCGGCAGGTGCATGGCCTCCTGCTGCGCCGCATCCGGCGCTTTTCCGGCCGGGGTAAATTCGTACACCTGACCTGTAATGTCCTTTGGCACATCAATCAGCACCGGACCCTTCCGTCCCTCCTGGGCAATGCGGAACGCCTGGCGGATCGTATCTGCCAGATATTCGATTTTCTTCACGATAAAATTATGCTTTGTAATGGGCATGGTCACCCCGGTAATGTCTACCTCCTGGAAGCTGTCCAGCCCCAGCAGGTTCAGGTTCACGTTGCCCGTAATGGCAACCATGGGAATAGAATCCATATAGGCCGTGGCTATCCCTGTTACCAAATTGGTCGCGCCGGGGCCCGACGTAGCAATGCACACGCCGGTTTTTCCGCTGGAGCGGGCATAGCCGTCCGCCGCGTGGGCAGCCGCCTGCTCATGGGCGGTACAAATATGGTTGATACGGTCGCTGTATTCATAAAGGGCGTCGTAAATATTCAAAACAGCGCCGCCCGGATACCCAAACACCGTGTCCACACGCTGTTCCAGCAAGCATTCCATAATGATTTGCGCACCTGTCAGTTTCATGGTCAAATCTCCTTTACATCATGTTCTCCTGTTCTGTTGCAGGCAAACGGTCCCCGTGCAGAGACCGCTGATATAAAAACAGCCCCCGCCTCTACTGCAAAAATAGAGACGAAGACTGATTCTCCGCGGTACCACTCAATTTATCGTCCAAAAAACGATCTCTCACTGCATCTAACAATGCATTCTCTGATAACGGTAAGAAAACCGGGCAAAGCCTACTGCGTTACGGTTCAGCCGCCTGCTCAAGGGCGATTCCATGCAGAACCCGTACCGCCTCGCACCGTCCGGCGGCTCTCTGCCACAGGCCCTCTGCACAACTTCCCTGTCAAAGCATTTTTTATATTACTTTAAATAATATGCCTTCCCCGTCATTTTGTCAAGCAAAAACCGCATTTTTCCCCGCAGTATGCCGGCGCCGCAAAGCAACCGGGTCGCCCGGCCCGGCCCCTGCGGCCGTTTGCCTGCCGGTATCCAAAAATACCTGTGGTCAAATACCTGCAAATACCGGAATCTGTGTATAATATCCGGTAAATTCTTTGTGTTAAATTTACAAAAATAAACAAAATAATTGTGAATTTCTGAACAATACTTGTTTTTCTCTGGACGAAACAGGATAAATATAGTATAATATTTAGCTGAATTGATATATGTTATAAATGATATATGTTTATATACAAGGTCAACTATCAACATTGCGTTTGCATTTAGGAAGGAGTACATATGAGAATCTCTACCAAAGGTAGATATGCTCTTCGCCTTATGCTGGACCTGGCTGTAAATAGCACGGAAAATTACATCAGCATAAAAAACATCTCAACAAGGCAAGAAATATCTGATAAATACCTGGAACAAATCATCAATCAGCTCTGCAAGGCCGGTTTTGTAAAAAGCGCAAGGGGCGCAAACGGCGGTTACCGCCTTTCCAAAGACCCAAAAGAGTATACCGTCGGCATGATTTTAAACGTAATGGAGGGCACATTATCCCCCGTTCCCTGCCTGGACTATGAGACCAACAACTGCCCCCGCTCCAACGCCTGCATCACTTTGGACGTATGGCGCCAAATACACCAGGCCGTGCAAAACGTGGTAGACAATATCACCCTTGCCGATTTGGTAGAAAAATATTATGCGGAGCAGGGAGAGCCGGAGGAAGAGGAACAAACTCTGCCCGTATGCTGCGACGAGGATATGCAAAAGGTATTATCAAAAACATAACCGTAAAAAGTGCTTTTTCAAAGCACTTTTCTTTTTACACAAAGCACCCTGTACCCGCACCCCGGCAATCCCCTTCCCGTTTCTTTCCGTCCGGTCAAACAGGCCTTTTCCTGCCCTGCTTTTCCGCAAAATAAAAAATTGTAAAACCAACGGTTGACAACTGTAAATTTATGGTGTAAAATAGCACACAAGATAAACACGACTAATTCTATATGAATTACGTATTTTAACGGAGGTGCAGATCATGCCTGTACAAAATATCCTGCCACGGTTCCGTTGCTGCAGCTCCGTGGACCGAATGCGGCGCTCATGATACGGCCCTTTTAAAAAATATCATAACAGAAAGCGAGTAGAAATATCATGAGCCATCAAAACTGGAGATTTGAAACACAGCAGCTGCACGTAGGGCAGGAACAGCCCGACCCCGCCACCGACGCCCGCGCGGTTCCCATTTACCAAACCGCCTCTTACGTATTCAAAGACTGCCAACAGGCGGCAAACCGCTTTAATTTAAGCGAGGGCGGCAACATCTACACACGCCTGATGAACCCCACAACCGACGTGTTTGAACAGCGCATCGCCGCGCTGGAGGGCGGCATCGCCGCGCTGGCAACCGCCTCCGGCTCTGCCGCCATCACCTACGCAGTCAAAAATATCGCGCGGTCGGGCGACCATATCGTAGCGGCCTCCACCCTGTACGGAGGCACCTACAACCTGTTCGCCCACACCCTGCCGGAGGACGGCATTACCACAACCTTTGTAGACCCGGACTGCGTACAAAATTTCGAGGCCGCTATAAAAGAGAACACCAGGCTGATTTTCATCGAATCCCTGGGCAACCCCAATTCCGGCGTCATCGACGTAAAAGCCGTGGCGGACGTTGCCCACAGGCATGGCATTCCCCTTATCATAGACAACACCTTTGCCACGCCGTACCTGTTCCGCCCCATTGAACACGGCGCAGACGTCGTGGTGCACTCCGCTACCAAATTCATCGGCGGCCACGGCGCCGCGCTGGGCGGCGTCATCATCGACGCGGGCCGCTTCAACTGGAATTCCCCCAAATTCCCCGGCCTGTCCCAGCCGTGCGACAGCTACCACGGCGTGTGCTTTGCAAAGGACGTAGGCGCGGCGGCCTACATCACCCGTATCCGCACCAATCTGCTGCGGGACACCGGCGCCTGTTTAAGCCCGTTCCATTCCTTCCTGTTCATTCAGGGGCTGGAAACGCTCTCTCTCCGCGTCCAGCGCCACGTCGAAAACGCACTGAAGGTCGTGGAATTCTTAAACCAGCACCCCCGGGTAGAACGGGTCAACCACCCCTCCCTGCCCAACAGCAGGTACCATACCCTTTATCAACAATATTTCCCAAAAGGCGCCGGCTCCATCTTCACCTTCGAAATCAAGGGCGGGGAGCAGGAAGCAAAGCGCTTTATCGACGCCCTTGAGATTTTCTCTCTCCTTGCAAATGTAGCGGACGCCAAATCCCTGGTGATCCACCCTGCAAGCACCACCCACTCCCAGCTCAATGCAGAGGAATTAAAGGCCTGCGGTATTGCCCCAAATACCATTCGCCTTTCCGTCGGCATCGAGCATATCGACGACATTCTCGAAGATTTGGACCGGGCCTTTGCAAAGCTGTAACAAAATACTTTTCATTTTCAATATTCTCCTTATATGATAAAGAAAGATGGAAAAAATCCAGTCTGTTTTGCGTGATTTGGGTTTGATTCCATCTTTTTTTTTGGTATAATGTTACCAATGCAAACCGAGTTCTCAGAGAGGATAGGCGCCCTATGAAAATCATCGACCTGATCAAACGGAACCCCGTCACCTTTTCCTGCGAAATTTTCCCGCCCAAGCCCCATATCCCGCTGGACGAGTGCAAAATCGTCATCGACGGCATAGCCAAAACCGCGCCGGATTTTATCAGCGTGACCTACGGCGCAGGCGGCGGCAATTCCAAACGCACCATGGAGATCGCAGAGCATATCCAAACCCGTTACGGCATTCCCGCGCTGGCGCATCTGACCTGCGTTGCCGCCTCCAAAGAGGACGTTTCCTCCGCCCTGCGCCTGCTGCAAAGCAGGAACATCACCAACATACTGGCTCTGCGGGGCGACGTGCCTCAGGGCATGACGGCGCAGGAGGCCGTAAAGGACTACCGCTATGCCTGCCAGCTGATACAGGACATCAAAGCGCAGGGAGATTTCTGCGTGGGCGCGGCGTGCTACCCGGAGGGACACATCGAATGCGCCCGCAAAGCCGACGACATTGACCACCTAAAGCAAAAAGTAGACTGCGGCTGCGATTTCCTGACCACGCAAATGTTTTTCGACAACCAGATTTTATACAATTTTTTATACAAGACCCTCGCCAAGGGCATCGACGTACCCATTGTAGCCGGCATCATGCCGGTAACCAACAGCAGCCAAATCAAGCGCATCTGCCAGCTTTCCGGCACCTGTCTGCCGGAACGCCTGGGCACTATCGCAGAAAAATTCGGCGACAGCCCTCCCGCCATGAAGCAGGCGGGCATCGCCTACGCCACCGAGCAAATCGTCGACCTGATCGCCAACGGCGTAAAGGCCATTCATTTATATACCATGAACAAACCGGACGTCGCGGCCGCCATCGTCTCAAATTTATCACAGATTTTAGGCAGCCGCCATAAGGAGAAGCATACCGTATGAACATCAGCCGCAAAGAGATCCTGCGTTATTTGGGGTACCGGGGCAAGCCCGCCGACCAGGTCGTCTCCAACCGCATAGAAGCCTGCCTTGCAGAGCTTCTCAAGGTCATTTCGCCAAAATGTGTATATCAAATTTTCCCCGTTGCTTTCGGGCAGGACCATACCGTTTCCATCGGCCCTGTTTCCATTCAGAGCAAAAGCCTGTCCCAGCATATCAGCGGCTGCAAAGAGGCTGCTATTTTCGCGGCCACCCTGGGGGCGCAAACAGACCTGCTGCTGCAAAAATACAATAAGCTGGACATGAGCAAAGCCGTCATTCTGCAGGCCTGCGCCGCCACGGTAATAGAAGCATACTGCGACCAGCAGCAGGAGCTGATGAAAGAAGAAGCCGGAAAGCAGGGGCTGTATTTAAGGCCCCGCTTCAGCCCCGGCTACGGAGATTTCCCCCTTACATACCAAAAGGAGCTGCTGGGCGTATTGCACTGCCAAAAGCGCATCGGCCTTACGGTCATGGACAGCCTGATCTTAGCGCCCAGCAAATCCGTGACCGCCGTCATCGGGCTTACAGAGGAAGCCGCCACCTGCCATATCGCAAGATGCATGACCTGTCAGGCAAAAAACTGTCCCTTCAGAAAGGAAGAATAACTATGGATATTTTAGAGCAGCTTGGAAAACGCGTGATTTTCTTCGAGGGCGGCATGGGCTCCATTCTCCAGCAAAACGGGCTTGCGCCCGGAGAACTGCCGGAAGCCTGGAACATGGAAAAGCCGGAATTCATTTTAAACGTACACCGCCAATATTTAAACGCGGGCTGCGACATCGTCAAAACAAATACCTTCGGCGCAAACTCCATTAAATTGGAGGACTGCCCCTACACCGCACAGCAGCTGATTGAAAAAGCGGTCTCCATCGCAAGGCAGGCTGTTGCCGAAAAGGGCCATGGGCTGGTAGCCATGGACATCGGCCCCACCGGCAAGCTGCTGCGCCCGCTGGGAGATTTGGACTTTGAACGCGCCTACGAATCCTTTAAAGAAATGGCGGTCGCCGGCGAGCGGGCCGGCGCAGACATTGCGCTGATAGAAACCATGAGCGACACCCACGAGGTAAAGGCGGCCGTGCTTGCCGTAAAGGAAAACACAAGCCTGCCCGTGTTCGTCACCATGACCTTTGACGAAAACGCAAAGCTGCTCACCGGCGGAGATATTCCCGCAGCCGTGGCCTTGCTGGAGGGTCTGGGCGTAAACGGCGTCGGCTTTAACTGCGGCCTCGGCCCTGCGCAGATGAAAGCCTTCATGAAAGAGCTGACCGCCTGCTGCTCCACACCCATCATCGTCAACCCCAACGCAGGCCTGCCCAAAAACGTCGGCGGACAAACGGTATACGACGTAGGGCCGGAGGAATTCGCAAAAGAAATGCTGGACATCGTCATGGAGGGCGCTTGGATCATCGGCGGCTGCTGCGGCACCACCCCCGCGCACCTTGCGCAAACAATCAAACTATGCAAGGGCGTCGCACCCGTCCCCATGGAGCAAAAACAGCTGACTGTCATTTCCTCCGACACCCACAC
>CALWUX010000061.1 GCA_944384795.1 uncultured Clostridia bacterium | reverse complement strand
TTGCGGGAGCTGGATTTGAACCAACGACCTTCGGGTTATGAGTTAGAAAAAGTTAGAAAGATAAGCGTTTAGATTATCAATCGCAACTTCATTGATAATTGACTTTTCTATATGGGTATAAATATCTAAAGTAGTAGAAGCATGAGAGTGGCCTAATAGAAAGTAAATTACAATACCGATTTTCATTTGTTTCAAGTTTTCGCTTTTTTAAAAACTCAGTTTTCCATTCCGAAAAAGTTCGATTTTCATCAAGATTAAATTTAATCAACATATTCTTCTCTCCTTTTTTACAGATAGAATCATAGTACCATACTAATTTTTATATTGTCAAGAAGGAGAGTATTCATATGGCCTTTTATTGTTACAGCCACGCCGCTATGGAGGCAAATTTATCAAAAAGTACATTTAAAGTATATCATGTACTGGCACAACACGTAAATAATAAAAGCAGAAGCTGCTTTTTGCGTAAAAAAGTAATTGCAAAAATAATTGGGAAAAGCGAAAGTACAGTAAATCGAGCTTTTACAGAATTAGAAAAAAAGGGACTTATGAAAAGAAAGTACCAGTACAATAAAAAAGGAGAGCAGATCGCCAGCTTATACACGCTGCTCGATACGCCGGAAATCCCTGTCAGCGCAGATGCCAGAGCTCTATCCATGCCCAAAAGTAAAATGGACAAACACACTCTCCCAACCGGCATTATAGAGCAAAATATGGACGGAACCGCGTTAAAAGTCTATTGCTATATTAAAAACCATTCCAACAAA
The DNA here is from genome assembly GCA_944384795.1 of uncultured Clostridia bacterium. Taxonomy (GTDB): domain Bacteria; phylum Bacillota; class Clostridia; order Oscillospirales; family Acutalibacteraceae; genus UMGS1071. The sequence continues at coordinate 42,348 of CALWUX010000061.1, read as the reverse complement.
GGCGGAAAAAGTTTTCTATGTATCGATTCCATTGCAAAAGATTTAAGCGTATGTTGGCGCACAGTACACAGAGCCATCAAAACCCTGGTAAAGATCGGTATGATCCGCTTTAAGGCTTCTCTGGGCAAATTTAGCACCTTTTTACTGAAAAAACAGGAAGAAATGCCGGCAATTGAAATTAGATCATCAACTTGCGGCAGCTCGGCGGCAAAAGATTCTGCTTCGACCACACAAAATCACAAAATAGCTCGCTCTAAAATCATGCGTTCATTAAATCGAATTTTTTCCATGCGGATTTGACGCCGGAAAATGACAGGGTGCTTATGACAAAAATGACACCCCAGTAACTAATATTTAGAACTAATATTCCATAAAGAAAAAAATATTATTTACTCTCAGGTAACTTAGAGATGTATGCAGGATACGTACGCTTTCCTTGCAAAAAATATTCCCCTCTCTTTCAGGGAGAAATGACGGAAAGGTGAGGGGTGAAATGGACATTGTTGGAAGATGTACACATCTTTCAATGATGTCCATGAGGGGAGAGGAAAGGTGTCATTTCTCTTTATCTTTGGCTTTCCTCTCCTCTTTTTAATCAGCCTGCGGCTGATTTATAAATATATTTTCACTTCAACCAGCTGAATATGAAGAAGTACGCAGGCAGCTTCGCTTCCAAGAAAGTGAATGGAATGCCGACAATCCCAGCTGGGCAGCTTTAGGAAAATTTTTATATTTTTATTGACTTTTCCCAAGTCTGTATTATTATAATGACGGAATCCTCAATAATTTGGATTTTATTTTTCCCCGCGTTGCGGGGGTGATCCAAATTTTTAAGTATGACTTATATACAAAGAGGATTCTTCCCCGCATAAGCGGGGATCTTTTTATTTATTCAAAGGATCTGCTGCATAATAAAAAAGAGAGTTTCGGCTTAATGGCCGTTGCTCTCTTTTTTTATGCATTTGAAAACAAATTCTTTTAAAATATCATTTACTGATCTTCCGTGTTCCTCGGCATAACGCCGGAACTCATCTCCATCGCTCCTCCGGATCTTGCAGGACAAAATAGTAATATTTTTTTGTCCCATTTATTTCGCGCTTTTTTGAGAATCGCTCACAGGCATAATATCACCCCGACTAATTATGTCATATGCTATATACGGCATACAGTATAAAAATGCACAAAATTATACGGTATGCTTTGTTGAAGTTTCCTCTTTATATCTACGGATTTTCATATTCATTACACTCCTGTTGATTTTGATTTGACACTGTGTGCTCCCTCAATAAACTTCTTTCCTGTGTCCTACGTTTAAAATCAGTATTGTAATGGTATTGTCGGATATTTCAGCAACTAACCGATAATCTCCGATACGATACCGCCATTGGCCGCTGCGGTTAGCCGTCAGCCCTTTTCCGTGCTGGCGTGGATTCTCACAGCCTATCAGATTTTTTTCAATCCAACCAATAATTAGACTGCGTGTGTGTTTATCAAGTTTTTTTAATTCTTTTACAGCCTTTGGCGTGTATTCTACAGAATATTTCATCAATCAAGCTCCAACATTTTTACAACTTCATCATGTGTGTAAGTAACAGGATTTTTCTTATATTCTTCCATTGCTTTTTCATAGCATTTTAAGTCGTATTCATCTTCAATTTTTTCAAGAACAGCGTTTCTGATTAAATCGGATAAGGACATATTATGCATTTCTGCATATTTTTTAAATAGTTCTGTATCTTCGTTGTTTAGTCTTACGGATATAGTCATCATAATCACTCCTTGTTTGTAATACATTGTAATACACAATATGCTTTATGTCAATAGTTTACCCTTATATTTTAGCAGTATCATAAAATCGTTGATACACTATAGCTGCTACCTGAACTTTTTGGTCGGAGGATCAACCTCAATATCAGGCAAAATGAACAAAATTAGGCCTGTGTTTTCTATATGAAAAATATGGTATTTTTTCTAAAATTGCTATATACTTCTTGATTTTCTTCAAAACAAGAGTATAATAGATAGTAGGTAAGAAATAAAATAAGCACCCACAGCCCTACACCGAATCCCCATTCGATGTAAGGCGTGCGCCATAGAAGATACAACCCCTCTTCTATGACTTGTGAATGCCTTCAAGTGTGAGTTTACCACACTTTAGGATAAATTTCAAGTTGTAAAGAGTCTGCATTCTTCTTATGGCTAAGAAAGTGCAGACTTTTTGCTTTCTTACCAACAATGTACCTTGACAAACTATAAGCCAAGACAAGTGTTCAGAGTAAATGAAAAGTGAACTGAACACTTGTGCAGACCTATACTTTTAGGGCAAAGGCTATCTAACCTTTGTTTGACTTATACATAGTGTGTTCTTTGTAAGTAGCTTTTACCGGAGGGGTTAACGCCGTTCCAGCGCATGAGCGCCTAAAGAATATTTCTTTTTTATAGAATTATTCTTCGCGCATAAGAGTGTCGCCATGAAATTGGTAAAAGTCAGGCTTTGTCAACTGGACTTTGCCGCAACGAAAGCGTATTAGTAAACGCCGTTGATGTCTTAACCGACAGCAAAGAACGCACATAATGCTATGATAAGACTGACTATCTTCTTATCATAGCATAAAACGATTAAATGTTTAATCGCTTTATGCTATGATAAGCTCAGAAAATCGAACTTATCATAAAATGTGGTTGCGGGAGCTGGATTTGAACCAACGACCTTCGGGTTATGAGCCCGACGAGCTACCGAGCTGCTCCATCCCGCGATATAACAGCGCACCGCTTATCAGGTGCGCTTCATATTATATCTTATGCCGGCTTATAAGTCAATAGATAATCTCAATATCTTTTTAAAATCGTTCGTCAAAATTTCACATGTTCTGCGCTGCCGTTTGATGTCTGTCTATTTTTTTCTTTTGCGTACCAGCACAATCACAGCAGTCAAAATACCTGCGGCGAAAAGCCCCAGTGCACCGGCAATAACGTACACTGCATAGACCGGCATACCGCTGCCCACAACATACAAGTTTCTTTCTCCGTAAAACACGGCACCTGCTGTTAAATCCTCGTTGCCGTCATCGCCTGCCGCGGTTTTCCCGGACGTTCCGCCTGACTTGCTGCGGCCGGAGCTCCCTTCTTTATCGGTGGTTCCCGCTTTTTCCCGTTCCCCACGGGTCACATTGACAATATACTGGCTTTTATTCTTTTTATCGGACGAGGTCGCTGTAATCACAAACTGGGTCACAGAGCCCTGTTTCCCTAAATTTTTCCTGTTTGCTCTTGCAGTGCCGCCGTCGGCAGCCTCCAGCTCAAACAGCACCTGCTCTGTCTGCGCACCCACCTGTAAAGCATATTCCTGTATATACGGGTCAAAAGCCGGTTCCAATGTCCCCTCGCTGGGCACCAGCTTTGTCAGCAGCGCTTCCTTTGCAATTTCCGGTGTAATACGGAACACAGACGTAATACTGGAAACAGACGGCAGCTGCCGCGCGCTCCAGTCAACCACCTGGTCAATTTGCGCCGACACCGAGGTTTCTCCAAATACCGCGTCCTCATTGACGCGGAAAACCAGGATCATACATTCGCCAATCAGGTCAGGGGCGGCCGTACCGCTGCACACATAAATCCCCGTCATGGTATCGCCGTTGTTATGGTAACGGAACGTGCCGTTTTCTATCTGCGGCGACGTATCCACTCTTTTCAGCGTCAGTTTTGTGGAATCATATTCTACCTGCAGGCGGAAGCCCGCAACAGTCTCGTTTCCTCCCGGCGGATTGGCGGATATAGCAATGCGCACCTCGTCGTTGAGAAACACTTCTTCTTTGGAAGCGGCAAATGAGAAATATTCTTTTGTTTCCTGCGCAAATACGCAGCCGGCATAGCCTGTCAGCGCCGCCATGCACAAAAGCACCGCGCCCAATACGGCTGTCAGCTTTTTCATAGCAATCCCCCTTGGCGAAATCCAAATATCATTTTGCTATATTTTACTACACTTATTTCCGTGTATTGGAGCTTATATCGAAAATATTCACATTTTTATCGCATAAACATCACTGTTCCTTTATATGATGTAATACAATGCAAACCCAAAATGACAGAAAAAGGAGGAAGCTGATGTTTTTTCGGGCGTCCACAGCGCCGGAGGTGCTGCATATGTGCCTTTGGAATCTGACCATTGTTGCTGTTTATCATTTGGTGATATTCGCAATCTGCATAAAACTGCCGCAGGCTTCTTTTCGGGAGCACAAACGCCGGTATCAAATAAAAAAATTTGAACGCAGCGGAAAATTTTACAGGCAAACACTGAAAATTGAAAAATGGAAAGCACACGTACCTCAATTTACCGGAAAAAACGGCTTTTCCAAAGCGCATATGCCGGACAGGATATCCGTAGAATATCTCAATGCTTTTATTGCAGAGACCTGCCGGGCGGAGTGGACCCACGAGACCCAAAGCCTTTCCGTTGTTTTTGTGTTTTTATTCAATCCGCCGGGCTGGGGACTGGGCTTTGCCGCGGTAATTTTGCTAATCAACCTGCCCTGCACGGCGATTCAGCGTTATAACCGTTTTCGGCTGCAGGCACTGCGCAAACGCCTGCTTTCCGCAGGCGCCCTTCTGCCCTGCGCAGCCTCTGTTTGACCGGACAAAAAAGCTTTCGACGCTTCCCCTTGAAATTTTGGTGCTTTTGACTTAAAATTGCAAATTATTTTATAACACAGTGAAATACGCCAAAGTACGGGCAAACCATTGACTTTCTTTTCTGTCTACTTTATAATAAAATCCATAAGCAAAGTAAGAGTCCTATAGTAGAAAAACACTATAGTGCTCTTTTTTGGTTATGCCTACAATTATTTTACGGAAGGAAGTGAATGGAGTTATTCCCTGACTCATATGGATGAGGTGAAATCAATGTGCAAGGTTCCTGAGATGTTCGGCACACTGGTATTCAATGACGACACCATGCGTGCCAGATTACCGAAAGAAATCTACGAATCTTTAAAAAAGACCCGCGAGGACCGTTTGCCGCTGGAAATCCACGTGGCCAACGCTGTAGCCAATGCAATGAAAAACTGGGCTCTGGAGCACGGAGCGACTCACTATACCCACTGGTTCCAGCCTATGACCGGCATTACCGCTGAAAAGCACGACAGTTTTTTGTCTCCCATTGACAACAGCAAAGTAATCATGGAATTTTCGGGCAAAGAACTGATCAAGGGGGAGCCGGACGCCTCCAGTTTTCCGTCCGGCGGCCTGCGCGCTACCTTTGAGGCCCGCGGTTACACCGCCTGGGACCCAACCTCAAACGCGTTTATCAAAGACGGCTCGCTGTGCATACCTACCGCCTTCTGCTCTTATGGCGGAGAGGCACTGGATAAAAAAACACCGCTGCTGCGTTCCATGGACGTAATCGATAAGCAGGCGATGCGCATTCTAAGTCTATTCGGTAATCCCACCGGCGCAAAACACGTATTGACTACCGTAGGCGCCGAACAGGAATATTTTTTAATTGACAAAGCGGTTTATAACCAAAGAAAAGACCTTTTATATACCGGCAGGACCCTGCTGGGCGCCCGGCCCCCAAAGGGCCAGGAGCTGGAGGATCACTATTTTGGTGTTATCAAGCCAAGGGTCTCGGCCTATATGAAAGATTTGGACGAAGAGCTCTGGAAATTGGGTATCCCGTCCAAAACAAAGCACAATGAGGCAGCCCCCGGTCAGCACGAAATGGCTCCCCTGTTCACAACCAGCAATGTGGCGACCGACCATAATCAACTGATCATGGAAGTGATGAAGCGGGTCGCCGCGCAGCACAACCTGGCGTGCCTGCTGCACGAAAAGCCCTTTAAGGGCGTAAACGGCAGCGGAAAACACAACAACTGGTCTATGGCTACGGATACCGGCGTAAACTTATTAGAGCCGGGAGAATCCCCCAGAGACAACGCACAGTTTTTGTTGTTTTTAGTGGCAATCATCAAAGCCGTTGATGAGCACCAGGATCTGCTGCGGCTTTCCGCCGCTTCCGCCGGGAATGACCACCGCCTGGGCGCCAATGAGGCACCGCCAGCCATTATTTCCATCTTTTTGGGAGATGAACTGACGGATATTTTGCAATGTATTGAAGACGGCAAAGTATACCAGGCGCAAAAAACCTCTTATATGGAGGTAGGCGTTGACGGTCTTCCGTCCTTTGCAAAGGACACAACAGACCGGAACCGGACTTCCCCGTTTGCCTTTACGGGCAACAAGTTTGAATTTCGAATGCTTGGCTCTTCCGCATCGATTGCCTGCACCAATTTTATGCTCAACACCGCTATTGCGGACGTTCTCTGCCAATTTGCAGATGAGCTGGAGCAGGCAGCGGATTTCCAGTCTGCGCTCAACCGTTTGATCCGCACTACCATCAAAAATCATAAGCGAATCATTTTCAACGGCAACAACTACGCGCAGGAATGGGTGGAGGAAGCCGAAAAACGGGGATTGCTCAACTTACCTTCCGTTGCTGATGCCGCTCCTTATTATATTCATCAGCAAAACATCGCGCTTTTTGAAAAACACGGTGTCCTTTCTGAAATGGAGATACGTTCTCGTTATGAAATCACCCTCGAGAACTACTTCAAGCAGATTCACATAGAAGCCTTGACTATGATTGACATGGTCAAAAGGGACATTACTCCGGCAGTATGCGCATACATAAAGGATTTAAGCGAAGCTGCTTTGGCAAAAAAACAGCTTGACCTGGAAGTAAGCTGCCTGTTGGAGGAAACCCTGCTCAAAGATCTTTCCGACCTTTCCTATGCTTTGTTCCAAAACTGCAAAAAGCTGGAAGAGAATGTAGAAACGGCCGAAAAAATCACCGATGTGAGGGACGCAGCATACGCTTACAGGAATGCTGTTTTTATGCAAATGGAGGCAACTCGCGCCATTGCAGACAAACTTGAAGGTATGGTGGGCGACAAATACTGGCCGTTCCCATCCTACGGCAGACTGCTCTTTAGCGTAAAGTAATCGTTTTGTTTTTGCGACTACATACGTGCTTGCGTATGTATAAACAAAAATGCATTACAAAATTTTGTTTGGAGGTAGAAAACTATGGAAATTTCAGCAATAGATACCATGTGGGTTCTATTCGGAACTATGTTTATTTTCTTTATGCATAGTGGTTTCGCATTGTTAGAAACCGGTTTCTCAAGGGTGAAAAATTCAAGTGCGGCTTGGATTGACAACTTGCTGGACTTTGCCATTGCTTCCCTTGTTTTCTGGGCATTCGGCTATGGCATTATGTTCGGTTACAGCAATCCGTTCATCGGCGAATTCAACTTTGTCGCTATGAACAGCTATCCGGACATCAACCCAACGATTCCGAGCTATGCAAACGTTATGTTCCACGGCGCTATTTGCGCTACAACCGCTGCGGTTGTTTCCGGTGCTATGCTGGAGAGGGTCAACTTCAAATCCTTCCTCATTTACAGCACCATCATCAGCGGTCTTGTTTATCCTATTGCCGGTCACTGGGCATGGGGCGGCGGCTGGCTTGCAGATCTTGGCTTCCATGATTTTGCAGGTTCCGCTTCCGTTCACGGTCTTGGCGGTATCATCGCTCTTGTTGGCGCTGCTATCCTTGGTCCCCGCATCGGCAAATACGACAAAAACAAAAAATCCAGAGAAATGCCCGCCCATTCTCTTACATTAGCAGGTATGGGTACATTCGTTCTATGGTTCGGCTGGTTCGCCTTTAACGGCTGCTCCACTGTTGTTGCAGATTCCGACACCATGGTAACGGCATCCAATGTATTCCTGTCCTCTAACATTGCTGCTGCTGCTTCCACAGTAACAGTTCTGTTCATTACATGGGCAAAATACAAAAAACCAAGCGTTTCCATGATGCTCAACGCACCTTTGGCAGGCTTGGTAGCAATTACGGCAGGCTGCGACCAAATTGAGCCTTGGGGTGCTTTCTGCATCGGCGTAATCGTATCCTTCGTAATGGTATTCGGCATTGAACTGGTTGACAAAGTATTCAAAGTTGACGACCCGGTTGGTGCTGTTGGTCTGCACTGCTTCTGCGGCGCAGCAGGTACCATCCTGACCGGTCTCTGGTCCACCGAAATGGGCGTATTCTATGGCCATGGCTGGTATGGCTTCGGCATTCAGTGCCTGGGCATTGCCGCTATTTTGGCATGGGGTGCCGCTGTTATGACCATTGTGTTCTTCATTCTGAAATACACAATCGGCATGCGCGCTCATAAAGAGGAAGAAATTGCCGGTCTTGACCGCTCCGACTTTAACCTTGTCGAGACGTCTTACCAGGAATTCCTGCAAATTCAAATCGATCCGCTGGAGGAAAAATTCACTCCTGTTACAACTTTCGATCGTACTCCGATTAAAAAAGAGAACGAAGAATAATACGCTTTTGAAATTTGCAGGCGGTTGTTCGATAGGGTGACGAGCAACTAAATGCTCGGAAAAAGCCAATTATCTAACGATAATTGGCTTTTTCCTTTTTACCTGCTTATATCCGCTGTTGGTTACGGCAAATACCTCACAGCTCCGTTTATTTTCTGCTGTACAGCGAAAAGCCCGTTTAACATTGTGTCTATTGTTTCTTTTACCTTTCAGCTTGCAAAAATCAGTATCACGGTCTGCGGCATAAACAGCCGTCTTTGTCGCAACCGTTAAAGCGTGCTGACGCAATACATGGCAATAAAAAACGCTTCCCGCAGGAAGCGTTTTTTATTGCGACCAGACCTGTAAGCCGAGTTCTGTCGTGAACAGTCATCTATCTTGGCCGGGCGTTGCCGCCACGGCTCATGCCACCTTCTCGAAACGCGCCGGGCAAGCGCTTTATGCTTCTCTGCGGTGTTGCTCCGAATAGGGTTTACATAGCCGCATAGTCTCCTACACGCTGGTGAGCTCTTACCTCGCCTTTCCACCCTTACCGCGGTAAAAAAACCGGGCGGTATCTCTCTGTTGCACTTTCCCTGGGGTCGCCCCCGGCGGCCGTTAGCCGTTATTCTGCCCTGTGGAGCTCGGACTTTCCTCAGATACACCCTTTCGAGTTGTACCCGCGACTGCTCAGTCTGCTCGCAACGTTTATTGTATAAGATTTCCCTTTTACTGTCAATAGGCGATTCCCGGCGAATAGAGCAGGTATATTGGCAATGCAGCGCCTGTCAGTCACTGCCCGCAGATTGAATGACAAGACCAATATCATTACATTTTTCTGTATTTCTTTACTTTGCGCATTTTTTTCTTCTTGCTTTTGTAAATCAATGTGAGAATAATATAAACAATCAGCAAAAATCCGATGATGCTGGCAATGACAATAAACCAAACGGAACTGACAATATCTTTCAGCACACTGCCGATTTGCAGCAGCTGGCTTTTTTCCATAGATTCCGCCGCCACCAAATTGATGGTAGTCAGCTCCTGATTGGCATAACTCAGGGTGGCGGTCCCAATCACATCACCTTTTTTGACCGGCGCTTCTACCTTTTCCGGTAAATGAGGCGTCAGTATGACACTGCTGGGCTCCACATTATTGGGTAAAATGGTGGAAAAATCTTTTTCCGGCGACAGCAAAAGCCTGTCCTGGTTCCATACATAGTCAATTTTTACCTCGGCAACCGTATCTGTGCTTTTCAAAACCGTTTTCCGCTGCAGCGTGGTAAATGCCCAGCGATACAAATTGCGGGAATCGATCATCTCACCGCGTTCTTCAATATGGTTCCCGTTTGCGTCCACAGCCGGCGCGCCCAAAGCAACACACACATAGGTATAGCCGTCGTATACGGCGCTGGAAACCAGACAGTAACCGGCCTGGTCGTGCGAACCGGTTTTGATTCCTTTGGCGTACGGGTAATGGTAGGGGTTATCCGCAGTATTGGCGGAAATCATTTTGTTGGTTGTATATACGGTCCTTGACTCGCTGCTTTTATTGGTAGCCGGCAGCGTATAGTATGTTTTAGATGTAATTTCGGAAAAATGCGGCAGGGTCAGGGCGTATTTTGTAATCTGGTACAGCTCTGCAGGCGTGGTATAGTGGTTCTCGTCGTGCAGTCCATGGGGGCTGGTAAAATGGGTATTGCTCAAACCAAGCTCTAAGGCTTTATCATTCATCATCTGCACAAAATTGGCAACCGCCTCGTCGCCCGCAGCGCCCGTTTCCAAACCGCCTATATATTCCGCAAGCACCATAGAGGCATCATTGCCGGAATGCACCATCATTAAATTCAGCAGCTGCAAAGCGGTCAGCTCTTCTCCCGTAATAACACCCGCCATAGAGCTGCCCGTACCGCTGAGCGCCTCCTCCACATAATCACTGACTGTGATTTTTGTGCCTTCCAAATCGCTGATATGCTCCACAGCCACAATATAGGTCATGATTTTGGTACAGGAGGCCGGCTCCATCCGTTCATTGGAGTTTTTTTCATAAACTACCGTATCCGTATCCAAATTGACCATATAGATCCCTTTGGCATTGGTTTCAAAATCAATATTAAACACCGCGGCGGACGCGGAAAAAAACGGCATCATCATAAAAACAACAAAAAGAAACACAATAGATGGAACTACCTTTTTTTTCATGGAAATTTTGCCTCCGTTATGATATGATGATAATGATTTCAATAAAAAATTGTCGAAAATCCAACTTAAATTTAAGTATACCAGTTCCCTTTCCAAATGAAAAGGGAATTTTCAGATTGTTAACAAATTGGAAGCATTTTCATAACAAGGAGGGGCAGCGTGATTTACATTACGGGCAATACCCACGGAGACGGCAAACGGTTTGAAACAGAGCAAACCAGAAAAATGACTGCGGAAGATTTTCTGATTGTCTGCGGCGATTTTGGCTTTATTTGGAACGGAAGTAAAAAGGAAGAAAAACAGCTGGACAAATTGAGTCAGAAGCCATACACCATATTATTTGTAGACGGAACCCATGAAAATTTCGATTTACTCAATGCTTACCCTGTAAAGCCGTGGCGTCAGGGCAGGGTGCACCAAATACGCTCCAACATCCTGCACCTGATGCGGGGAGAGATTTTTGATATAGACGGTCACAGCTTTTTTGCGTTTGGCGGCGGAGAGACCGAGGAAAAAGAGGTATATCTGGAAACCGGCAAATGGTGGCCCCAGGAAATGCCCACCCGGCAGGAAATGATCGACGGCGCAAAGCATCTTTTTGACCGCAGCCTGACAGTGGATTACATTCTTACCCATGAGCCATGCCCCAATCACGCAGTCATGGGGGTAACAAAAGAACTGCACCGCAGTGCGCTGCAATCCTTTTTTGAGGAGATTTTAGCACAGGTAACGTATAAGCAGTGGTTTTTCGGCGCACAGCATACAGACCGTAATATCAACGGCCGCCACATTGCGGTATTTGAACAGATTTTACCTCTGCACCCGCCTGTAACCGTTGAAAAGCACGGAAAATATGCCAAAAAAACACGGCGGAAAGGACAAACAGCATGAAAATCCTTCATACCTCCGACTGGCACCTTGGAAAAATGATTTACGGCCGCTCTCTGCTTGAGGATCAGGTGTATTTTATCAACGAAGTATTTTTGCCGGCTGTACAGCAGGAACACCCGGACTGTGTCATACTGGCCGGAGATATTTTTGACAGGCAAATCGCGCCTGTGGAGGCTATCCGCCTGTTTGACAACGTGCTCACAGAACTGCACCGGCTGCATATCCCCTTCGCGGCCGTTGCGGGCAACCATGACGGCGCAGACCGCATTGCCACAGGCGCTTCCATGCTGCGCAGTAGCGGCATTTACATTGCCTCCGCGCTGGAAGACGCCTTTTCCCCTGTTGTGCTGGACAATGGGCAGGAGCAGCTGCATTTGTACCTGCTGCCTTACATAGAGCCTGCCGCTGTACGCCAATATTTCCATGACGATTCCATTCAGGGCTTTCCCGCCGCTTATAAAGCCGTCATTGCCGCTATACAGGAACATTTGGATCCTGCCGCAGTCAACGTACTGGTATGCCACTGCTTTGCCGCCGGCAGTAAAACCTGCGACTCCGAAAGCGCCGTATATGTCGGCGGCAGCGGCGAGGTGCCTCCTGCCCTGTTCCAATGCTTTGATTATACCGCGCTGGGACATCTGCATAGTCCCCAAGCTGTGGGAAAACACGGGCGTTATTGCGGGTCTCCGTTAAAATATTCTTTTGACGAAGCACACCACAAAAAATCCATGACGCTTTTAAACATTACAAAACAGGACTGCACCGTTACCCTGCTTCCCGTCCCCGCCCTGCACGATATGCGCACCGTAACAGGCAGTATGGAAGAACTGCTCTCTCTGGGTAAAACGACGCCTTCTCAGGACTACCTGTCCGTAGAGCTGACCGACAGCACGCCTGTCTATATGCCGCTGGAGCAGCTGCGTCCTTATTTTCCAAATGTACTTTCTGTACATTGCAACTGGCTGCATACAGAGCTTTCCGGAGAACAAAAAGCGCTGCGGCGGGATATGCAGAACCGCACCGTTGATGAAATGACTGTATTTTCGCAATTTTTGCGGCAAATTTGTGATACAGAACCCACACAGGAGGACATCTTGTTATTTCAAACGCTTTTAGCGGAACTGAAAGAAGAACAAAACCACACATAATGCCCAATATCATGTTCAGAAAGGAGGACACCGTATCCCGTGAAACCGATTTCCATCACCATGCAGGGCTTTGGCTCTTATATTCAGCCTGTGACCATTGATTTTACGTTATTGGGGGAAAACCCTATTTTTTTGATTACCGGCGCCACAGGCGGAGGAAAAACCACCATTTTAGACGCCATGTGCTTTGCTCTGTACTGCAAAGCAACCGGCGGACGCCGCAGCTGGTCCAGTATGCGCAGTACTGCCGCTGACGATTCCCTGCGCACATTTGTAGATTTTACCTTTCAGTTAGGCGGCGATATTTACCGTTTTTTCCGTTCCCAATCGGTCTATTATGTCAGAGGAAGCGGCCGGCGGGATATCCGCGAGGAGCATACCTGCCACCGTTTAACAGACGGACTGCCAACAGATAAAAATGCCAAATGGGAACTTCTGATAAGCGGCAGCGAAACAAAGGTACGCGACTATGCCGAACAGCTGTTGGGTCTGGACTGCACGCAGTTTTCCCAGGTAATCGTACTGCCCCAGGGGGATTTTTTAAAGCTGCTGCTTGCCAATTCCAAGGAAAAGGCAGATATACTGGAAACCTTATTTTCTACCCAGCTGTGGTCGCAAATAGCAGAAAAGGTAAAACAGCATACAAATAACTTGTCCCGGGAAATGGGAGACTTTCTTTCGGCAAAAGAAGCATTGCTAAAACAGGAAGAGGCAGAAACGACAGAAGTCCTGGAGGAAAAATACGCCCAAACCGACGCAGCCCTGCACACCCTGCAAGCAAAAGCAAAACAGCTGCAAACAGCGGCAGCAGACAAGCTGGGACAGCTGAACCGCGCAAACGAGCTTGCCCGCAAATTTGCCCAAAAGTCAGAGCTGGAGCAATCCCGGGCAGAATTGCAAACACAGGAACCGCAAATCGAAGAAACCAACCGCCGTTTGATTTTTGCAAAGAAAGTGGAACAGCTTTACCCATACTGGCAGAGTTACCAAAACACAAAACAGATTTTACAGGCAAAACATACCGCCTGCCAAGCTGCTGACGCCGATTTGCAAAAAGCGCTGGCCCGTCACCAGGCGCTGAAGGCACAGCAAGAATCTGTTTTAGAAAAAAAAGAGAAAATTGCAAAGCTGGAACAGCAGCTGCCTGCTTTGGAAAAAAGTATGCAAACCCGCAAGCGCATCCAAAATCTGCAAATAAAACAGTGGGAACAGAAAGCTGCCATCACAAAAAAGGAAAACGAGTGCGCCCAAACCGAAACACAAATTGCACAAATAGAAGAGCGGCTGCAAAAAGGAAAACTCCATTTGCAAACCATTGAGGCAGAACAGCTGAAATTACCGGAATACCGGGAACAGTTACGTACCCTGCAAACGTATGAACAGCAGTATGCCGCATGGCGGCAAATAAAAACCGAACAGGAAAAGGCCTCGCAGGATTTCGATTCCGCTTTGGCCGCAAAACAGAAAAAAGAGCATACGCTCACACAAAAACAGCAGGAGATTTCCCATATCCAATCCGCTGTTTTGGAGCATTCGGCCTTTGTTTTAGCACAGGAATTACAGGAAAATATGCCGTGTCCCGTGTGCGGCGCACTCCAGCACCCGGCTCCCGCACTGCAACACGGCACCGCACAAGCGGATGCTGACCGTCTCCCTATCCTGAAAAAAGAAGAAGCCCAGCTGCAAATAGATTACCGGCAATATTTACAGGAATTCAGCCGTATACAGGCGGCTTTGGAGGAAAAAACAAAGCAATTGACAAACACCGCGGAAATTTGCCGTCAAATCCCTGTGTCGTATGACAGCCTGTGCATACAGCTGAAACAAAAGGAAGCGCAAATCCACACCGCCCAGGAACTGATTGCAACAAAAGAAAAAGCAGAAGCACGCCTGCAAGCATTGACAGACGAGCAAAATCGTTTACAAACTGTATGTGAGCAAAAAAAGGAAGAAATTGCGCAATACCGGCAGGAATACGCTGCTACCGAAGCCTCCATAAAAGAATTGACAAACGCGGTAGAATTTCCCCGCGACACAGCGGACATAGAACAGCAATGGAACCAGGTGCAGACGGAACTGCAGCAGTTAAAAGAAGCAGTCATCTGCTGGGATGCCCTCTGGACAGAATCCAGCTCTGATTTGGCCGTACAGCAGACCAATGCAAAAAACGCCGTTTCTGCCCGGCAGGAAGCAGAAACGGCGGAAGAAAAAAACAGGCGTGCATTGGAACTGCAGTTACTATCTATGGAAGAAAGTCCGAAAATAGACATCAACTGTAATTTAGAATCACTCCGTGCTTCTGAACAGGATATACAGGAATGGGAAAATGCTGTACAGGAACATACCACGCAGACCCAAACCGTTCTCCGTCAGTTACAGCTTTTAAATAAGGAATTACAGGGACAAAAGGAACCGGATGTGGCGCCGCTGAAAACAGAGTATGCCCTATTGCAGCAGGAACAGGAGGCATTATCTCTGCAAACCGGCGCCCAAACACAACAATTGGAAAGTATACGAAAAGCGCTTGCACAGCTGAAATCGCTCGCCGCAAACAGCAAAGAAGCTGAAGCAAAGCTTGCGCAGGCAAACCGTCTGCACCAGCTGCTGTCAGGCGGCAATGCAAAAAAAATCCCAATACGGTTGTTCGTACTCGGCATTATGCTGGACGACATATTGGCATTTGCAAACGAATTTTTCTCCATGCTCAGCCGCGGCCGTTACAGCTTGCGGCGTTTGGAGGGCTCCACCGGCGGCAATGCCAAAAGCGGACTGGATTTAGAGGTACTGGACGGCTTTACAGGCGCGCCTCGTTCCATCGAGACGCTCTCCGGCGGGGAACAATTCCTTGCCTCTCTTTCCCTTGCTTTTGGTTTGTCAGACGTGGTACAGTCCTATTCCGGCAGTGTTCGTCTGGACTCCATTTTTATTGACGAGGGCTTTGGCTCTTTGGATCAGGATACGCTGGACACTGCTATGAAAGCCTTGTCCCAAATCCAGAAAACAGGCCGCACGGTAGGAATCATCTCCCATGTCAGCGAGCTGAAAAAACGCATTGCTGCGCAAATCCAGGTGCAGCCCTCTAAAAACGGCGGCAGCAGCATTACGGTAATAAAGGACATTTAACTGTCGCGCGGTATACGCCTAATTGCACGGAGAGACAATCAGATATTTATAGAAAAATCCTGTATCAAAACAACGCTGCAAAAGTACGGTTTTTGATACAGGATTTCATTTTTAAAAAGTGCTTTTACATTACATTCCTGTCTATTATAATGCAAACAAACTACATCTGTAAGAGGTTGCAATATTCCTGTACCCTGAAATTAGCCGCTATTTTCTATGTGCTTAAACAGGGTCTATGGTATGCTCATCTGCGGTATGCAGTTCTATTCCGCACTGCAAAACAAATGGTGCAAAAGCGCTGTGCAAACGCACGGCATTTGGGAACCCCCCTTGATAGAACATTCCCGCCCTTTCCTGATTGTTTCAGGTCTTGCATTCTGCAAAGCCCGGGGTTTTTGAAAAAATACCCAAAACTTTTTACACTTCTCCCCAGCGCTCCTTGTGCTTCTTGGAAGTTTTCAGCGTCGCTCCCGCCCACCACCAGCAACTGCTTCCCGCGCGTCAAAGGCGGTAAGTACGTGCCGGCACAGCTTCCCTGCCGGATTTGATTTGCCAAATTGAGTCTTTTCCACCCGCTTTGCACAATTCCATACACAAAAAAGAAAGCCGGATAAATCCGGCTTTCTTGATATAAATAGGCAGTAAAATTATTTTACTTCTACTTCTGCGCCTGCTTCTTTCAGTTTTGCTGCCATTGCATCAGCGTCATCTTTGGAAACGCCCTCTTTCACAGTTTTCGGCGCACCGTCAACCATTTCTTTTGCCTCTTTCAGGCCAAGACCTGTTACTTCTCTAACTACTTTGATTACGTTGATTTTGTTTGCGCCTGCTGCTTTCAAAACAACGTCAAATTCTGTTTTATCCTCACCGCCTGCTGCAGGAGCTGCGCCGCCTGCTGCAGGAGCTGCTGCAACTGCTACCGGAGCAGCTGCGGAAACACCGAATTCCTCTTCCAGCGCTTTTACTAATTCAGAAAGCTCAAGAACAGTAAGTGCTTTTACATCTTCAATCAATTTTGTAACTTTCTCAGACATGGTAAATACCTCCGTAAATATCAATTTCATTATTTTTGTTGTCAACCGCGCTTATGCGCTTTGTTTTTGTGCAATTGCATTCAATGCAATCACCAGGCTGCTCAATGTGCCGTTAAGCACAGAAGCAAAGCCGGAAATAGGTGCGTTCAAGCCACCCAGTGCCTTTGCAACCAAAACTTCTTTGGAAGGCAGGTTGCCCAGCTCTTTTACAGCTTTTACGTCTACAACGCTGCCGTCAATAAAGCCTGCTTTAATTGTAAAGTTCTTATGATCCTCTGCGTATTTGGAAAGGATTTTCGCTGCGGAAACGTAGTCCTGCTTATTGTACGCAATCGCAGTAGTACCCTCCAATACAGAGTCAAGACCGTCAATGCCCGCATCTTTCAAAGCGCGGGACAGCAGTGTGTTTTTTACAACCACATAAGTATCGCCTGCTTCACGCAGCTCTTTACGCAGCTTTGTGTCGTCCGCAACATTAATGCCGCTGTAATTTACAATAATGCCCACACAGCTTTCTTTCAGGTGTGCGCTCAGCTGCGCAACCGCCTGCTTCTTTTGTTCAAGAATCTTTTCACTTGGCAATGTCATTCACCCCCGTCATATGAGATGCAGCCCATTTATCCGTAACACAAAAAGCCTTTCCTACTTTATAAAAAGGCAGGAAAGGCAAATACACATCCATATTAAAAATGCATATTGTGCTTTTTCCTCGGCGGGTAGAGTAAAACTCCGTTACGCATACGCACCCGCTGTCTTTGGATAAAGTACAGCTGTAAATTATAATAGCACAGCCCTTGCGGACTGTCAACTTTTATTTTATTGTGCAAATCTGCTTGGGTTGATTTTTACACCGGGGCTCATGGTGTAAGCCACCACGCAGGATTTGATGTACTGACCTTTGGCAGCTGCCGGTTTTGCTTTTACAATAGCTTCCAGCAAAGCGTCAAAGTTTGCCTGCAGCTTTTCAGCTCCAAAGGAAACCTTGCCGATAACGCAGTGAATAATGTTGGTTTTATCCAAACGATATTCAATTTTACCTGCTTTTGCCTCTGCCACAGCTTTGCCAATGTCCGGTGTAACCGTACCTGCTTTAGGGTTCGGCATCAGGCCTCTGGGGCCCAGCACCTTACCCAAACGGCCTACAAGACCCATCATGTCAGGCGTTGTAATGAGTACGTCAAAATCTACCCAACCCTCGCTCTGGATCTTTTGTACAAGCTCTTCCGCGCCAACATGCTCTGCGCCTGCCGCTTGGGCAGCTTTTTCATTTTCACCCTTGCATATGGCCACAACACGCACGGATTTACCCGTACCGTTCGGCAATACAAGCGCGCCGCGCACCTGCTGGTCTGCATGACGGCTGTCAACGCCTAATTTTACGTGAACCTCCACGGATTCATCAAATTTAGCGGAACCTGTTTTTACGCAAAGCGCAAGCGCTTCGGCAGTATCATAAAGTTTCGTACGATCGATCAGCTTTGCGCTGTCGACGTATTTTTTACCGTGTTTCATTGCTTTTCCTCCCTGTTGAGTGGTAAAATCGGATTTTACGGTGTTCCTCCCACCCGGGTGATTAGTCTACAACTTCTACGCCCATGCTGCGAGCAGTACCCGCAATCATGCTGATAGCTGTCTCGATATTCGCGGCGTTCAAGTCTTTCATTTTTGTTTCGGCAATTTTCTGTAATTGCTCGCGCGTAATTTTAGAAACCTTTTTCTTGTTCGGTTCACCGGAACCCTTTTCAATGCCGCAGGCTTTTTTGATCAAAACCGCAGCCGGCGGGGTTTTGGTAACAAAGGTAAACGAACGGTCTGCGTAAACAGTGATGATAACAGGAATGATCATACCCGCATCGTTTTTTGTACGCTCGTTGAATTCCTTTGTAAAAGACATGATGTTTACACCGTGCTGACCAAGTGCAGGGCCAACCGGTGGCGCCGGTGTTGCTTTGCCGGCAGGTATTTGCAGCTTAATAAAGCCCGCTACCTTTTGAGCCATTTTTTTCACCTCCAAAATTCGTGGTAAACGGCGGAACAGCTGTTTATTCTGTCTGTTCCTCCCACTTAAGGCAAGCATTCTGCCGCCTTTTTAAGGGTATTTTCCCTCTGCATAATGAGCGGTTGCCCGCTGATTACCAAAATAAAATCATTCCACCGCTTCAGCCTGATCCAACTCAAGCTCCACCGGTGTTTCGCGTCCGAACATGGATACGGTCACACGGACGCAGTTTTTCTCAACATCGATTTCCTCAACAATACCGGTAAACCCGTCCAGCGGGCCGTCGATAATATTGACCGTATCGCCGACGCCGTAGGAAATCTCCACCTCTTTTTTCTCAACGCCGAGCCTTGCAATCTCTTCATCAGAAAGCGGGATCGGCTTGGAAGAGGGACCGACAAACCCCGTACAGCCGCGGATATTACGCACCACATACCAGGATTCATCCGTCAGCACCATTTTTACAAGCACATAACCGGGAAAGATTTTACGCTCTACCTCACGTTTTTTGTTATCCTTAATCTCGGTAACCATTTCTGTCGGTACGCGCACTTCCCGAATCAAGTCCTGCAAATGGCGGTTTTCCACTGTTTTTTCCAGGTTAGAGGCAACCTTGTTCTCATACCCGGAATAGGTATGCACCACATACCATTTTGCTTCTTCAGGCATTGTATCATCCTCCGTCCACTCTTTAGCGGGCAATATTCATAATAAGCCCCAGCAGATACATCAGCAATGTATCCAGACCGAAGATAAACGCACCAAGAACGACAATGATCAACAAAACGATACCGGCGTTCTTAAATACGGTTGACGGCCTTGGCCAAACGATTTTTTTGACCTCGGATTTTCCGTCGCGGAAGAATCTGGCAATGCCTTTTCCAAACCTGACAAACGCATTTGGTTTTGTTTCAGCCATAATTGTTCCTCCGACCTTATTTGGTCTCTCTGTGAAGCACGTGCTTTCTACAGAATCTGCAGTACTTGTTCATTTCAAGTCTGTCCGGATCGTTCTTCTTGTTTTTCATTGTGTTGTAGTTTCTTTGTTTGCACTCTGTGCATGCTAATGTGATTTTCACTCTCATGACGGCACCTCCCGTTGCACGGAAAAAATTTAGACAAATCCATTTGCAGTATCCTTTGTATAAAACAACGCATACAAATAAATTGTCCATGGCCTCCCTCGAAAAAAGGGCACAAAAAAATAACCCCTAATGCGAGGTAGTAATATGTTAACACAAACCGCCCCGCAGGTCAAGCCTTTTGCATGAATTTTTTCAAAATCCCGCCAAAGCAAATAAAAAAGCACGGCTCCCAAAACGGAAGCCTGTGCCCGTTATCTTTTGGAAAGCCGTTTCGGCGGCTCGGAGGATGCTCTTGCCTTGTATTTGCTCCTTAGCTTCTCCCGTTCGGGTTTTGCCTTTTTCCCTTTCCATTTTACGCCGTATTTATAGCCTTTTTTCAGCATGTCGTCCGCGTGCTCCATAATATTCTGCACAGCCGTATCGCTCAGGCTGTTCAAAATCACAATGGTAATAATGGAGCGCACGTCCAAATCTCCCTCTTTATAAAATTCACTGAGCAAATCGCACAGCTTTTTAAACGCTGCGGACTCTTTTTTCTTTACCGCCAGGGTCTCTATTTTGGGCACCACGTGCTCCCTGGCAAAGGTAACGGAACGAAACACCACATACGCGCTGCGTTCCTCGTTGATTTGCTCTTTGAGTTCCGGGAACACATTGACCAGACGCTTATAGAAAAACAGCGGGCCCGGGTGGTTGTCATCGTCTTTAAATGCCTGGCGCTGTGCTTTTTTGATTTCCTCCAAACGGTTAGGACCCTCTACCGTCTCGATAAAGTCCGCGGCAATGGCTTCTGCTTCCCGCAAGGTATCCTGTTCCGGGTCAAAAATCCAGTTGGATACGGATTTCCATCTGGTATTGGGGCCGTCGTCCGTCATATTGGTGCTGCGCAGCTCAAACATATTGTCCTGCGTTTTGAACACAATACTGTAAGCGGCATCCTTATTGACAAACAACGCCGCCGGTCCCAAATCCTCCTCAAAATCTTTTGACTGCTCAAACCCCTGCTTTTTCAGGGCTTCTGCGGTTTTCTCCACAATCAGGTCAAAAGCTTCCTGCATCAAAACAATCACTCCCGCTCATGCTGTGTTATGGCCTTCCGATTAATCCATACAAAATATTCATTGGCAATTATACTATATTTTCAGCCTTTATGCAACAGCCGGATACGGAAATGTTTTCATTCAACCCGCTCTCAAAACACAATAGAAACGAAGGTCAATCGTATTTTCTCCAAAAATTACGGAAATATCTTTTTTATAATCGGTATTTTCCGTATCACTATAACAATCAACAGGCAAACAGCATATACCAGCAAACAGCCAGCCGTCATCATGACCACCGGACGCATCGGCAACCATTGCCCAATGTAGTGGAACACGATCATTTGTACCAGATAAATGCCAAAGCAGGCTCCGGCTAAATGGGACACGATTTTGGATAATACCGGTCTTTCTAAAAATGACCAGTTGATTGATTTTGCCAATACAAAGACACCGGCTGCAATGGCATAGCAGCAAACCGAGTTGTATTGCATAAACGTTACATCCAAAGCCTGTGCCGGACGGCTGATATAATAGGTACCAACCATCATACCGGCAATACCTGCTGCTGCGCCTGCATACAACAGCCATCTGATTTTTTTGGGAATATCCGTATTTGCCAGCAAATAGCCTAACAGCACATAACCTATATAATTATTGGCTATGGGAAAATTTAAATAAATAGGACCGACAAATTTCGTAAATAAAGGAAGCAGTGCTGTGTTGACAAAGCACAGAACAAAAAACAGCCACATGATTTTTTTCCTTGCAGTTAGCAAAGATAAAATGGGAATGCAAAAGTAAATTGGTATCAAATCATAAAAAACCAGTAAATATTTTCAATGCCGTTATTCAAATATGCCCCCGCTACCTGCTGAAAACTGGAAATTGTAAAGGTACCAATACCGTATTTCCAAAGCAACATAATAGTGCTCCACAAAACAAAAGGCACAAAAATTCTTAAAAAACGTTTTCTAAAAAAATCTTTTGTAGAATACCGTTCTCTATAATTGAGTAAAGTTGCGCCAGTCAGCATAAAAAACACAGGAATAGAGAAATGTCCTACTGCCTGCAAAAACATAGACAAAAACCATGTTGGTGTTTCACTAAAGGAAAATACAGCCCCTGTTGAATGCAGCAATATCACAGCAAAGCAGGCCGTAATATTCAAAATATCAATATAATATAATCTTTTCCCCATATCTTTACATCCCTTACTGTTAAACAAAAGTATTATAATGTAAAAAACTCCGGCTTTTCCTTTTAAGCTAAACGCAATACTCCTTCATATGAAAAATGACATATTTTTCATATTTTTTAATCTTATCACAGTTGTCACAAAAAGTCTACCTTTCTTTGCATGCATTCTGCATTTTTTCTACAAAACAGAGGTGTAAAGAGACCGGCAGCATATTGCAACCACAGCATAAGATATGGTATGATATAGAATAAATTGCTGTATATAATAAGTATACTATTGCATTCTCATTTTAAAAACGTACGGGGGTATGTATTATGTCTAAAGCGACCGTTGCCGTTATTTTCGGAGGCTGCTCCTCTGAGCACGAGGTTTCCCTCCTCTCCGCAGCATCTGTCATCCGCAATATTCCAAAGGATAAATACGAAATCATCATGCTGGGCATTACCAAACAGGGCCATTGGCTGTTGTTCAGCGGAAACGCAGACGAAATTGAAAACGGCGCCTGGGAGAAGCATCCTGAAAACCGCACCGCGTTCCTGTCCCCTGACAGGGGCGTGCATGGCATTGTAATGGAAACGGAAAACGGCTTTTCCGCAATCCGTATCGACGTGATTTTCCCCGTACTCCATGGAAAAAACGGTGAGGACGGCACCATACAGGGCTTGTTCCAGCTCAGCGGAATTCCCTTTGTAGGCTGTGATACTCTCGCCTCGGCTGTATGTATGGACAAAGCCGTGACCAATATCCTGCTGGAGGCCGCCGGCATTGACCAGGCAAAATTCATCTGGTTTTACGCTTCCGACTATGAAAAGGTCAAAGAGCAGGTCAAGGAAGACGTAATGACAGAGCTGGGAGGCTATCCGGTATTTGTAAAGCCTGCCAACGCAGGCTCTTCCGTCGGTGTAAGCAAGGCAAAAAGCGCCGCCGAGCTGGATAAAGCCGTAGCCGCCGCCGCAAAAGAGGACGGCAAGATCGTAATCGAAGAATGCATTGCAGGCAAAGAAGTGGAATGCGCCGTTATGGGCAACGCTGTTCCCAGAGTATCCGTACCCGGCCAAATCGCACCGTCCGCAGAATTTTACGATTACGAGGACAAATACAAAAACGGCACCTCAAAAGTATACATACCCGCCCCGCTGGACGACGCGCTTTGCGCCGAGATTTGCAGCATTGCGGCAAAAGCGTACCGCGCCCTTGGATGCAGCGGCCTTTCCCGGGTAGACTTTTTTATACGGGAAAGCGACGACGCGGTTTTGCTCAACGAAATCAACACACTGCCGGGCTTTACGTCCATCAGCATGTATCCCATGCTGTGGAAAGCCTGCGGCATTGATTACAGCCATCTGCTGGATCATATCATACAATTTGCATTTGACAGAGCTTAAGCTGAAACGTAAGGATTGAGGTTCAACATGGACAACAGACCCATTGGCATTTTTGATTCGGGACTGGGCGGTTTGACTGCCGTAAAAGAAATCCTGAGCATTTTGCCGCAGGAAGACATTGTATATTTCGGCGACACGGGCCGCGTCCCCTACGGCACCCGCAGCAGGGAAACGATTTTAAAATACGCAAAGCAGGATATGGCCTTTTTACAATCAAAAAATGTAAAGATGATCATTGCCGCCTGCGGCACAGTCAGCTCGGTAGCCGGCCATATGGGAGATACGCTCCCTGTGCCCTTTACCGGCGTATTAAAGCCTACCGCCCTGGCCGCCTGCCTGGCCACGCAAAACAAACGAATCGGCGTTATCGGTACCACCGCTACCGTAAAAAGCGGCGCTTATCAAAAAGCCATTTTGGAGATAGATGCGGATATACAGGTATTTGCGCAGGATTGCCCGTTGTTTGTGCCTTTAGTGGAAAACGGATTCACCTCCCCTGACAGCGACATCGTTCTGTCTGTGCTCCGCCATTATCTGCAGCCCTTTGCAAAAGCGGAGATTGACACGCTGATTTTGGGCTGTACCCATTACCCGATTTTATACCGTGCCATTGAAAAGGTCATGGGCAAGGGCGTATTTTTAGTGGACAGCGGCAGAGAAACCGCCGTATACGCTGCGGATATACTGGAGAAAAACGGGCTGCTCAGCGGCCGTGCGCAAAAAGGACGCTGCACCTTTTACGTCAGCGACAGCACGGAAGGCTTTGCGGAAGCCGCCAATATTTTTTTGCAGCAGAATGTACAGCAGACTGTGGAACTGATTGATATTGAAGCGTTTTCTCAAACGCATTATGTAAATTAAAAAGGAAGTATAAAAAAATTTATGGAAGAAAATCATTTGATTACCATTTGCAACCGGCAGACCATTCACGGTGAAACAGAGGAGATTTGTTTGACCACCATGGGCACCTATGCCGAAAAGGGCGGTAACCGTTACATCATATACCAGGAATACGACCAGGAAACCGGCCAGCCCGCACAAACCTCTACGCTGAAAATCACACCCGGCCATACCGTTACCCTAATGCGCAACAACGCCACCCGAACCAATCTGGTGCTGGAAGAAGGCAAACGGCATTTATGCCAGTACGGCACCCAGTTCGGCAGTATGATGCTGGGCGTATTTACAAAGCAGGTAACGGTGGATTTGGACGACAGGGGCGGCTCCCTGCAGGCGAATTACACGCTGGACCTGGATTCAAACCTGGCAAGCGAAAACGAAATTATCATTACGGTAAAGGAGGCTTAACCGCCCATGTCAAAACTTGTAGAGCAAGCTACTTCAAATTTAAGGATACTGATCACCCAGGCCATTGAAAAAGCAATCGCCGCAGGCCAGCTGCCGGACAAACCCGTACCGGACTTTGCCATTGAGGTTCCTGCCGACCGTGCCCACGGGGACTGGGCGGCAAATACCGCCATGGTGTCTGCCAAGGTATTTCAGGCGGCGCCCCGCAAAATTGCCGAGGTCATCGCTTCCCACCTTTCGCTGGAGGATTCCTATTTTCAGTCCTGCGAAATTGCCGGACCCGGCTTTTTGAATTTCTTTTTAAACGGCCAGTTTTACGTTGATGTGATAAAAGAAGTAATGGCTGAGGGCGAAAACTACGGCCACAGCAATTTTGGCCTTGGCCAAAAGGTCATGATAGAATTTGTCTCCGCCAACCCCACCGGCCCCATGCACATGGGCAACGCCCGCGGCGGCGCGCTGGGAGACTGCCTGGCCTCCGTCATGAGTGCCGCCGGGTACGATGTATGGCGGGAATTCTACGTCAATGACGCGGGAAATCAAATCGAAAAATTCGGAAATTCTCTGGAAGCCCGCTATCTTCAACTGTATTTGGGGGAAGAAAACGTTCCTTTCCCCGAAGACGGCTACCAGGGAGAAGATATACGGGACCGTGCCGCCGAATTCGCGGCCGTCAACGGCGACAAATTTGTCCATGTGGATTCCCCCATCCGTCAACAGGCCCTGATCGACTATGCACTGCCCCGCAACATCGAAAAAATGAAAAAGGATCTGCAAAAATACGGCATCACCTACGACCAGTGGTTTTTAGAAAGCACTCTGCACAAAAACGGGGAGCTGCAGGAAACCATTGAGGAGCTGAAAAAGCGCGGCTATACCTACGAAAAGGACGGCGCTCTGTGGTACAAAGCCACCGCCTTCGGCTCCGACAAGGACGACGTGCTGGTGCGTCAAAACGGCAACCCCACTTACTTTGCAGCCGACATTGCGTACCACCGCAACAAATTTGTAAAACGGGGCTTTGATTTGTGCATTGATATTTGGGGCGCCGACCACCACGGTCACGTTGCCAGAATGAAAGGCGCCATGGAAGCGCTTGGGCTGGACAGCGGCAAGCTGGACGTGATTTTGATGCAGCTGGTACGCCTGACCCAAAACGGAGAAATCGTGCGCATGAGCAAGCGGACAGGCAAAGCCATTCAGTTAGGAGACCTGCTGGAAGAAGTACCTGTCGATTCTGCACGGTTCTTATTCAATATGCGGGAGGCCAATTCCCAAATGGAATTCGATTTGGACCTTGCCGTAAAGCAGGATTCACAAAATCCGGTCTATTATGTGCAGTACGCCCGGGCACGTATTTGCAGTATTTTAAAAGCGCTGGCGGCAGACGGCATCACACCGTACCCCTGTACGGACGACGAACTGCGCCTGCTGACTGCACCGGCCGAGCTGGAGCTGATCCGTCACATCTCCGCCTATACCTCCGAAATCATAGAAGCCGCAAAAGATTATGATCCTGCCCGCATTACCAGATATGTGATCGCGTTAGCGACGTTGTTCCATAAATTCTACGACGCCTGCCGTGTCAAAGGAGACGACCCTCACCTGACCAACGCACGGCTGACCCTGTGCATGGCAGTCTCCACCGTAATTTGCAATGTACTGCATATGTTCAAGATCTCCGCACCGGAATCTATGTAAAGGGAAAGCTCCCGGAAAGGCGTTGAAATGACCATGAAGTTTCCGTTTGACCTGCCGTTGCTGCTGGACGGCGCTACCGGCACCAATTTACCTGCACGCGGTATGCCCGCCAATGTATGTACAGAAGAATGGCTCTGCCAACATCCCGCCGTTTTGCTGCAATTGCAGCAGGAGTACATTGCCGCGGGCGCAAAAGCCATCTACGCCCCTACCTTCGGCGCAAACAGAGCCTGCCTTGCCCGCCGCGGCCTTGCGGACAAGGTGGAGGAATTCAACAGACGGCTGACCGCGCTGTCCAGGCAGGCAGCCGGACAAAGCGGCGTATTGGTAGGCGGTTCCCTGTGTCCTACCGGACTTTTTGTACCGCCCCACGGTGAAACGGACTTTGACGAAATTTACGAAATTTACCGCGAGCAAATCCGCATACTGGCGCAGGAGCAGGTCGATTTCCTTGTGATAGAAACGCAAACCTCTTTAGCCGATATGCGCGCCGCTGTTTTGGCTGCGCGCAGCACCAATTTGCCCGTATTTGTCACCATCACGGTGGACGAAAACGGCCAAACGGTCACCGGCGGCGCTTTGCTCCCCATCGCTGTCACTTTACAGGCCATGGGCGCAGACGCTATCGGCCTGAATTGTTCCCACGGCCCTGCACATATGGCCCGGTGGATTCGCGACATTGCCCAATATGTCCATATTCCCATCATTGCCAAGCCCAGTGCGGGACTGCCCAAAACAGCGGACGGCAAAAACGACTATCTTTCGCCGGAAGCATTTGCCCGCTGCGGAGAAGCATTGCTGGAAGCAGGCGCGTCAATCATCGGCGGCTGCTGCGGCACCACCCCCGCCCATATCGCCGCTTTAAAGGAAATGCTGGAACAGCGGCAGGACGATTTTTGCCATACAGAACAGGAAGAAAACGAAACGGACCATGAAGCTGCCGCTATTGAAAGCGAAGCGTTTTTCCTAAGCGACCATCTGACATACAGCGAGCCAATAGAATGCTCCGTAGGCCTGGGAGACGACTTTATCGATTTGGACGATGAACGGGCCAATGTAGCGCTGGTAGAAATCAACAGTATGGACGACGCCCTTTTGCTGGCTGAATTCGGCCATATGTCCCGGCTGCCTGTTGCCGTGCGGGCAGAATCCCTGCCTGTACTGGAAGCCGCTCTGCGTTATTTTCAGGGCCGGCTGCTCATTGACTCTGCGTGCTGTATTGAACCGGAAGCCCTTTCTGCCACAGCAGCAAAATACGGTGCAATCATTTATTAACATAAAAAAGCCTCTTCTTTATGAAGAGGCTTTTTTATATGTGTTTATGTAAGGCTTCCCCCAAAGCTGGAGCCGAATAATTCCTGCATATATTCTGTTAATTCTTCCGTAGTGCTTCCCGCCAACAATTGTACCAGTCCGTTTGCATTGCTTTCATCGGAGCTGATTTCCCAGGTATTGTCCGTTTTTACCATATTCAGTGTAGCGCTTACATCTTTTACTTCTGCAGACGCTCTTTTGGACTTGGCAACATCAATCAACAAAGCGATCATCTCTTTTGCCGCTTCCTCCTGGGTCATGTCAGCATCTGCATTTTGTGTCGCAAATTCCGTTGCCTTAGCCAGAAAATCCGTGTAAACCACCGGAATAAATTTGGCCATATCCACCGCCTGGCCGGAAATGGTCACATTCGCTTCCGTATCACTGACGGTTTCTACATGGTCTACCGTGTAATTGCTCTGGCCAAAAAAGCTGGTCATCAAGTCTTTGACCTGCGCTTCGCTTACGCCGGTCGCCTCCAGCTGCTCCTTATCGTAGCCGTCCAGCTGGCTAAAGTCCCCCGTTTTCAATGCGTCCAGCTGTGTCATCAGCGTACCGTCCGGCGTAGCGGTGTCATATTTTGCACTGCTGCCGCACCCTGCGAATACAGCGCATACCAAAATGGCAGCTGCCGCCAGCGCACCAATTTTTTTAACTGAATTTCTTATCATATTATTTCCCCCTTTTCCTGATTTTCTGACTGTATTATATTAAATTTATGCAGGCGTGTCAAATTGCTTAAAACGAAAAGTTGCTAATATTTCACAGAAATACAAATACCGCAAATCATTACAAATTTTTCAATTTTAATAATAAGGATATGATAAAATAGTGTCGTTTATCCAGTAATTTCAATACTGTTAATCTGGATTTTCCCAATCGATATAAATATTTTTGATGCATATAATCCGGCACCCTGCCTTGGATATATTGTCTTAACTGCGGCATCAATGAATGCTTATAATCTACCTGCGCAACACGTACCGAACCCAAATAAAACGCATGGTAAACCGCAATAAATTCTAACTCGTCTTTATACTTTTCATACGCATTTTGTTCTTTATAGTAATTGAGCAAATCCTCTACTGCGTCTACAATCTCAAATAGTCTGTCCGCTTTCAGCGCATTGGTAATAGAACCTTTTCTTTTCAGGTAAAAATACAGAGACTGATGAACGAATCCAAATTTTTCCACATATAGGTATAGCTTTAATATCGTCCGTAAATCTTCATACCACGCTCTATCCGGAAAACGAATCCCACTGTTGATAAAAAGATCTTTTTTTATCAATTTGTTGCACGCAATAGGCGCACACATCAGCAATTCACGGTTTTCGTCTAATGTAGGCTTTTCGTTTTCAAAGCCATGATCAATTTTAATTACATTACCCAATTCATCTACAATGGTATAGCCAAATACAACCATATCCGCCTGCTGTTCTACTGCCTTGCTGTAAAGCAGATGCAGTGTATCTTTCCGAATATAGTCGTCGCTGTCCACAAACAAAAGATATTCTCCCCGAGCTGCCTCTATCCCCGTATTCCGCGCGCCGCCAAGACCTTTGTTTTCCTGATTTATCAAAACGATTTGGGCATATTTTGTTTGATATCGTTCTGCAATTTCTTTGCTTTTATCAGTAGAGCCATCATTTACAACCACGATTTCATAATTATCAAAATCCTGATTGACCAGGGAATCCAAACATTTTTCCAAATAATTCTCGACATTATATACTGGTACGATAATAGATACAAGCGGTATCATACTCTACTCCTCTCTGTGCCTGAATATTACTATAAGGTATCTTTTACTATTTCTCTTTTCAGCTGTTTCTGTTCTTCTCGTTTTTTATAAGCTATATGCATTGCGTAGCCCAAAAACGTCCAGAAAAGAAATGCATTTTGCGTATTTACATAAAATATATCCGGTGAAACAAATCCGGAAGCTCCTATGCTTATAATCGTAGAAAATAACGTTACAACATAGACATAATCCTTATTTAATTTCTTTATAATTACACAAACCAGCCAAACCAGTGTCAATATGATAAACGGTGCAATAATTACCGCGCCTACTATGCCTTGTGAAGCTAAAATATCAACAAACATATTGTGGAATGATTCATAATCTGTCTGATCATTATTTACAGCATACGTATCCGGCGCTTTATCTTTTGCTGCAGGAACAATATTACGGAAGCCAACGCCAAACACAGGCGATGTTTGAAAAAGCTCTATGCCGCTTTTCCAAAGATCAAACCGGCGATTACTAAAATCATTGACCAAATCTTGTTCGCGTCCAATCGTCAAATCCGGTCTGGGACGAGAAGCCGACCCTGACTTGTCTGAATCATTGCCGATAGTTTGATTTTGTGAAGTTAAAAACGCCGTTTGAACTGCATTATATCCTTTTTTTGCAAAAGAAATTCCAAAAAAAGAACCTGCCCCTACTAATACCGCAATTCCTATGGCAATGGCTTGTGTAGAAAACTTTTTCCAGTTTCTTTTATTTGGATTGATCGCCAATAAATACGCCATCACAAAGCTCTCAATTACCAGGCACATCAACCCTGTTCTGGAGTCAGACAACATAATATAGGACGCATATAATCCAATCAATACCCAACAGCCTATTTTTATCCAAACCTTGCTGCAAACCTTGAAAAAATAAAAACTGAGCATAATGCCTACACACATTGTCATCGCAGCATTATTGGGT
Source organism: uncultured Clostridia bacterium (assembly GCA_944384795.1). Classification (GTDB taxonomy): domain Bacteria; phylum Bacillota; class Clostridia; order Oscillospirales; family Acutalibacteraceae; genus UMGS1071. Next base: position 11,826 of record CALWUX010000061.1, on the reverse strand, counting down.
TCTGTAAACATTCCCCACAGCCGGCCCCATAAAAAGCCGTACAGCACTTCTTCCTGGCGATCCATATACCCGCCCTGCGCGGTTATCAGATAATAAAGGCTTATACACATACCAATGGTTAAATAGACCAGTAATATAATTGAAAGTATATGGAATTCTCTTTTATAGAACCCCGGCTCTTTTGTATTATCGCAGGCATATAAAATACAAAATTGCAGTGCCATCCAGATAAATCCCTGCACATTTTCCATAATACCGTATTGATAATTGACAAGCGCCGATACGATAAAGCTGACCATAAACAAGCCCAAAAACAATAAATTCGGAGTTTTGATAAATCTTTTAAAAAAGATAATACGGTAGACCAGAACAATAGCGCCAAGAAAGGTTACAAAATATGCCAACATGGTCAAATAGGTCGTGTGAGCCGTAAAGCTGTTAAACGATAATAATGTCAAAATCAAATAGATTATTTTAAAAGGCGTACCATCCAAAAAACATTGTACGCTTTTTTTCATCATATCCATAAAACACTCCTAACTATCTGCTTTGCTTTACTTTTGCAAATAAAACCGGTAATTTATTTTTTACCACATAAATACCTTTGCCGCATAAATAACACGCGTTAATATTTTTTTTGCGCAAAAAGTTTCCCAACATTTTCACGATTCTGCTTTCCGATGACACATAATGGATTAACGTACAATACAAATCCGTCTCAAATAAGCCGGCAATAAACCGTTTCTGTTCTTTGCTGCTCATGCGCGACCGTTTATCGCAATTCCTTTGAATGGCCGAGGTCACATAACGCACATAAATATTAGCCAAAATACGCAGGACTTCTTCTGTACACAAACCCCAGCCCTGATAAAGCTCCAGCATTTTCCTGATTCGAATCATATGCAAATCATAATAATCCGCAACAAACCTGCCTGTTAAGCTGTTATTGATTTTTTTCTGATAATGATACGGTGTGACAGACAAAATATTCAGGGAATCTATCTCTTTTACAAAATCGATACTAAATAAAATATCTTCTATCAACGCAACCTTTTCATATTGTAAGTTTTTTTCACGCAAATAATCAAAATCATACAGCTTATTCCACTGGTAGCCCAGTAATGTTTTTTCTTCCAAACGGATAATATGAGGGCGCAGCGCCTCTTTAGAGGAAAAAAAATGCTCCGGATAAGCCACTTTTACAGTGGAGGCCAACTGGTCAGAGCTGTCATAATACTCCTCTGTCAGTCCCCACACCACCATTTTGGCAGGATTTTTTTGCAAAGAATCCACAGCTGCCTGCAATGCATTCGGGTCCAGATAATCGTCTGAATCCGGAAACGTAATGTAACGTCCCTGCGCAATGCGCATTCCCTGGTTGCGCGCATTGCTCAGTCCGCCGTTTTGCTCCAGGTGCAGCACTTTCACCCGTTGATCCTTTGCTGCAATCTCATCGCATATCTCCCCGCACCTGTCGGGAGAACAGTCGTCTACCAAAATCAATTCCAAATCTCTGAAAGTCTGTTGTAAAATACTGTCAGCCGCTCTGTTCAAGTACAACTCTACGCCGTATACAGGCATTACTACGCTGATAAACGGTTTACTCATGCTTATGCTCCTAACGTTTTGCTTTTAAAGAGGCAAACATTTTTACGTTTTTCCCTTTAATGGAAGAAATAAATTTACCTTCAAGATACGTTAAATTCACATTTTTCCATTCAATGGGCTTTAACATCCATTTCATATGCGCAGAGCGCGGCTGTGCCATTCTCAGCGCCCGCACCACATTGGGATTATACAGGATTTTGCGTATCTCCGCCTTTTTCTCCGCTTTAGACAACGTACAGTTGGGACTGGTAACATTTTCAATACAGCCTACAACACGCTCAATATAACGGCGGTGTATCATTTCCATGCTTTTATAATCCTTTACTTCCCAGTATTTATACAAATCCAGCATCCATTGGTGCTCTTCTTCCCGCTTATCATACATATCGCTGCGGTACCTTGTGGTTTCGCTTTCCGCTCTGGCGCGCACAAAGTGGTAATACTTTTCAGAAAGCACGCCTACCCTCTCCACGTCCCGTATCACGCTTAAATTAAACGGAAAATCGTCCCAAAACGTGTTGGAAAACCGCAAATTGCGGGCATTGACATATTCTGCGGAATACAGCTTGTTCCACGGGGTGTAAAGCAGGTTCGTGTCAAATAAACGGTACGCCTGCTCACGAAATTCCTGCTGCGAACCAAAAACCTGGTCCGGCTGAGAAAGCTCTGTCGTAATATAATGGCTGTCATCATAGTACGTATCAATATAATAACCCGCCACGACCAGTTCCAGCCGGTGCTTTTCCGCTAATTCATACATATCCTGCAGCATGGTCGGCTCGGCCCAATCGTCGGAATCCATAAAATAAAAATATTTGCCCTTTGCAATCTCCATGGCAGCATTCCTTGCACTGGGTGCGCCGCCGTTTTCCTTATGAATCACACGGATACGGGGATCCTTTTCCGCGTATCCATCGCAGATTTTTCCGCTGTTATCCGGCGTACCGTCGTCTACAATCAAAAACTCAAATTCCCGCAGGGTCTGGTTTTGTATGCTTTCAATCGCCTTTCCCACATATTGCTCCACTTTATACACGGGCATAATAATACTGATCTTCACATCAGACATATTGCTTTAACTCCTTTAAAGGTACCTTTTATCGGACAGCCAGTTCTTTTTCCGCCGCCCGCAGGGCAGAGGCAATCACCTTGTCCATATCATAGTATTTGTACTCTGCCAGCCGTCCGCCGAAAATCACATCGGGTTCCTTTGCGGCCAACGCCGCGTACTGTGCGTAAACCTGCTGGTTTTTTTCGTCATTTACCGGGTAATACGGCTCGTCGCCCAATTTCCAGTCAGCGGAATACTCCTTTGTCACGACCGTTTTAGGCTGTGTGCCAAATTCAAAATGCTTGTGCTCTATAACGCGGGTATAGGGTGTTTCCCTGTCCGTATAATTGACCACGGCAACACCCTGGTGGTTTTCCTCGTTGAGCACTTCACTTTCAAACCGTACGCTTCTGTACTCCAAAGCGCCGAACTGATAATCAAAATAAGAATCAATCGTACCCGTATACACGATTTTGTCCGCCAGCGATGAAAGCGGCTCCTTCTCCTGCAGAAAATCTACATTCAAACGAATATCGCAGCCTTTCAGCAGCTGTTCTGTCAACAGATTATACCCGCCCTCGGGAATCCCCTGGTAACGGTCATTAAAATAATTGTTATCATACGTATACCGTACGGGCAGGCGTTTGATGATAAAAGCCGGCAGCTCTTTGCAGTCTCTGCCCCACTGCTTTTCCGTATAGCCCTTAATCAGCTTTTGGTAAATATCCCGTCCTACCAGACTGATCGCCTGTTCTTCCAGGTTTTTAGGCTCCCCGGTGATTTGCGCTTTCTGCTCCTCTATTTTCGCTTTGGCTTCCGCCGGCGTTTTAATTCCCCACATTTTAGAGAACGTGTTCATGTTAAAAGGCAAATTATAAATTTCCCCTTTATAATTTGCAATGGGCGAGTTGATATAATGATTGAATGCAACAAACTGATTGACATAATCCCAGACCTTTTTGTCGCTGGTATGGAAAATATGGGCGCCGTATTCATGCACGGTAATGCCCTCTACATTTCTGCAGTAAATATTACCGCCCAAATGATCCCGTTTTTCCACGACCAGGCAGGTTTTTCCGCTGGCAGTCATCTGCTGGGCAAACACCGCGCCAAACAGACCGCTACCTACGATCAAATAATCATACTTGCTCAATTTTCTCTTAACACCTTTCGTAAAAAAGTACAAACTTTCCCTTATACTTCGGACATTATACCATTTTTACAAATTGAATGCAACGAACAAACTTGTATATTTATGTAGAAAAAACCTTGAAATAATAACAATTTTTATGAATATTACAGTGAAACCTGTCAATTGTATTGCATTCAATTCGGGGATATGCTTAAATAATAAAATAGAAAAATAATAAAAAAAGGAGGTTCTGTTTGTGAACGATGTGCTTTATCTGGTTGTTCCCTGTTACAACGAAGAAGCCGTGCTTTACGAAACATCAAAGCGTTTGTCCGCGGTCATGGAGCAATTGACCAAAGCGGGCAAAATCTCCTCCAAAAGCAGGGTCATGTTTGTAAACGACGGCTCCAAAGACAAAACCTGGGAAATCATTGAAGCGCTCCATAAGCAGGACCCTGTTTTTTGCGGTGTTTGCCTTTCCAGAAACAGAGGCCACCAAAACGCGCTGTTGGCCGGCCTTATGACCGCAAAGGAATATGCCGACATCGTCATTTCTCTGGACGCAGACCTGCAGGACGATGTAAATGCCATCGAAAAAATGGTGGACGCTTATCACAGCGGGTATGAAATCGTATACGGCGTCCGCTCTTGTCGTAAAAAGGACACGTTTTTTAAAAAAGCCACCGCCAAGGGGTTTTACAAATTTATGAAGCTGCTGGGCGTGGATATTGTATTCAACCATGCCGACTACCGGCTGATGAGCAAAGCCGCCCTTGATGTGCTGGCCCAATTTGAAGAGGTCAACCTGTTCCTGCGGGGCATTATCCCATTGATTGGCTTTCAATCCACCACCGTAACATATGAGCGGGACAAGCGCTTTGCCGGTGAATCAAAATATCCTGTCAGCAAAATGCTGGCGTTCGCGTTTGACGGCATTACCTCTTTCAGCATCAAGCCCATCCGCATGATCACCTGTCTGGGCTTTTTGATTTTTCTGGTCAGCCTGATTGCACTGATCGTATTTGTCATTTTAAAATATACCGGATTTACCATCGGAGGCTGGACCTCCACCGTTGCATCGATCTGGATGATCGGCGGCATACAGCTGCTTTGCTTAGGCGTTATCGGGGAATATATCGGTAAAATATACAGCGAGACAAAAAAGCGTCCGCGCTACATCATCTCTAAAATCATTTTGGACAAGGAGGATTAAAGCATGGTACAGCACGGAAAATTGCGACCGGTTTTAAGCCGTGTTGTACAGGGATTATTCTTCGCTGCGTTTTGCTGGGTCTATTTCAGCGTAATCATTACAAATAGCGGAAGTATGCCGTGGCTCTCAGTTTTGCTTGGCGCCGGCTTTCTGGCGGCGGGCATCGGCGCTGCTTATTTTTGCAATAAAATAGCGGTAAAATGGAAGCCGAAAACCATCCATTTAATTTTCGGCGGTATCTCTGTGCTGATGTTCGGCTTGCTGCTTTATGTTGGGCTTTCTCTAAAAGCCATTTATACATGGGATATTAACCTTATTTATAAAATGGCAGCTTATCCGCACCATGAAAGCGGTTATTACAATATTTCCTACTTAGCCGCCTGTCCTAATAATATTTTTTATATTTAATGGAAAAAGCACTGTATAAAGCAGTTTTTGCACTTACAGGTACAACAGACGTTATCTATCTGATTGCGTTAAACATTATTTTTATTTATGTTTCCATTCTCTTTATCTACCTGATTGCCAATAAGCTGTGGGGTGCTCACATCGGCTTGCTTACAGCTGTAATTTGCTTCTTTTTCGCCCCGTTTTACACTTTCACATCACAATATTATACAGATACATTTGGATTGCCATTTGTCGTGATCCCTATTTATTTATATTTATGCGCTGTAACAACAGAAAAGTGTACTTTATTATCCAGGACAAAAAATGCAGAAAATAAACCGATTGTTACAAAATCCAAACAAAAATTTATATGTTTAAAAAAGTACACATTATATTGCAGTGCGGGAGCGCTATTGGCTTTAGGCCTGAAAATGAAAGGCAGTGTTGCCATCATTCTAATCGCCATTCTCCTGCATTTATTCCTCAGTGTAAACATCAAATGCTTTTTTAAAAGCATTGCCGCAATCGTTGTCAGCTTTGCAGTCATTTTCTTCTCGTTTAACATATTTGTACAGGATAAAGTAGTTTCTCCTGAACTAAGAGAAGCCCACAGCCGTCCGTTTACCCATTATGTAATGATGGGTTTAAAGGGAGTCGGCGGTTATAACGATGAGGATAGTGAATTTACAGGTCAGTTCTATTCACAGGCAGAGAAAAAGAAAGCCAATATTGAGGAAATCAAAAAACGCCTCTCTGACTTTGGCTTTAAAGGACTCATGCGCCACTTGTCAAACAAAGCGGTACATAACACCTGGGGAGACGGCACATACTTTTTATATGGAGATGGATTTATTTCCGAAAAAAGCAATTCACGGTTATGGTATTTTATCATACCCCCATCTAAAGAAGATCATAACGCCGCCTATTACAATATCTTCTATTACTACAGCCAGGGCTTCCATTTAGCTATACTGACTCTGCTGATGATCTCCCTGGGCATGGGTATCAAAAACGGTAAAATCGACGGTGCGCTGCTGTTTAAAATCGCTTTGTTTGGGCTTTTCCTGTTTTTGCTCATTTGGGAAACACGCGCCCGTTACGTTTACAGTTTCACGCCATTGCTTTTGCTTATCGCGTCCGATACTTGTAACCGGCTTTCCACCTTAAACCTGCAAAAAATAAAGAAATTCTTTACCCGGCGCAAAAATCAGCTTCCAAAACCAACAACCGAATAAATATGGACCCTCGCCTCGGCGCAACTATCACCGAGGCATTTTTGCTGTAAAAAGACGCAACAGCCATAAAAATTTCAAAAAATCCCGTCCATATTTAGTATTGATTTTCCGTAATCTGCATATCAGGCCACAAGTTATGGTCTGTTTGCCCATACCGCTAAAAACAGAAAGGAAAAACGCGTATAACCCCGCAGATTTGTGCATACAAATAAGTAGCAGTTGAAAAAGGGGTGTAACAGTTTTGAAAGTGAATAGGGGGAAGGTTGCCAACCATAGCATAAGCCATGACGTGGAGGACCGCAGCGTATTGCTGGGTCAATATATTTCCACAACACACTCCACCGTCCGAAGCACAGCTAAAAAATTTGGCGTCAGTAAAAGCACCGTTCATAAAGACGTAGCAGAACGTTTAAAATACATAGACCCCCAGTTGTATGGAGAAGTAAAACAGATTTTGGAGATCAACAAAGCACAGCGTCATATCCGCGGCGGTATGGCCACAAAATTGAAATATAAAAAGCATATGCATGACAAAGAAACATAATTTTTTTACGCAAAAACAGGAAGCAACAGCTGTTGCTTCCTGTTTTTGCGTAAAAATCGTTCCGCCGCAAAGCACATCTGTATCATCATCGCTTTTGCAAACAGAGCCTTTTCTCCCGTCTTCTCCGCCTGTCCGACTCATCCCGCGGCCGCACGGCTCCCGTACAGGCAATACAAAAAGGCGGAAGCCTGTCCGCCTTTTTGTGTTTACGCTGTTTCCTGCAGCACTCTGGTCGGGTCTATCCAAACGCCGTCCTTTTTTACCTGAATATGCAAATGCGGCCCGGTGGCTTCCTCCATGGGCACTACGCCCACGGTGCCTAAAATCTGTCCGTCCTCCACCGCATCGCCTGCTGCCAGCGGACTTTTATCTGCCAGCCCGCAGTAACGGACTTCCAAATTTCCGTGCTGTATCACCAGCACATTTCCCCACATCATATCCTCATAGGACTCTACCACCGTTCCCGCACCGATACTCATCACATTCTGCCCCTGCTCCGCGCCGATATCCAATCCGTCATGGGACCGCCAGTCGTTCATGGTCGCATTGTATACCGGGTCGCCGTTGCTGAACCCGTTCAGAATTTCCTGTCCCGCTACGGGGTAGTTATAGTATTCGGGCGCCTGGCTTTCCGCCGGCAATTGGGATTCAGCCTGGCTGGGCACAGCCTCCTGACCAAGCGTCTCCTGACCGGAAACAGCCTGGGAAGCCGTTTCACTTTCCGCAATCGGCAAAGAATCCTCCATCACGTTGTCCCGCATCACACCGCTTACGGTCTGGTTCACCTCCGCCGCAGAGCTGGGCGCCGCGTAAGAAGAAACCGTATCGGGAGTCACGTCCGAAATTTTCACAACGGTATCATATGTTGCCCACGCACCAACGCCAAGGGCTGTCAGGCACAGCGCCATCGCGGCATAAACACCCGCATTTTTCGGTCTTTTAAAACGGGAAGCGCCCTCCTCTTTTTCATTTTCCGTATTTTCTTCGTCGTCCCCGTTATATTCCTCATCGTCTGCCATATCGTCCGTTTCTTCCAACAACGTCTCTTCCAACTCTTCATTTTCGTCATAAGGCTGTTTTTTATCATGCAAATCCATTGTCAGCACCTCCTGCAAAATAGGTTGCCCGTTCTTCACACGGAATATGCCAAAACCACAGTTTATTTTTATGCTGCCTCCATTTTGCAGCAGCCGCGGCGTATCGAAAGTCACCTACGCATACAAAAAAGACGTCTGCAAAATAAAACATCAACAAAAAAATGCTGTTTTTGCGGCAAACTTTAAAAAAACCTTAAAAATCTGCCCAGCGCCTTGATAAATACCCCTGTTTTATATATAATAGTTGCCGTGACAAGGAACGATAAACAACAGATAAGGAGAGCTGAAATTATGGGAAAAGCTTTGATGATAGGCGCCGGCGGCGTGGCCGGCGTGGTTGCGCATAAATGCTGCCAAAACCCGGAAGTATTCAAGGAGCTTTGTATCGCCAGCCGCACCGTATCCAAATGCGATGCCTTGAAATCCAAACTGGACGGCGGAAAAACAAAAGTGACCACCGCCCGGCTGAATGCTGACAATACAGAGGAAATTATTGCATTGATAGAGAAATACCGACCGGATATTGTCATCAACGTCGCGCTTCCATACCAGGATTTGACCATAATGGACGCTTGCCTTGCAACAAAAGTCCATTATCTGGACACCGCCAACTACGAACCCCCCGACACGGCAAAATTTGAATATAAATGGCAGTGGGCATACCGGAAAAAATTTGAGGACGCAGGCATTACGGCTGTTTTAGGCAGCGGATTTGATCCCGGCGTAACCGGGGTGTTTTCCGCTTATGCCCAAAAACACTATTTTGACGAGATCCATACCGTTGATATTGTAGACGCCAACGCAGGCGATCACGGCTATCCCTTTGCCACAAATTTCAATCCGGAGATCAATATCCGGGAGGTCACTGCCAACGGCAGCTATTTTGAAAACGGCAAATTTATCGAAACACCGCCCATGTCCGTCAAACGGGTGTATGATTTGCCGCAAATCGGCCCGAAAGACATTTACCTGCTGCACCACGAGGAAATGGAATCCCTTGCCCTGCATATCAAAGGAATCAAACGCATCCGCTTTTGGATGACCTTTTCCGAAAGCTACCTGACCCATTTAAAGGTACTGGAAAACGTAGGTATGACTTCCATTGAACCCATCGACTTTGAGGGAAAACAAATCGTCCCCCTGCAATTTTTAAAAGCGGTCCTGCCCGATCCCGCTTCTCTCGGACCAAGAACCAAAGGCAAAACCAATATCGGCTGTATTTTCACCGGTGTAAAAGACGGAAAAGAAAGAAAATACTACGTATATAATGTGTGCGACCACCAGGCATGCTATGCAGAAGTAGGCTCTCAGGCTATTTCTTATACAACCGGCGTACCTGCCATGATCGGCGCTATGATGGTGCTGACGGGAAAATGGAAAAAGCCGGGCGTTTACAACGTGGAAGAATTCGACCCGGACCCGTTTATGGAGGCGCTGAACCAATACGGCCTGCCCTGGATAGAGGACTTTGACCCCACGCTGATCGATTAAGCGCCGCATACCGGCTGAACACAGGCATATCGCAAAGGGCTTTCCCTTATGCCCGACGCGGCAAAACAGGTTTTCGCCGTCACCAACCGATATCCCGCAAAAAGGCTGCAGAAACCAGCAAAGCGCCCTGCAGCCTTTTCATATTGAAAAAGAAGTAAGGAAGAAATGCAAATGGATATTGATATTTCAGCACTGCCCACCCCCTCTTACCTGATTGACGAGCGGCTTTTGATAAAAAATCTGGAGCTGTTGGCTTTTGTAAAGGAGCGCACCGGATGCAAAATTTTACTGGCGCAAAAGGCATTTTCCATGTTTTCCGTTTATCCACTTATCGGTAAATATTTGGACGGCGTTACCTCCAGCGGTGTTTTAGAGGCCCGTCTGGGCTGCGAATACATGGGTAAAGAGGTGCATACCTACGCGCCCGCTTTTGCAGACTGCGAAATCGACGATGTGATCCGTTACTCCGACCACATTGTGTTTAACTCATTTTCTCAATGGGGCAAATTTAAAAACAAGGTAAAAAACAGCGGCAAACCTGTGGAATGCGGTCTGCGGCTCAACCCCAACTACTCCGAAATCAAAACGGAGCTGTATGACCCCTGTTTTACAGGCTCCCGCCTGGGCATTACGCCCGAACATTTCCAACCGGAGCTGCTGGACGGCATCGACGGACTGCATTTTCATACCATGTGCGAGCAAAATTCCGACACCCTGGCGCGCACATTAAAAGTAGTGGACAGCGCCTTTGGCGCTTACATCAAGCAAATGAAATGGCTCAACTTCGGGGGCGGTCACCATATTACACGCGCTGATTATGATATGGAAACTTTGCTCCGCTGTATCCAATCTGCGCAGGACGCTTACGGCGTACAGGTATATTTAGAGCCGGGCGAAGCGGTCGCACTGAACACCGGCTATCTGGTCTCCACCGTGCTGGACACTCTGGAAAACGGCATACAGCTGGCTGTTTTAGACACATCTGCCGCCTGCCATATGCCAGACGTGCTGGAAATGCCGTACCGGCCGGAAATCATCGGCGCAGGCTTACCGGGCGAAAAAGCATACACCTATCGCTTGGGCGGCCCTACCTGTCTTGCGGGCGACGTCATCGGGGATTACTCCTTTGACGCCCCGCTGAAAGAGGGCGACAAATTGATTTTCTGCGATATGGCCCATTATACCATGGTAAAAAACAACACGTTCAACGGTATGAATCTGCCGTCAATCGCACTGTATTCCGATACAAACGGACTGCAAATCATCAAACGGTTCGGGTACGAGGATTTTAAAAGCAGACTGTCCTAACCGGTTGATTGTAAACCGCTCTTTTTTCATTTGCCGCGCGCTGAAAACCGGGCGTATGCGCAGGTTTTGCCCGTCCTGTCCGGCCTGCACACCTTTGGTGTAAAACACAAATTGCGTGAAAAAGCGCCGTGCAAACGCACGGCGTTTAGAGAACCCCTCCTGATTTTTTTGAGTATAAAGAGTTTCGCGCTCTGCGGAGCGCGACAGGGGCGCCGCCCCTTGACCCCGCAATTTTTGAAAAAATTGACTACACTTTTACGTTTTACACGCAACCACCCTTGTGCTTTTCGGGAGCTTACAACCTCTCTCCCGCCCAACTACCAGCTGCCATTTCCTGCGCACCAAGAGCGGGGCAGTGTCCACAGAATGAAATTTAACAATTTCATTCTGAAGGGTTCAACCTGCCTGCGGAGCGCGACAGGGGCGCTGCCCCTTGACCCCACAATTTTTGAAAAAATTGACTACACTTTTACGTTTTACTCACAACTGCCCTTGTGCTTTTCGGGAGCTTACAACCTCTCTCCCGCCAAACCACAAACTGCCATTTCCTGTGCACCAAGGGCGGGGAGCGTCTGCAGGTTCAACCTGCCAGGCTCAGCCCGCCCGGGTTGACATTTCCGCAGGAGCGATTTATAATGAAAGCAAATCAAATATAAAAAGAACTGGGGAGTCAATGAAATTGGCTGAGAGTGAGGTGGCGTCCTCTTACTCATGGAACCTGTGCGGTTCATACCGGCGTAGGGAGTTTCTTTTTTAT